>JAGVAB010000143.1 GCA_020060485.1 Anaerolineales bacterium
CTATGAGATGATTGTTGCTGTCTGGTTCACCGGAATTTTGCGCTGACAAGGACACAGGTTTCTCCTGGCTGTTTCACTGTTCTTTCTTTCTGCATGGAAGATTTAGTAAAAATCAATTCCTGATATAATGTTAAGAAATCCCCTGAGACATCCGCATAAGATCAGGAGAATGCGGGAATTTCAAAGATCTAATGGAGGCTTTTCATGGAAGAGTTTGTAACCCTGGAGCAAATTGATCAGGCAGCGGAAGCAATTCGCGCCCGCACCAGCCGCAAGCCGCGCATTGGCATGATCCTGGGATCAGGGCTGGGCGATCTGGCCAAGCTGGTGGAAAACCCCGACATTATTCCATATAAAGAAATTCCATTTTGGCCAGTATCCACAGTGGAAGGACATGTTGGCCAACTGGTGATCGGTGAACTGGAAGGCCAGACAGTGATGGTTTTGCAGGGCCGGGTGCATTATTATGAAGGGTACAGCATGGGACAGACCACCTTCCCGGTGCGGGTGATGCAGCGCCTGGGGGTGGAATTTTTATTTGTGACCAATGCTGCCGGGGCGATCCACCCTGATTTTGAGCCTGGCGATATCATGCTGATTACTGACAATATTACTTTGCTGCCCATGTCGGGGCCCAATCCGCTGCGCGGGCCCAACCTGGCCGAGTTTGGCGAAAGATTCCCGGATATGAGCCTTGCCTACGATCGCGATTTGATGCAGCTTTTCCGCGATGTGGCCAGGGAAAAGAAAGCGGCCTTTCGCGAAGGTGTATATATCTGCCTGGCCGGGCCCTCATTTGAGACGCCGGCAGATCTGCGTTTCCTGCGCACCATTGGCTGTGATGCGGTTGGCATGTCCACCGTGCCGGAAGTGATCGTGGCGCATCATGGCGGCACGCGCGTGCTGGGCGTTTCCGGAATTTCCAACAAGGCCAATCTGGATGGCAGCACCATTACCACGCATGAGGAAGTGCTGCAGGCCGGTCAGCAAATCGTACCCAAGCTGAAGACCATCTTCCTCGAGATCTTGCGCAGGCTGTAGCATTGCGCATCAGGATGGAGACAAAAACCATTTTCAATGGTTGGGTGATTGCTGTCAGTTATGGGTGATTTGATTCGTTTTTTTGTAGATTATGAGGTCTGGATCTACGCCTTGCTTGGTTTGCTGGGTGGGATCTATATTCGCAAGCTCCTGTTGAATTGGCAAGAGTGGCGCTCGGCTATCTTTGGTCTGGAACGCGAAGGTGCGCAGAGCCGTCTGCTGATGGCGGTCACTGTGCTGGTGTTGCTGCTGGTCACTGCCGGGGCGGAGTTTTTTGTGGTGTCCTTTGTGGCGCCGGCTTATCCGATGACATCCATGATGCCAACCCCGACGATCGACCTGGTGGCCACACCCACCGCTACCTTACCGCCCGGAACAGTGGCCGAGCTGGTGGTACCCACCGTCTCGGCGGATATTTCGGCCGGATGCGTTCCTGATGTGCTGGAGTGGACTTCGCCTGTGGCAGGTGAGCAGATCAGCGGTACGATTGAATTGAAGGGCACAGTCAATGTGCTTAACCTGGGTTTTTACAAGTATGAGTTCACTGCGCTGGGCCAGGAGAATTGGCAGATCATTGCGGCGGGGAATGTCAAGAAGGTCAACGAATTACTGGGTGTCTGGAATACCGGGGAGCGCACCCCCGGAGATTATTTGCTGCGTTTGGTGGTAACCGACAATGAGAACAATGCTCTGGCGCCGTGCATCATTCCGGTGCAGGTGATGGCTCCATGAGACGGGGGTGGCATGCCTGAGATCGAGATCCGCCCTGTTCTGCCGGCAGACTTGTCCGTTCTGGCTGCGCTGGATCACAGCTGTGAAGCGGAATACGTCTGGCAGATGGAACGTCAGTTTGAGGAAGGTCAGATGAGCTTTTCCTTTCGCCAAGTGCGGCTGCCGCGCAAGGTGATGGTGGATTACCCGCGCCCGGTGGAGCTTTTGCAGCAGGAGCGGTTTGAGCGACTGGCAGTGCTGGTGGCAGTGATGGGTGGCAGGCCGGTGGGGTATGTGCGTCTTAAAGATGATGTCCTGCCCGGTGCTGCCTGGCTGAGCGATCTGGTGGTGGATACCCTGGCGCGCCGCAAAGGGATTGGCACGGCGCTGGTGCTGGCCGGGCAGCAATGGGCGGTGCAGCACCGCCTGCGGCGCATGATCCTGGAGATGTCCTCCAAGAACCATCCGGCAACCAGCCTGGCTGCCAGGCTGGGTTATGAATTTTGCGGGTATCACGATCATTACTATACCAGCCAGCACATTGCCATCTTTTTTGCCCAGTTTCTGCGATGATTTTTTTGTTGGATGTTTTGAATGAAAGAATTTGTGTTTGCCTATGCTAAGCGCATTTGAAAACGAAACCCTGGCATTGCTGCGCACTTTCAGCCAGATCCTGACGGCTGGCATTTCGATCACGGCGTTTTCGCTGTTGATCTATGCCTTGACCTTCAACCTGCGTAACCGGGTGGCGCGCACGTTTGCCCTGATCCTGCTGGCTCTGGTGGTGATCTATTCGGCAGATGCTGTGGGCAGCACCGCCATGAATGCCCGGAGCATTTCCTTCTGGCTGTATCTTCACTGGTTGGGCATCATCCTGCTGCCGGCCGCTTATCTGCATTTCTCGGCAGAGGTTCTGGCAACCACGGGTTCGCCCTTGCGCGGGCTGCGCTTGTGGCTGGTGCGCGCCGGGTATCTCATTTCGATCTTGTTTTTGGCCTGGTTCGTCTTTGGCAAAGCCATTGGCGATGTGATCTACGATCAACCGCCCGCCCCATATTTTGCACCAACTTTGTTCACCTATCTGTTTACCGTGTATTATTCGGTGTGTGTGATGGTGGCTTTGTACTTTTTTGGGCGGGCTTATAACCGCGCCACCACAAGCGCCAGCCGGCGGCGGATGGGATATCTCATTTTTGGCGCCCTGGCCCCGGCCCTGGAATCCTTTCCTTATTTGCTGTACAGTTCAGTTTTTGCCGCCCGGCACGTAGTTCTGTTCTGGACGCTTTCGGTGTTCAGCAGTTTGCTGGCGGGCGCTTTGTTGATCGTGATGGCCTACGCGGTAGCTTTCTTTGGCGTTCCCTGGCCCGACCGGGTGGTGAAGTCGCGCCTGTTCAAGTGGATCATGCGCGGTCCGGTCACCGCCAGCCTGACTCTGGCAGTGACCACCCTCATCCGCCGGTTGGGGGCGGCTTTTGGCAGCGAGTATACGGCATTTGTGCCGATCGCCATGGCGGCGATGGTGTTGGTCTGTGAACACCTGATCACCCTGTTTTCTCCGATCTGGGAAAGGTGGTTGTTCTACGGCAAGGACAGGCGCACCATCGACTTGCTGCAACACCTGGAAGAACGTTTATTAACCGAGAATGATCTGGATCAATTCCTTGAGATGATCCTGGGGGCAGTATGTGATCAACTGCAGGCCCCTGGCGCTTATGTGGCTGCCCTAGATGCTGGCGGCATGACCCTGGCTTTAACAGTTGGCAAGGTGGAGATGCAGGAAAGCGGTGTGCCGCATGAACTGGCGGCGCTGGTATTCGAAAACGAGAGCCTGCCGAGCGTGTTCCAGTGGGGTTCCGATTATCTGGTGCCCTTGTTCAATGGCGAGAAAGAAAATGGCCGCCGGGATTTGCTGGGCTTGTTGGGAATTGCCGGGGTGGGGGAGCAGAAATTATCTGAAGAACAATCCCGCACACTGGGGGTTTTGGTGGAGCGGGCTTCGCTGGCTCTGCGAGACCGCCGGGCACAGGAAATGGTGTTTGATTCGCTGCAAATGCTGGCGCCTGAGGTGGATCTGATCCAGCGCATGCGGGCAGCCGGCCGCTATGATAGCCAGACTTTGCTCAGTGATGAGGGCATGCCAGACGACAGCATGGCGCAGTGGGTCAAGGATGCTCTTACCCATTATTGGGGCGGTCCAAAATTGACTGAAAGCCCGTTGATGCGTTTGGAAGTGGTGCAGGATGCCTTGCTGGTGCATGATGGTAACGAGATCAATGCCTTGAGATCCATCTTACTCAAGGCGATCGAGCGGGTGCGGCCGGAAGGCGAACGCCGGTTCACCGCCGAGTGGATCCTTTACAACATCCTGCAAATGAAATTTCTGGAAGGAAAAAAAGCCAGGGATGTCGCCAGCCGCCTGGCTGTCTCGGAGGCAGACCTGTACCGCAAGCAACGCGTGGCGATTGAAGAGGTCTCCAAGGCGATCGTTGAAATGGAAACACAGGTGCAAAACCACCACGAATGAAATTGGATGGAGCGTGCAAAAAAATAGGTTCTTTGGGAATAACCGCGAAGCGCAAAAAACATCCCCATCAAATACCTTTTTCACGGCAGATCCCAGAGACCAAAGAATACTCACTTTTGTGAATTCAGTTGTATGGTC
Organism: Anaerolineales bacterium; assembly: GCA_020060485.1. The sequence goes on from JAGVAB010000143.1 coordinate 4,415, forward strand.
AAGTTACTTGTTATATAATATGTACGGTATAAGGGGTTATTCGTTGTTTAGCGTTAGGGTTGGGGAGGTGAGTGCATGTTACCGAAATATGAGCTTTCGCGCCTGAAAGAGGAAGCTCCCGAGCTGGATGATGGCTGGTGGGCATCTGTGCTTGCGGATGAAGACGCTTATCTTGCTGAGAAAGATGAGCTTCTTTTACCTGATGATCTGCCTTCAGCTTCCCAGTCCAAAGAAGAAAAGGGCACGGCCATTGATTGGGAGACAATCAAGGCCATTTATGACCGGGATGAGATCCTCGTGTTGAAAGTGCATGCCTGCAATCGCGGCGGACTGCTGGTGCATGGCGAAAAAATCCAGGGATTTGTGCCTATTTCTCATTTGGTGGATATGGTGAGCTGTGAAAATGAAAATACCCGCCGCCAGAAACTGGCCGATTATATCGGGTGCAGCTTGCAGCTTAAGATCATCGAATGCGAGCCGGAGATGGAGCGGGTCGTGCTCTCTGAACGGGCTGCGCTGGCCGGCGAAGGGCGGCGCAAGTACCTGTTTGAGTCATTGAAAGCTGGAGATGTGGTTAGTGGTGTGGTCACCAATATCACTGATTTTGGGGCTTTTATTGACCTGGGTGGTGTGGAAGGCCTGGTTCATGTTTCCGAAATTTCCTGGGGGCGTGTGCGTCACCCCGAAGATTTATTGAAGATTGGACAGCTAGTCAGCGCCATGGTGTTACAGGTGTCTGAAGAGAATGTGCGCGTGGCATTAAGCCTCAAACGCCTGTGTCCAAATCCGTGGGAAGAATTACCTGAAAAATATCGGGCAGGTGATGAAGTCCCCGCAAAGGTCACGGTCATCAAGCGCTTTGGCGTTTTCGCCCGTCTTGAAGACGGGGTGGAAGGCCTGATCCATATCTCTTCCCTGGACATGGGATGTGACGAGCAGGAGCTGACCAAAATTTTCAATGAGGGGCAGGAGATCAAGGTGCGCATTCTGCATATCGATTCGGGCCGGCGGCGATTGGGGTTGGGCCTGGTTGATTCTGAATGATCTTCCCTAACAAAGAACTTCACCGGTCATTTCCATGACAAAATCAGGCGAACCAACTGAACAGCAACCGCACAAACCGTTGCAGTTGAGCCCTCAGATGCGGCGGTTCCTGCTGGATATTGTTGGCATCTTGACGCTTGTTTTAGGTGTGGTCACTGCGCTGGGTCTGCTGGGTTTGACCAGCGGCCGGTTGATCTCTCCCTGGGTGGAAAGCTTGCAAAGACTTTTGGGATGGGGTGCCTTTTTGGGGGTGATCTTTGTCCTCGCAGTGGGTGGGGTGGTGCTCTGGTCGCGGTTCACAGATTTTTCAGGGATGCGGCTGGGACGGGTGTTGCTGATCGAGTTTCTGGCCGTTTTTGGTCTGGCTTTTCTGGATGCTTTGGGAGACCACGATCTGGCAATTGCGGAAGCCGGGCAGAATGGCGGCCTGGTTGGCTGGGTGATGAACAGCTTTATCCGTATGCTGGTTCCCGGGCCGTGGGATTTGCTGGTGTTGGGCATGCTGCTGGCCGTGCTGGTCTTTTTTGGTTTCGGGCTGCATCGTCTGGCGGCGCGGGCTATCGAGCGTTGGCTTTTCACACCACAACAAACATTTGGCAGGGACGAGGACGAGGCGGAGAGCGTCAATGAGGCGCCATCGCTTGAGGAAGATTTTGCCCCTTTGCCGGTTATTTCCGAAAACGAGAATTTGGATTCAGCGGAAGATAAACGCAGTGGAGGGCGGCTGCCGCCCCTGGACCTGCTGCTCAAGGATCAGCGGGTTGGCAAGGATGAAGGGGCCATTCACGCGACTGCCGGCTTGATCGAAAAGACCCTGCTTGACTTTGGCATCCCGGCGCGAGTGGTGGGGTACCGGGTTGGGCCGACCGTGACCCAGTTTGCGGTTGAACCGGGCTTTGTGGAGCGCATGAGCCCTGAAGGCGAACTCGTCCGCCAGAAGGTGCGTGTTTCGCAGATATCCACCCTGTCGCGTGATCTGGCGCTGGCCCTTTCTGCCGAACGACTGCGCATTGAAGCGCCTGTGCCGGGGCAGTCTTTTGTGGGCATTGAAGTGCCCAATGACCACAGCGCTTTGGTACGTTTGCGCTCACTGCAAGAATCGGCAGCTTTTCAGAGTTTGAACGAGCCGCTGGCCATTGCTTTGGGCCGGGACGTCTCCGGTCAGCCGGTTGTGGCCGATCTGGGCGGCATGCCGCATTTGTTGATCGCCGGTACCACTGGCTCTGGCAAGTCCGTATGCATTGCTGCGCTGGCTCTGTGCCTGGCAATGAACAATTCCCCCGACGAACTGCGCTTGGCCCTGCTGGACCCCAAGATGGTGGAGTTGGTGCGTTTCAATGGTTTGCCGCACTTGCTGGGCAAAGTGGAGACCCAAACCGAGCGCATGCTGGCTGTTTTGCGCTGGGCGTTGACCGAGATGGATAATCGTTACCGCCTGCTGGAAGCCGCCCGTGCGAAAGACCTGGAGCGTTATAACCGCCAGATGCGGCGGCGCAACCGCCCGGAACTGCCGCGCATTGTGATCCTGATTGATGAGCTGGCCGACCTGATGATGACTGCACCGGATCAAACCGAACACAGCCTGGTGCGCCTGGCGCAGCTGGCGCGTGCCACCGGCATCCACCTGGTGGTGGCCACCCAGCGTCCCAGCACGGATGTGGTTACCGGCTTGATCAAGGCTAATTTCCCGGCTCGCCTGTCTTTCACGGTGGCTTCTTCGATCGATTCACGAGTGATTCTTGATACGGTTGGCGCGGAAACTCTGCTTGGCAGAGGCGATATGTTGTATCAGGACCCTGAAGTGGGCAGCCCGATGCGGGCGCAGGGGGTGATGGTTACTGACCTGGAAGTGGAGCGAGTGGTGGCTTTTTGGCAAAAGAACTGGCAAACGCCGCCTGAACCGGCTCCCTGGGAGGGACTGATCGAGGAAAGCCTGGACGGCCCGGATGCACTGCTGGACAAGGCAATCGAGATCGTGCGCCGCGATCAGCATGCCAGTGCTTCCATGCTGCAACGCAAACTGCGGGTGGGTTATCCGCGGGCGGCGCGGCTGATCGATGAGCTGGAAGAAATGGGCATCGTTGGCCCTTCACAGGGCGGCGGTAAAGAGCGAGATGTTTTGGTTCCGCCTGAAGATGTGTACCAGGATGACGACGACCATGATGTTCATGTTCTGGATGAGGAAGAGTAATAACTTCTGAAACCCGGTTTGCGACTACTCGTGCCCCAAATGGAACGGGTAGTTTTGATTCAGGGGGACAATCGCAGTTGAAAAAACCGGGCTCAATTTGGTTTGCTTGACAGTTTGGCAGGGGTAAGATAGCATTGAATTGCCAATTTACCCCCGGTTGAGGTGGTGATTATTCGCCAACCAAAGACTGGCTTCAGGAGCAGATCAGTGGAAAATGCAGTGAAGAAAGAACCTAAGAGTTTATCTGATATCTTGCGTGAACAGTTGAAAGGTGTTCTGGATGCGGCGGCTGGTTTCCTGCTGAAATTGGGGTTTACTGCCAATTCTTTGACCATCCTGGGACTGGCGGGACATGTTGTGGCAGCCTATCTGCTTTCTCAAGGGAAGTTTACCTGGGCAGGTGTCGTGCTGCTGCTGATGGTTCTGGCTGATGTGGTGGATGGCCCGATGGCCCGCATGCAGGGGAATGTGCAGCCTTTTGGAGCATTCCTTGACTCGGTGGCTGACCGCTATGCGGAGCTGGTGACCTTTGGCGGCATGCTGCTGTATTTTATCTCAACGGACAATTTTCTGGCCTGCGTGCTGGTGTATCTGGCAGTGATCGGTTCGCTGATGGTTTCCTATACCCGGGCGAAGGCTGAAACGATTGGCATTCATGCCAAGAACGGGATCATGACCCGTTTGGAGCGTTACCTGGTGTTGATCCCTGCTTTGTTATTTAACTTCCCAGTGGTGGGGGTGGGTATCATTGCGGTCCTGGCGAACATCACCGCCGCGCAGCGCATCTTGCGCACCTGGCGGGATGGCCGCACGGCTTAATATCTTCATACAGACGACTTGTACGTCATCATAGAAAGGGTTTCGTGATTCATGCCTACCGGATTTAAAATTGGTCCTTTGGTTGTTCATTATTATGGTGTCATCATTATGCTGGGTGCCTTGGCGGCTGCCTGGCTGGCTGACCGTTTGTCAAAGAAGCGCGGCATGAAAGAGGATGTGGTCTGGGATGCCATGCCCTGGCTGTTGATTGCCGGTATTATTGGGGCACGCATCTGGCATATTCTTACCCCGCCGGCTTCAATGGTGGCGATGGGTTTGACCACAAAATATTATTTAACCCATCCACTTGATATGCTGACTATCTGGAATGGCGGCTTGGGCATTCCAGGTGCCGTGATGGGCGGTGTGCTGGCACTCTTCTTTTATGCCCGGAAGCACAAGGTGGATTTTGCCGACTTTGTGGATGTGATTGCCCCCGGCCTGGTGCTGGCCCAGGCGATTGGCCGCTGGGGCAACTTCATTAATCAGGAACTATACGGCGCACCTTCCAGTCTGCCCTGGGCGATCACCATTGATCCGGTGTATCGTTTGCCGGCATATGCGAATGTAGCCCGTTACCATCCGCTCTTTTTGTATGAATCACTCTTAAATTTGCTCAATATGGGTATTTTGTTGTGGGTGGGCGAACGTTACAAGCAGCATTTGAAGAAAGGCGATATCTTTCTGATGTATTTGGTGTTGTACCCTGTGGTGCGATTCTGCCTGGAGTTTTTGCGACTCGATCCTTCCAATGTGGGCGGGTTGAATGCCAACCAGACCGTGATGGCCGTCATCGCGGTGGTCAGCGCGACCGCATTGGTTTACCGGCATTGGAAAGCTGCGCCTGTAGCGGCAGGAGATGAAGACAAACCGGCTGCATAGAAAGAGCTGGCAGGGACTGTTTACAGGTTGTGTTCCGCGGTGCGCTGCCCGGACAATGGTTGAAAGAGGTTAAGAATGATCTTCACTGAGGACCTGACCAAACATTTTGATGATTTCGTGGCTGTTAATGGAATCCATCTGGATGTTCCCCAAGGTCAGGTGTTGGTATTATTGGGCCCAAACGGGGCCGGGAAGACGACCACGGTGCGCATGCTGGATTCGATCCTGGTGCCAACCCGCGGCCGGGCGCTGGTCGCCGGTTTTGACGTGGTCAAGGATGCTGAAGAAGTCCGCTCGCGAGTGGGGGTGTTGACCGAGCATCATGGTCTGTATGGCCGCATGAGCGGCGATGAATATCTGGAATTCTTTGGAAAATTATATGGATTGCAGCGTCAGGATTACCTGGCGCGCATCGACCGGTTGCTGAAACAGGTGGGCATGGACTTTGCCCGCAAGCGGCGGTTGGGTGAATATTCCAAAGGCATGCGCCAGAAACTGGCACTGGTGCGGGCCATGCTGCATGAGCCGCCGGTGCTGCTGCTGGATGAACCCACTTCGGCCATGGATCCTGAAAGTGCACGCATGGTGCGGGATGCGATCAACGAGCTGCGCTCCAGCGAGCGTACCATTTTGCTATGCACCCATAACTTGCAGGAGGCCGAGGAGCTGGCTGACCAGGTGGCGATCATCTGGCATGGGCAGATCATCGCCAGCGGCGGGCTGCAAGAGATGAAGATGCGTCTGCTGGGACCGATGGAATATGAAGCCCGCATGGCACAGCCGTTGGATGGCTGGGCTGGCAAGCTGCTGGATGGTGTGATGCTGACCGGCCGGGGGGAAGACTGGCTGCGTTTCAAGATTGAAGAACCTGTGGAGACCAATCCACGCCTGCTGCGTAAATTGCTGCGTGACCGGTTGGAGGTGGTATCTTTTCGGGAAGTGCCGCATACACTGGAGCAGGCCTATTTGAAGGCGGTCAGCCAGGTGCAGGAACAACCTCAAGAGGAGGTGGTACATGCTTGAGAGTTTACGCCCGGCCCTGGTGATCACTGAGCGGGAAGTGCGTGATCAGTTCCGTGACTGGCGCATCATCTTCCCGGTGGTGGCGCTAACGGTCATCTTTCCATTTTTGGCGAACTTCGCGGCTGCGCAAATGTTGAATTTTGTGAACCAGTATGGGGCCGGGATCATCGGGGAAAGGCTGATTCCCTTCCTGTTGATGATCGTGGGCTTCTTCCCCATCTCGGTTTCACTGGTCATGGCTCTGGAGACTTTTGTGGGCGAGCGCGAGCGCGGCAGCATTGAACCGCTGCTCAACACGCCGCTTAAGGATTGGCAGCTTTACCTGGGGAAACTGCTGGCGGCCACCGTGCCGCCTGTGGTGGCCAGTTATCTGGGCATGGGGGTGTATCTGGGCGGTCTGTTGCTGCAGGGCATTCCCTGGCCGGAGGTCAATACCCTGTTGCAGGTGCTGGTTCTGACCGCGGTGCAGGCGCTGATGATGGTCAGCGGGGCGGTGGTGGTTTCTTCGCAGACCACGTCTGTGCGGGCGGCCAACCTTCTTTCCAGTTTCATCATCATTCCGGCGGCTTTCTTGATCCAGGGCGAAAGCATCTTGATGTTCTGGGGCACCAATGACAGCCTGTGGTATGCCGTGATCGGTGTGGTCATTCTGACGGTTTTGCTGGTGCGGGTGGGGCTGGCGCGTTTTCAGCGCGAGGAATTGCTGGGGCGTGATATTGATGTCCTGAATTTGAAATGGGGCTGGCAGGTGTTCAAGTCGCAATTCAGCGGCGGGGCACGCACGCCCTGGGCGTGGTATGCCCGCTCGGTTGGCCCCACGCTGCGTAAATTGCGCATAGCCATTCTGCTGGCGCTGCTGATCGCAGTTGCCGGGGTGTGGGTGGGCAGTCTGCAAATCGAACGGTTTAATATTCCCTTGACCGAATCCTCCCTGGAAGACATTGACCAGCGGGTTGGACAGTTATTGCAAATGTGGCCGCTGTTCGATTTTGGACCGGTGTTGTTCATTTTCTGGCACAATCTGCGTGTGCTTTTGCTGGGGTTGGTGTTGGGATTGGTTTCCTTCAGCATTTTGGGTATGCTGCCATTGTTTGCATCCATGGGCGTTGTGGGTTATTTGATGGCTTTGTTGATGGGCAATGGTTTGCCGGTGTGGAACTACGCCATGTTCGTCATTCCGCACGGTATTCTGGAGATCCCGGCCGTCATCCTGGCCACGGCTGCCGTGCTGCAATCAGGGGCAGTTCTGGCTGCACCCACTCCGGGCAAGTCGATTGGTCAGATCTGGTTGGAAAGCCTGGCGGATTGGTGCAAGGTGATGGTGGGCGTGGTGATTCCGTTGCTGCTGATTGCAGCGATGATCGAAGCCTGGCTGACGCCGCGTATTGCAGTCATGTTTTTTTAACCACCTGTCATTGTCTGGCGTCCACTCAATACTTGTTGCAATAATGAAAGCACTCACGCTACAATAGAAATATTCTGGTCGGGTATCATCTTTGAATGTCTTGCAGTGTGCTGCGTCACGAAAGATACGGAATTGAAAGCTTGCCTTGCTGTTTGTTGAAAACCAATTGGTTTTGATGCAGGAAGCAGTAAGAAGGGATCATTGACATGGGAGAGATCATCGTCCTGGGTTCCGGCGCTGCTGTGCCGGACGAAAACCATGAGCACACGCACCTCTTTTTTCGTGAGGGTCAGCGGGGGTTGTTGATCGACTGCGGCAGCAATCCGGTATTGCATCTGCCCAAAGCCGGCATTCAACTGGATACGCTCACGGATATTTTCTTTACCCATTTTCACCCAGACCACATCTCCGGCGCACCGTTGCTGTTGATGGATCTGTGGCTGATGGGACGCAAGGAGCCCTTGAATCTTTACGGGTCGGCACATACCCTTTCCCGCTTGCAGACCGTGATGGATCTGTATGAATGGAAAGCCTGGCCGGATTTTTATCCGGTACATTTCCATCCGGTTGCCGAGGGTACCTTGGTTCCCGTGTTGGAGAATGAAAGCTTCCGGGTGCATGCCACGCCTGTCAAACACATGGTGCCAACCCTGGGCATGCGGGTGGAGTTCTTGCGCTCTGGCAGGACAGTAGCTTACTCCTGCGACACTGAACCCTGTTCGCAGATGGTGCAGATGGCGGCCGGTGTGGATATCCTGATCCATGAATCTTCGGGTGAAGGCAAGGGGCATTCTTCGTCAGAGCAGGCAGCAGAGATTGCCCTGGAAGCCGGGGCGGGCACCCTGTATCTGATCCATTATGACGGGCGCGCCAGCCAGACCGCTCTGGACGAGATGGCAGCCAGGGCCAGACAGGTCTTTGGGGGAGAAGTGCATCTGGCGCAGGATTTCATGGTCATCCCTGTTGGTTGAGTGGGAAAGTGTGATTGATGAAAAAGGGCGCCGTACAGGCGTCTTTTTGCTTTAAGGTTGATGAAGCCATTGAACAGCGGTAGAATTACACAGTCCTGTTTAAGTCCAGGATGCCACGCGCAGGAATTGCGATAGCAGTTTCGTGTGTTGTGCTTGTGAGAAGTGATTATCATTACCATAACTGCACACCGGGCTTGTCGAGGTGCGCGTTTTAATTGAAGGAGAGCACTCATGAATATTGACCAACAAGTTGCCTATCTGATGCAGGGCACGGCCTATGGAGACGAATCGCTCAAAGAGGCCATGGAAAAGGAATTGCGTGAGCGGCTGGTGGCTGCACAGAAAGCAGGACGGCCGTTACAGGTGTATTGCGGCTTTGACCCGCGCACAACCGACCTGCATCTGGGCCATACGGTTCCCATGCGCAAATTGCGCCAATTCCAGGAGCTGGGCCATGAAGTTACATTCCTGATTGGCAATTACACTTCCCTGATTGGCGATCCTTCGGACAAGGATGTGCTGCGCCCGCAGTTGACCAGTGAGCAGGTGGAACAAAATGGACGCACCTATGCCGAGCAGGCCTTTCGCATTCTGGACAAGGAAAAGACGCGCATCCGATACAATGCTGAATGGCTGGCAAGTCTGACCTTTGAGGAACTGATCAAGCTGTCTTCCAATTTTACCATTCAGCAATTTATGACCAGGGAGAATTTTAAGAAGCGCTGGGAAAAAGGCGATGCGGTCTATTTACATGAAACCTTTTATTCCATCATGCAGGGTTATGACGCCTATGCCATGCGCAGCGATGTTCAGGTGGGCGGCACAGATCAATTGTTCAACATTATGACTGCGGCACGCAAGATCATGACCTACAAGGGTGTGCTGCCCAACATTGCCATCATTGTCGACATTTTGCCCGGCACAGACGGGGTGGTCAAGATGAGCAAGTCGCTAGGCAATCATATCCCGATCAATACCAACGCCGAGGATATGTATGGCAAGATGATGAGCATTCCAGATTCGGCTATGCCTTCCTTTTCGCGGTTGGTCACGCGCTGGACGCCGGATATCATTGAGGCGCGTGAAAAAGCCCAGGCGGATGGTTCTTTGCACCCGCGGGATGCCAAGATGCAATTGGCTTACGAAGTGGTCAGCACATTTTGGGGCGAAGAAGGCGCTGCCCGCGGGCAGGAAGCCTTCGTGAGCATGTTCCAGAAGAAGGACGTGCCGGATGAGATGCCCGATGTGCAGTTGCTGCCCGGCCAGACCTTGCTGGATGTGCTGGAATCGGCGGGATTGGTCGAAAGCCGCGGCCAGGGACGGCGGCTGCTCGTGCAGAATGGGGTCAAGCTGGATGGCGAAGTGATTACGGATGCTTTTCTGGTGCCGGGCGCGGGGGTTTTGCAGGTGGGCAAGCGCAAGTTTGTGCGATTGCTGGCGGCAAAATAGGCGTTTGCGCCTATTTGATGAGTCAATAACACGCCTCCCGCAGGATGAAAAACTGCGGGAGGTTATGATTCAATATGTGAAACAAGGACAGGGAATTGACACGGCACATGCCGGGTGGTCAGTTTGCGGCGGGCGTCTCACTGGCTGGGCGGTTGAGGATCGTGTCCAGCAGTGAAGAGCCGATTTCTGCGGCAAGCTGCGGGTCATCCTCTTCCAGAACCACAGCCAGAGCCAGAGGCACGCCCCGCCAGCCGGGAGTGGTGCCAGCCAGATACCAGGTGATGGTACGTTCATTTTGTTGGGCGGATGCCACTGTTTCCCAGGCCGGCAAACCGGTCATGGGCAGTTTCCCGGCTGCTTCGTTAACCGAGGCTGCACGAAAAACTGTGCTTTTTTCTCCAGCCGGGAGGATGACCCAGCCTTGCATGGGTGTGTTGACTGCCATTGAGAAGGAAGGAGAGGGGCGGGTGCCTTTGGCGCTCAGAGATGCGGCGGCCAATGCCATTTGCAGCGGGCTGACCATGATAGCATCTTGTCCGATGGCAGCCAGCTTTTCATCTGTTAATGCGCTGATCGGAGTTGCTGCTGCAGCTGGCAGGGGAATTTTGAGGGCGGTGTCGAAGCCCAACCGGCGGTACAGCTGCCTGATCTCGTTGAAACCCAGCGCTTTACCCAATGCCAGAGAAGATCCCGGGCAACCGGCGGCAACTTCCTCACCCAGGGTTGCATTTGGCGGAACGGGCACAGCACAGTCCCAGGTTAGGTTGTTGTAGGAGGTTGAAGTCTGTGCGGGTGGGGGGATCTCCAGATCCATCTCGGCCGCGGCTGCCAGCAGAAAAGGCCCCAGGGCGGCGCCCGGCGGGTATATTCCCTGAGTGGCGCGATTGAGCAGCGGCGAGGTCTCATCCTGGAAGTAGGAATCCCAGGAGGTTGTGGCCAGGGTGGGATCAAAAGAGGGAGAAGAAGCAATTGCCAGCACTTCTCCAGTCTGGGCATTAAGCATGACAACTGCCCCGCTTTGACCAGCCAGCATTTCGTCAGCTTTTCTCTGCAATTGCAGATCGAGACTTAGCCGCACATCCAGTCCATCCGGCGGCTGGTTGTAGATCAGCTCTCTGGCCCAGATGGTGGAGTGGGGGGTGCCTTGATAGCCGCGCAGATAATTGTTCAGGCCCTTTTCCAACCCGGCCTGGCCATACACCGGATGGCTGTATCCAACCGTCAGGCTGAGCGGCGGATAGAGCAGTTGGCGTTCCAGGCTGCCTGGTTCACCAACCGTCATCGCAACAGGCTGATTGCGGCGGTCAACCAGATTGCCGCGCGCCACGTATCGATCGGCAATACTCAGGCGCGGGTTGTCAGTGCGGGACAAAAGTGCTTCGGAACGTACTACAGCCCACCAGGCACCCAGCAGGGCAACTGCCGCCAGGCAGATCAGCATCCATCCGCTCAGGAAGAGATAAGGTTTGGCGTTAAACAAGGGGGCCGGTTCGACCTCTTCCTGCACGTTGCTCAGCAGCGAAAGGAGGAGCACGGCAGCAAAAGAAGTCAGCAGTGAGGAGCCGCCGTAGGAGATAAAAGGCAGGGTGATACCGGTCAGGGGCAGCAGGCGCATATTGCCGCCAATGATGAGAATACTTTGCAGCATGAGATAGATGCCCAAACCAGCAGCCAGATAGCGTTGATATTGGTTAACGGCCTGGATGGCAATTTGCATGGCACGGATGCAAAGCAGGGTAAGCAGGAGCATGATTGCGACCAGGCCAAACAAACCGCTTTCTTCGGCAATGGCGGCAAAAATGAAATCGGAAATAGCCACCGGTACCACGCTGGGACTGCCCAGACCCAGCCCGCTGCCCAGCACGCGCCCTGAGGCAATGGCCATCAAAGACTGAACGATCTGATAGGAGGAGCCGCTGGGGTCAAGCCAGGGATTGATCCAGGCGTTGACACGCAGGCGGATCACGTCAAAGAGGAAATATCCGCCGGTGCTGGCAGCCAGGATCAGCCCGGCGCCAGAGAGCAGGATGCGGCGGCGGCCGGAAGCCAGGTAGACAATGGCAAAGTAGAGCAGGATAAAGATCGAGGCAGTGCCCAAGTCGCGCTGGGCGAGGAGAATGAACAGTGATGCGCCAGACAGGATCAGAGAAGGCGCCAAAAGCTGGACAAGATTAAAGGTCACTGGTTGGCGGTCGGCCAGATAGGCAGCCAGGAAAATAACCAGCAGTAGTTTCAGTGGTTCCGAGGGCTGGAAGAAAACCCCACCAAAGCCCAGCCCCAACCACAGGCGCGGACCCTGACCAGCCGGGTAAGTGCCGATAATGAAGGTCAGGGCGGTCAGAATGAGGCCGGTGAAGAGCCAGACGTATTTATACCGGCGAAGTATTTCGAGAAGTTTTGGGATACGCAGTCCCAGATTGAAGACAGTCAGGCTAAAAGCCAGCCAGATGGTTTGGCGGAGGCCAAATCCCAGATCAAGACGCCAGATGGTCAGCAGACCCCAGCCGCTGAGCAAGGCAATGATCGGCAGCAGATAGGGATCGCGCCCCGGCAGGCGTTGGCAGGTCTGGCGATGGGTGATGGCAAATGCAGCCGCCCACACTGGCACAGCCAGCCAGTGCTGCCAGCGGTAGGTCACTTGCCAGGTGTGCATGCGAACGGCTGGCGAGAGGCTCAAAATGATAGCCATCAGGAGCATGGCCAGGGTCGCCAGCCTAAGCAGGCGGCGCTGGATGCGGTCTTTGGGTGTTGCGGGAATTGGATAAAGGTTTTCCACGGCGGTTTCAGATTTTCAGGTCCTGGTGACGATCCTGGCGAGGAAAGCAGCTCACCGCTGGAGAAGCTCAGACCGGCAGCGTTCGGGCTACTTTCATCATTCTATGGATTCTTGACTGGCTGCAATCTTTCGGCATATCTGGTCAAATATTGCATTAGAGGTATTTGTCCACCAGGGATCCCAGTTTTTGGCGGGTTTCTGCGGGGATCTTGTCAGCCTGGGTGATGATCGAATTCTTCAGGGCGTGCCGGCAGACGCAGTCAGGGTCGTCTTGCAGGTTCTCAATCAGGTTCTGCAGGGCTTGCTGGGCAACAGAAGTGTTGGCCAGCAGGGTTTTGATGACCAATTCCACACTGACTTCTTCTTCGGTAACATGCCAGACGTCGTAGTCGGTTACATGGGCCATGATGGCGTAGCACAGTTCGGCTTCACGCGCCAGAAAAACTTCCGGGCAGGCGGTCATGCCAACCAGAGACATGCCCCATGAGCGGAAGGTGTTGGACTCGGCGCGGGTGGAAAAGCGCGGGCCTTCAATGGTGATCAGCGTGCCAGCATGACAGACATTGGCTCCGGTTTGGGCAACGGCTTCGTATAGCTGTTCAGACAGGCTGTCACAGAATGGGTCAGCTACACCGATATGGGCTACCATACCTTCTCCAAAGAAAGAACGGTTGCGTCCTTTAGTGAAATCAAAAACCTGGGTGGGAATCACGATCTGGCCGGGCACATAGTCATCGCGCAATGATCCCACGGCGCTGATGCTGATTGCTTGCTGGACACCGAGAGATTTGAGGGCATAGATATTGGCACGGTAGTTGACCTCTGAGGGGGTGAGGACATGGCCGATGCCGTGACGGGCCAGGAAGGCCACTTGTTTGCCAAAGAGGCGGCCGATCAGTACCGGCGCGCTTGGCTTACCAAAAGGGGTGTCCAGATCAACGTAGTTGATATCCTTCAACTCTTTAAGATTGTAGAGCCCTGAACCGCCAATGATGCCAAGAATAGGTGCATCGTTCATATTGATCTCCTGCCGATTGCTGCAACGCAGTAATTGAATGTGTCATTTTCTGCCGAGTAGATCGTTTTCCGACCCGGTTACGGCACTGAAAAACAGGGGCGTTCTCCGGGTCATGTTTGTAATCATAGCACATTTTTCTGATGGATGGATTGCGTGCATGTTACAATCAGAGATTGAAGGAGGGCAGCGAGAAGATGTCACATCTTGAAAATGAAGATACTTATGATCCGGCTTACCAGCAAGCCCTCTATCGCGCCGAGCAGCGCCATTTCTGGTTTTCGGCACGCAATCGGCTGATCGCCAATGTTGTGCGGCGCAGTCTGCAACAACTCCCGGCCGACAGCCGTATTCTGGAACTGGGCTGCGGCAATGGCAATGTGCTGCAGGTTTTGATCGATGCAGCTTCGGCACGGCGCGTCAGCGGGATGGACCTCTTCATGGATGGTTTGCGTTTTGCCCGTCACCGGGTGACCTGCGGATTGGTGCAGGCAGATTTGCATCAGCCGCCCTTTGGACGCTGTTTTTCGGTGATAGGCATGTTTGATGTATTGGAACACATGCCTGATGATTTGCAGGTACTGCAGGATGTGGGGCAGATTCTGGCTCCAGAGGGCCGGCTGGTGCTGACTGTGCCGGCACATCCATCTCTATGGAGCTATTTTGATGTGGCGGCCAAACATGCCCGGCGCTACACACAGCACAGTCTGACGGCAGTGCTGAACCGCGCAGGGTATGAGGTGCTGCATACCAGCTATTTCATGGCGATGACTTTTCCGCTGGTGTGGTTGACCCGCCGGCTGGCTGGCAAGGCCGGGCCCGGGCCGTCAGTTGATGCGCTGGATGAGCGGGTGGTGGATGAACTACGCATCATCCCGGTATTGAACGACGTGGCGGCTGCCGCTTTGCGTCTGGAGGCGGGCTGGGTAGGCCGCGGACGGCGTTTGCCGTTTGGCAGCTCGCTGATGGCCGTGGCCCGCCGGGTTTGATCCTGGCGGTTCATTAAAAAGAAGGCGAGCGGTCATTTTGCCACCGGGGGGTGATGATTGATTTCATAGTCTTTTTTTTGCCAGGGCCAGCGGCCATTGACCTCGAGTTCCATGGTGACACTCAAAAATGTCCGGATGAGGATGATGATCGCCAGGATGGTAACGCTTTCCAGGCTGGGTTTGATTGCCACTGAACGGATGATGTCGGCAGCTACCAGGAATTCCAGGGCAAGCAACAGCGAGCGCCCCAGGTCTTCGCGGTAGGTTTCAAACCCGTTATCGTTAGGGGAGCGTCGCAATTTGGTTTTGGCGAACCGATACGTTCCCAGGATGACGCCCCAGACGATCACGGTGACCCCCAGAACATCAATGATCTCTGAAACCAGTTCGAAGATGGATTTAATTTGCATCGGCTGACCTCATGATGGACTTTTGGAGAATTTTAATACCAGAGCAATGATCTTCCGGACTTCCTGGGTGATCTTGCTGCGGATTTGTCTGTCACAAATAGCGATCAAGGTGGAGCCTACTTCCACCTTATCCTCATAACCCAGCGAGATGGTGTGGTTGTTTTTCAGGGCAATCACGTGCAGGTGCTCGCTGTGCAGATTTCCCAGTCGCTGACCGATCAATTCGGAGAATTGATCGGCTTCAATCTCGACCATGACGAAATCGTCCTCGGTAAGGCTGACAATGCGGGCTACCGAGGGCTGCAGGATGCTGATCGCGGAAAATGCAGCAGCGGTATAGGCGGTGATGATGGGCGTCACTCCCAGAGATTCGAGCAGCTTGCTGACCTTTTCTTCAAAAACGCGGGCATAGACATGCTGAGCACCTTCATTTTTGGCATACAGGGCAGCCATGATATTGGCCCGCTCTTCTTTTGAGCCAACCACCACAGTGTGGCAATTCCGCAAATCGAGTTGGTCCAGAACTTCCGTGTCGGTGATATCGCCGCTGATGGCGATCACATTTTCCAGCAGACTGGCCTCCATGGCTTGTTGCTTGTCCTCCAGGAGGAAATACAAGCGGCCAGTCACTTCATCCTTGAGCTGGTTGACCAGATACCAGCAGAAGGAGCTTTCGCCAGCAATCACGATATTAATTTTTTTATCCATTTTTTCTTGTCCTCAAAAGGTTCGCTATTATTACCAATTCTTTTTATTGATGGCGGCAAATAGAAAGATCAGGGGGAAGATCTCCAGACGGCCCGCCAGCATGTGAAAGATGAGCAACAGTTTAAGCACAGGGTGCATGCCAAAATGCATGGCGGCTGGCATGGCGGTCAAACCGACGTTGCCTTGTGCGGAAAAAACCACGAAAAGTGAATCAAGGGCATGATGGCCAAACATCATGAAAACCAGACTGCCCAGCAGGGCGATGAGCATATAGAGCATGGTATAACCGGCTGCCTTGCCGACGATATCTTCCTGGATCACATTGTGTCCCATGCGGATTGGCAGGATGGCACCTTGCGGATAAAAGGGCTGGCGGATTTCGCGATAAATGATCTTTCCCAGGATGATGAGCCGCCAAAGTTTGAGACCCCCGGTAGCTGATCCATAGCTTGCGCCAACGGCCATTAACAGGGTGAGCATAAAATGGAACACATCCGGCATATCCGGTAACGGCAACAGGGTGTGCGCGCCGGTGGTGGATGCGGCCGAGACAACGTAAAAGATACTGCTCAAGGCGTTTTCCATGACCGGCAAGCGGGCGAGTTTCATTTGCAGCAGAGCCAGGCTATAGCTGACCGCCAAGAGAAGGAAAAATACCTGCACCTCCGGGTTTTGGATGAATTTCTTGAACTTTCCACGGATAAGCGCCTGGTGACTGCTGAAGCTGATGCCCCCAATGATCATCAAAAAGATGAGTATGATAGTAGGGATCGTTCCATAAATGCCGATGCCAACACTGTTGGAAGAAAACCCGCCGGTTGAAAGTGAGGTCATGGTGTGGGTCAGGGCATGGAAAGGCGGCACGCCCGCTGCCCACAGACCCAGAAAACCGGCCAATGTGTAGCCGAAGTAGATGAAGGCGATCGTGCGGCCCATTTTCCAGACGCTGGGGTTGAAGTCTTCAAAACGGCCTTCCACCTGGAAGAGGCGCTGCATGACTTGTGGAGCTTCACCGCGCAGCGAGACCAGCATTAAAACCAATCCCAGCCCGCTGAGCCATTGCGACATGGCGCGAAATAATCCCAATGAGTAGGGGAGCAGACCTGGATCAGCGATCATGCTGGCGCCTGTGTTTGTCCAGCCGGAGAAGGATTCAAAAAGTGCGTCAATCAGGTTCAGACCATTAACCAAAAAAGGGATGCTGGAAATGGTTGAGATGAGTACCCATGCCAGGGCCAGCGCAATGGAGGCTTGATATTGTTTCATGCCGGCCGTGCTTGTTTTGCGGCGCACGGCGGCAGCAAACAGAATGCAAAACAAAGCCTGACCACCAAATATCGGCCACATCAGCTTTTCATCCAGGAAATAGGCAAGAATTGCAGGTATCAGCAGAATGAACCCGAAGACGAAAAGAATATCCGCCAGCAGGCGGACGACGGGCCTGGCTTGTTTCATAGAGGGGGATGGGGGAAGAAACATTAATGCATCAATTCTCGATATTCGTTATTTCGGGATTGTATGGGGCCTTGTACGGCCTATCCCTGGTTGGCACAATTGGGACTGTTAAGACACGATAAAAGGGGTCTCTTCTCTATAATGAAAGAAGGTGATGAAGTATTTTACTATGTCAGGCTGTTCATAAATCAAATTATACTGACAAATTCTTCTATAAGGGATACTCTCAACGAAAACCTTGGCGATTTTAACTGCCAGGATGGTTTTCCAATCCAGCTAAAAATATGAATACAGGAGCGTTTGGATTATCCCATTTGATCGTGGATTAACACGGATTAATTGCAGTCTGGTATTTATGAGGCTTATGGTCTATTATAAATATTGTATCCGATCATGATTTGGTGATTGACAGGAAACCTGATTGGTGCAATAATCCTTGCTTGCCATTCTTTGAAGGGTGGCAAACCTTGGGTTGGATTGGTTTCCAACCTTTTTTCATGCCTCCATATTTGTTGCGAGTGTTTAGGGTTGATGTTTGTCGGGGATGTACGGCACCAGATTGCTGGCATCCAGAAATGATGTGAAAGTGTATGGCCGAAAATACCATTCTTATTACCGAAGAAGTGCTTGGCAGCATTCATCAATTATCCATTGATGAGGTATATCAAACCTTGGGATCATGCGTGCAGGGTCTCACTGCCATAGAATGCCAACAGCGATTGGAGCAGTTTGGTCCGAACGCTATTCAAAAAAGCCGTGGGACGCCTTTGATTGTGCGTCTTCTCTCGAATTTTACTCACCTGATGGCGATTTTGCTGTGGGTTGGCGGGATTGTTGCTTTGATCGCCAAAATGCCGGAATTGGCTATTGCGGTTTGGCTGGTGAACATTATCAATGGCATGTTCAGTTTCTGGCAGGAATTTCGCGCCAGCAAGGCAACCGAGGCATTGCAAAAGATGCTGCCAAGCTATGCGCGGGTGCTGCGTGATGCCCATGAAGCCCGCGTCCCAGTGGAAGAGCTTGTGCCCGGCGACGTAGTACTGCTTAGCGAAGGCGACAAGATTTCTGCCGATTGTCGTTTGGTAGAGCAGGCTGAACTGCAAGTCGATCAATCGACGCTGACGGGTGAGTCGCGCCCGGTTAACAAGAACCGAGAATTGATCTTCCAGGAGAACATCACACATACCGAGATTCCCAACATCGTTTTTGCTGGGACAAATGTGGTCTCTGGCACGGGCAAAGCAGTGGTGTTTTCCACTGGCATGCAAACTGAATTTGGCAAGATCGCTCATCTTACGCAAAGTATGGGCAACGACCTCAGTCCGCTGCAAAAAGAGATGAACAATGTCACCAAGCAAATCTCTTTTATCGCGATTGGCATTGGAGCACTCTTTTTCATTATTGCAATCACCGTAGCCAGGATCAACCTGGCTGAAGGATTCATCTTTGCTTTGGGGATGATCGTGGCTTTTGTGCCGGAAGGGCTATTGCCCACTGTTACCCTGGCCCTGGCAATGGGCACCCAGCGCATGGCGCAACGGCATGCGCTGATCAAAAAACTGTCGGCGGTTGAAACTCTGGGCTGCACAACTTACATCTGCACAGACAAGACGGGCACTCTGACCCAGAACGAAATGACAGTGCGCCATCTCTGGCAGCCAGTCTGGAATGGCGGTAGACGAGATGAAGTGACTCCGTTGGCAGCCGGCAAGGAATGGGAGTTGACTGGCATTGGATATGATCCAGATGGACAAATTTTGGCGGATGGCAAACCTGTGACTGACGCCAGGTCTGGCTCTTTGGGATGGTTGTTATTGGGCTCGGCTTTGTGCAATAATTCCAGATTGTTGCCGCCCAATGGTGACGCTGCTGAAAACGAGGATGATATCAAACGCTGGACGATTTTGGGCGATCCCACGGAAGCAGCCCTGAAAGTGGCAGCCCAGAAAGCCGGTTTTGACCTGGAGCAGGAAGAGAGGCAATATATGCGCCTGCGCGAGCTTCCTTTTGAATCTCGCCGCAAGCGGATGAGTACCATTCATCGCTCGAAGGGCAACCAGCGTGGACAAATTGCCTTTGTCAAGGGTGCACCGAAGGAAGTGCTTGATTTGTGTTCGCATTGTGAACTTGAGGGGCAGATTGTTGAGATGAATGCAGACCTGCAAAGGCAGATCATGGACGCCAACGATCAATATGCGCGGGGTGGATTGCGCGTACTTGCCCTGGCAAAGCGTGACCTGGCGCAACGGCTGCCAATATATGATGTGGATAGTGTGGAAAGAGAGCTGACCTTTATTGGTTTGGAGGCAATGATTGACCCGCCCCGACTGGAAGTGGCAGAAGCTGTCCGTAAATGTCACCGTGCGGGCATCCAGATTGTAATGATCACTGGCGACTATGGTTTAACTGCCGAAAGCATTGCCCGGCGTATTGGCATCATCCAGGGTGCACACCCGCAGATCATCACCGGTTTTGACCTGGACACGATGTCCCCTGAACAGTTGCAGACTGCCCTGCAAGGTGAAGTGATCTTCGCCCGTGTGGCGCCGGAGCACAAGCTGCGCGTGGTAAGCGCCCTGCAGGATATGGGCAATATTGTGGCAGTAACCGGAGATGGCGTCAACGACGCACCGGCGTTGAAAAAGGCGGACATTGGCGTGGCAATGGGGATTTCGGGCAGCGATGTTGCCAAAGAGGCGGCCGATATGATCCTGACGGATGATAATTTTGCTTCCATTGTCAATGCTGTGGAGGAAGGCCGGGCAGTGTATGCCAACATCAAACGTTTCACCTCCTATATTTTCACCAGCAACACCCCGGAAGCAGTGCCATTTATCATTTTTGCCTTGAGCGGTGCGAGAATACCAATCGCCTTGAACGTGATGCATATCCTTGCGATCGACCTCGGTACGGATATTGTTCCGGCCCTGGCGCTTGGCGCAGAACTGCCGGAAGCGGGTTTGATGGACCGCCCTCCGCGCAATCTTGACGAACATGTCATCACGCGGTCACTGTTGCTGCGTTCCTATGCATGGCTGGGCCCGATCCAGAGCCTGGCAGCCATGGCGGCTTTCTATTTCATGTATTGGACCAATGGCTATTGGGGTCGTTGGATTGACTTGCCCGGCGATGGCGGTCTATACCGGGCGGCTACAGCCATGGCTCTGGGCGCAGTGGTGACAACCCAGATCGGAAATCTGCTGACCCAGCGGACAGAGACGGCGTCTGTTTTCAAGAGCCCATTTTTCAATAATAAACTGATCTGGGTGGGGATCGCCAGTGAATTGCTGGCTGTGGCAGCGTTTGTTTACCTGCCAGTATTTCAAAAATTCATAGGCACCAATAGTTTCCCATTGATTAACTGGGTGTTCCTGTTTGCCTGGACGCCTTCCTTGCTGCTCATGGATGAGTTGCGCAAATGGACAGTTCGTAAAAGAATGCAAAAAAAGCAGACCGCTTGAACAGGATTGTGCGAAAATGGAATTATGATGAATGGACTATAAGAACCATGTCAGCCAATTTGCTGCCTTTTGAATGGAGGATGGAGAAATGAATACCATTATCATTGGGTGTGGTCGGGTAGGTTCCGAGCTTGCCAGAGCGCTTTCCTTGCGCGGTCAAAAGATCACGGTTATCGACAAAGATCCAGAAGCCTTTGCCCGTTTGGGAGAGAACTTTAAGGGAAAAACTGTGACTGGCATTGGGTTTGACCAGGATATTCTCTTGCAGGCCGGGATCAAGAACGCGGATGCATTGGCAGCGGTGACTGCCAGCGACGCTGCCAATGTGGTAGCGGCGCGCATAGCCCGCCAGTTCTTTAATGTGCCGCGTGTGGCTGCCCGGGTTTATGACCCGCGCACAGCGGAGATTTACCAGCGACTGGGATTATGGGTTATTTCGCCGGTGCGGATCGGTGTTGATCATCTGGCTCGTATCCTATCCTTTGCGCATGGCGATGTGGTACAGAGCCTGGGAACGGGCGATGTCAAGCTGGTGGACATTTCGGTGCCGGCCTTTCTTGATGGCAGACCGGTCAAGACCATTACAATTGCCGGAGAGATCCGTGTGGTGGCAATCACCCGCAAGAATAAAACCTTTTTGCCAGATGGCACTGCGAATTTACGGGAAGACGATCTTTTGCACTTGGCCGTGTTGTCGTCATCCATGGATCGATTGAAATCGCTGTTCTAGGATAGCGTTTGAAGGAGGCTGGATATGAAAGTCATGATCGTGGGTGGTGGAAAGGTTGGGGCATATTTGGCTTCGTTTTTGTTGAGCGAAGGCCATGATGTAAGTTTGATTGAGTTGCGTAAGGATGAAATTCCCCAATTACGCATTGACTTGCCTGAGAAAGTTGTAATCCACGGCAATGGGACTGACCCAAATATGCTAGAGGCAAGTGGAATTCACCAGACAGATGTTCTGGCTGTTGTGACTGGTGTGGATGAAATCAACCTGGTGGTTGCGAATTTGGCACGTTTTGAATTTGATGTGCCGCGCATCATTGCCCGGGTGAATCATCCCAAAAATGTTTGGATGTTCACCCCCGAAATGGGCGTGGATGTTGCCCTGAACCAGGCGGACCTTCTGGGTAGTTTGATCGTTGAGGAGATGTCATTGGGGGATATGATGACTTTGCTCAAATTACGCAAAGGGAAATATTCCCTGGTGGTGGAAAAAGTGGCACCACAGGCCAGGGCAATTGGTCAAAAGCTGGTTGATTTGCATTTGCCCGATCAGTGCGTAATTGCCGCAGTGATTCGGAATGGCGAGTTGTTCATTCCTAATGGAGAGTCAATCCTGCAGGAGATGGACGAGATCATTGCAATGGTGCGTACAGATCAAAAGAAACAACTGGCGCAATTTCTGGATCAGCCGGCTCCGTAAGCAGACCCTGCGGGCATTAACACAGTTCAGGAGCGGGGGAGAACATTAACCAGCAGATCGATCTGGCCGCAGCGCAGGCGGTCGCCGGCAATGATCACTGCCGCGGTGTCCACGATCTCACCGTTCAGATAGGTGCCATTGGTCGAGCCCAGGTCTTCGATCCACCAGTGATTGTGGTGGTATCCGAGCCTGGCATGGCGGGCAGAGACAGTATCATGCGGCAGGTAGTAATCGCAGGAGGAATCGCGGCCGATGATGACTTCGGCTGAGCTGAACTCCTGTCGGTTTTGCTCACTGAAGTCCACTGGTGCAAGACTGATGTGGGGAATGCGCTGGATGTTCACCAGTTGGCTTTTCAGTCGCAGTTCAAGCCAAATGGTATAAATGACCCAGCCCAGGAAGGCATAGATCACCAGAACCAGCAAGATCCTCAGGATCAAGACAATGACACCGCTCATGATACTGCTCCGCTTTCTGTCGAGGAGTCTTCCTCGTTTAGGGATGACAACATGCTTCCCGTTTGGTCAAGGCCGGGGAAGTGGTCGCTGTCCTCTCCGTAGATGAGGGGAACACCGGCCAGGGAGATCACGTCTCCGGGTTTCAAGGTGGCCTGCTGGATTCGCTGGCCATTGACGTAAGTGCCGCCGGTTGAATTCAGATCGAAGATCACAAAGTGGTTTTGCATATTGCGCAATTGGGCATGGCGGCGGGAGACGCGCGGGTCTTCGATTGCCACTTGATTGTCGAGCATACGACCCAGGTTGATGACCGGGTTTGCCAGTGGAATGATGCGCTTGTCTTCCAGAATGAGGAAGGCGGTGATGGCCTGGCTGATCTGTGCATTCTCCTGGAGGGGGGCATCCAGCGGCATGGCGGCAGTCCTGCCGAGCATTTCGGAGGGTGCATCCAGACAGACTTTTGGGAAGTTGGGTGTCAGCAGGGGATCGGCAGTTGTGCTGATGGCAAGTGGAGCTTTGAAGCGCACGCCAGATTCAAGAGCGGCATCCTGCAATGTGTGCAGGAGGGCATCTTTCCATTCAGGATGTTGCTGCCATTCCTCCAGGTCATGAGGGTGCATGCAGATGCGGTAGGCGCCGGGTGCAACCGGGCTGCCTTCCGGGGAGTTCTCGATTTCGTTGCGCATAGCCGATACTAGCTGCTCGGCGATGTACAATTGGCGCTGATGGCCGGGTGTCAATTGAGCGCTTTTTTCGAAAAAAGCTTTCAGTTTTGCTTCAATTCGGTCCAGTTTGTTGTTCATAGTGAAAGGTGTAACCGTTCCGCTCTTTTGGTATGATAGGAGTAGAGGCTGCAATCGTTTTGATGTTAATGATTATACCGAATGATGATGAAAAAGAAAGAAGGATATCAGGAATTGGCACATACCGCAGATCTGGCGCTCAAGGTTTGGGCGTCTGACCTGGCGGATTTGTTTGTACAGGCTGCCCTGGGCATGTATGCTCTGATGAGAATTGAGCCAGACCGCGGGCCGCAGCTGGCGCGGGAAATCCATGTGCACGGAGATGATGCGGAAGACCTTCTGGTGGGTTTTCTGGAGGAATTGCTGTACCGGACAGAAATGCACGGCGAGGTGTATCACAGCTTTGTGCTCGTTTTTGATGGGCATAGCCTGAAAGCCAATTTGCTGGGTGCACCGGTTGGCAAGCCGGGTAAAGCGATCAAAGCGGTTACCTACCACAATTTGCAGATTATCGAATGGGCGCATGGCTTGCAGACGGCGATCGTTTTTGATGTGTAACGGGGTGAAAGGGTGGCTGAAAGGAGGCCAACATGATTCCCCTGAGTGTGTTTGAAAAGATATCGGAATTTGAGTGGGAAATTCCACGCGGGTATCGCGGTGATATGCGTGTCCCGGTGAGGTTTTTTGCCACGCGACGCCTGCTGGAGCAGGCCCTGCAGGACGATGCTGTGCAGCAAGCCTTGAATGCCAGCACCCTGCCAGGGCTGTTGGGGCAGGTGCTGGTGATGCCGGATGTTCATCAGGGATACGGTTTTCCAATCGGGGGTGTGGCGGCCATGTCCTATCCAGATGGGGTTATCTCGCCCGGGGCGATTGGTTACGACATTAACTGCGGGGTGCGTTTATTGTCCACCAACCTGCTGTTGGAGGAGGCGCGGCCGTATTTTCCCCAACTGGCCGAGGCATTAAATCGGGCCTGCCCCAGCGGGGTGGGCAAGCCTGGTCCCTGGAAGCTGAGCGACAGGGAATTGCAACAGGTGTGTGAGCAGGGCGCAGCATGGATCAAGCACAAGGGTCTGGCTTCTGATACCGACCTGGCATTGACCGAGGATGGCGGCTGTCTGAAGGCTGCCGACCCTGACCAGATCAGCCCGCGGGCACGCGAGCGCGGCCGCCCGCAACTGGGCACACTGGGCTCTGGCAATCATTTCCTGGAATTGGCAGTGGTTGAACAGATGCTTGACCCGGCTGCCGGGCGGGTGATGGGGTTGAGTGAGGGTTGCCTGACGCTGATGATCCATTGCGGTTCGCGCGGGCTGGGACACCAGGTGTGCAGTGATTATGTGAAGCAACTGCAGGGCGTGCCGGGGCGGTATGGCATTCATCTGCCAGACCGTGAATTGGTGTGTGCTCCGCTGGATTCCGGTGAAGGCAGAGCTTACCTGGGTGCGATGCAGGCGGCGGCCAATTTCGCTTTTGCCAACCGGCAGATGCTGGCCGCCCAGGCTCGCCAGGCGTTTGAGGATGTGCTGGCCGGGAAGGTGGACGACTGGCATTTGCGCCAGGTGTATGACATTGCTCACAACATTGGCAAGCTGGAGGAGCACGAATTCGATGGTAAATTGCAGTGCGTTTGTGTGCATCGCAAAGGTGCCACGCGGGCTTTTGGGCCGGGCGTGGCCGGTGTGCCGCAGGCCTATCAGCATATCGGTCAACCGGTGTTTGTGCCTGGCAGCATGGGCACGGCTTCCTGGGTGTTGAGTGGGACAAGCGAGAGCATGCAGCGTTCGCTGGGTTCCTGTTGTCATGGCGCCGGGCGGGTGATGAGCCGCAGCCAGGCCAAGAAGAGTATACGAGGCGAAAGCCTGCGCCAGGAACTGGGCCAGCAGGGGATCATGATCCGGGCTGGCTCTATGCCAGGGTTGGCGGAAGAAGCGCCGCAGGCTTACAAGGATGTGGATGCGGTGGTGGAGACTGTAATCGGGGCCGGTATTGCCCGCAAAGTGGCGCGTTTACGGCCGGTGCTGGTCATCAAGGGCTGAATTGCGCTGGACTACAACTCGCTGGACAAATGCCCAATCCTGGCCATTTTGGCATTGGTCAGTTTCACCAAGTCTTTGACCGGCAAGCGGATGTTCAGGCCGCGCTGCCCGCCGGAGATGTGAATCTCTGCAAACGCATTGGCGCTGTCATCCAGCAGCACCAGAAAACCCTTGTTGACCAAGGCCAGGGGGGAAATGCCGCCTGTCTGCAGGCCGGTAATGGCTTCGGCTTCGGCCTGGGTGGATAGAAAGACCTTCTTAACATGCAGCGCCTCTGCTACCAGCTTCAGATCCACTTCAGATGGGCCGGGCACAATGGCCAAAACCGGTTTGGCGGGGGGCTTCTGGGTGATGACGATGGTTTTGAAGACCATCTCCGGGGCGACGTTCAATCTTTGGGCGGTTTCCAGCGCGCCCAGTTTTTCGGGCGGCAGTTCAAAAGCGGTATAGCTAATTTTGCGTGAGGCCAGCAGGCGGGTAACGTTGTTGGATATTGGCATCAGGGTATCTTCCTTTATGCAGTGTACAACTGATCACTGAGCGGCGACGGCATATAGGGCCGCACCCGGATCGGATTGCTGATGATCCAGGCGGTCTCCTGACCGAGATAGGGCAGATGCGCTTCCACGCGGTAACTGCCCGGCTGGTTGGTACTGTGTACGCAGACATCCTTGTTGTGCCAGGTGTGGATCAGTTCGCCGTCCCTGAACAGCAAACATTTGGCGGGCTGCGGAAGGCGCACCTGAAAGGTCACGCTGTCGCGGAGCAGAAGCTCATCGCCGATCCCGGCATTTTGATCGCGGCCCTGGGCGTGGAAGCGAAAGCCTTGCCCGGGAGCCAGATCGTCACAGGCGATGAAGGTGTGCCCCTGGCGCAGGGCTTCGAAAACCATGCGCCGGTCGCTTTCCAGGTCGTCGCCCAGAGGCCGGGGAACCAGCAGATGATTGGTGATGTTGTGCAGTAAATAATTCTTCAGGCGGGCCGGGGTTTTGGTGTATTGCTGCGGGCTGCCCAGGCCACTGCCGGCAATGGCAGTGATCTGCTGTCCAGCCGCATGCAGTTGATCCCACAGCTTGCAAAGCTCCGGGTCTGGTCCGCTCCGGCCAAGGCGGGGCAGCCAGGTGAAGAAATGCGCCAACAGGCGGTTCTTCGACCGGCTTTGCAGTTCATTCATGCTGTTCCATAACTCCATCCCGGAGAAGCCGCGGGGCATATCTGCCGGGAGTTGGGGTGGCCCGGACCTGGATCTTTTGCGGGGCATGGGTTGAGTCATGATACTCAAACCACCACTTTCAGCGGTGAGTTTGATGACTTTCTGCGGTTGCGAGGCAAAGGGGGCCATATCGCGGCCAGCATCCAGCACCAGCAGGCGCGTGGATGACGAGCAAGGATGGCGTGCGAAGATCTCTTCCCCGGCCAGTAGCAGGCAGGTCTTGCTATTTTGTTGCGCATAGCCATCGAAACCCTGTACGAGCACATTCTGGTCAGCGGTGATGAGCAGATCAATGCCGGCCTGCAAGGCCAGGTTCAACAGCTGGGCGTGGCGATCGTCTCCGCTGGAATAGATGGAGTAAAGATGGATTGCAGCGATCAGTTCTTGCATTTTGTTGGTTGACGATTCTGGATGGTTACAGGTATAATCCAATTTGGTTTTAAATCTCAGGAGGTAACGAGTGAAACTTGTAGATTATTTCGATATTGCTCTTATTATAACTTCGATCGCGTTGATCGCCAGTGTGATCATTCAGAATAAAGGCGTGGGCTTGGGCGGTTTGACAGGTGCCGATTCGAGCAGCGTTTTCTCATCCCGCCGGGGTATTGAGAAGACATTGTTCTACATCACCATTGGCTTGAGCGTATTGTTCTTCATTTTGACCCTGATCACTGTGATCATCAGCAGCTGAGCTCGAAGATCACACGTCCAGTCTATTCAAGCCTTTCATTGAGGGCGGCTCAGTAAAGAGAGGTCGCCCTCTTTAATATATAACAACTTATGAAAAAATTACGTTGGCAGTTGATCATCATTTTCCTGACAGGGCTGGTTGTGGGCATTTTGTTGTTGGGGGAACAGCCGGCAGTGCAGACTCTGGCTCCCGAGCCGGTGAAGGGCGGTGTTTACACCGAGGCCCTGATCGGTGCACCCCAGCGTTTCAACCCTCTGCTGGATACCTACAATGCCGTGGACCGGGATGTGGATGCTTTGGTCTACAGCGGGTTGGTACGTTTTGATTCACGCGGCGTGCCCTACCCGGAAATGGCCGAGTCCTGGGGTATTTCACAGGATGGCATGACCTACAACTTCGCCCTGCGGCCGGGCATCATCTGGCATGATGGCGAACCCCTTACAGCACAGGATGTCTTGTTCACCATTGAAATGCTGCGCGAAGGGGATGGGCTGGTTCCGGCTGATCTGACAGCATTCTGGCAGAAGGTGGAAGTCAATACCTTTGATGATTTGACCCTGCAATTCATTTTGCCGGAACCATTTTCACCTTTCCTGGATTACCTGACTTTTGGCATCTTGCCGCAGCACCTGCTTGGCGATCGTAGTTTTGCCGAGATGGTTGAGGATGACTATAACCTCAACCCGGTCGGCACCGGTCCATACCGGTTTGAGCGGGTGCTGGTTGAAAACGGCCAGATCAGCGGAGTGATGTTGAGCGCCAATGAGTCTTACTACAAGAGACCACCATTTATCGAACAGATTGTGATGCGCTATTATCCTGATGCGGCTGCGGCGCTTGCTGCTTACCGTTTGGGGGTGGTGCAGGGCATTGGATTGATCTCACCGGATATCCTGGAGAGCGCATTAGCAGAGCCTGATCTGGCGCTGTATGCCATGCGCAAGCCTGAACTTTCAATGATTGTCTTTAATCTGAACAACCCGGAAGTGGAATTTTTGCAAGATGCGGCTGTGCGCCGGGCGTTGTTGCTGGGCTTGAACCGGCAGTGGATGATCAACACCATCCTGAATGGACAGGCGATCATTGCCGATGGCCCGATCCTGCCCGATACCTGGGCGTATTACGATAGGACCCCGCGGGTGGAATTTGACCGTGACGCAGCCATTAACCTTTTCCGCCAGGAAGATTACCTGGTCAGCGGCGAAGAAAACCCGGTGCGCGCCAAGGAAGATACCGAACTGCGTTTTGAGTTGCTTTACCCTGACACGGAACTGCACACCCGCCTGGCCGAATCCATACAAGCCAATTGGGCTGAATTGAATGTCGTTGTAACCATCACCCCTGTGCCTTATGAGGAACTGGTGAATGTGTACCTTCAGGACCGCATTTTCCAGGCTGCGTTGATTGATCTGAATCTGTCCCGTACTCCCGACCCGGACCCTTATCCTTTCTGGGATCAGGCCATGGCTACCGGCGGCCAGAATTATTCCCAGTGGGATCATCGCATTGCCAGTGAGTATATTCAGCAGGCGCGAGTGGTGACAGACCTGGGAGAACGCGAGCGGCTGTACCGCAATTTCCAGGTTATCTTTGCCGATGAGCTGCCTGCCTTGCCCCTGTATTATCCTGTTTACAACTATGGGGTGGATTACAGTGTGCAAGGGGTGAGTGTCGGCCCATTGTATGACAGCAGTGATCGCTTCAATACCATCGCAAACTGGTTCCTGATGGCACGCCGCACCCTGCAGGAAGTCCCGGCTGTCAGTTCAGAAGAATAGAAGCATCAAAGAAAACCGAGAGCATCCGGCCGGTTGTTACGGCCGGATGTTTTTGAAAAGGATAATTGCATTCTCACCAAAGTGGAGGGAAAGATGGCAGCTTTTTATACCCGCAAGGGAGACGATGGATTTACAAGCACATTGGGGGAAGGCCGGGTTGCCAAATCACATGAGCGTATCGAAGCGTTGGGTACGATTGATGAAGTAACGACTGCGCTGGGAATGGCGCGCAGTCTTTGCCAGGCAGAAAACGCAGCTGAGGTGGTAACCCGGGTGCAGCGCGATCTGTATGCCTTGATGTCTGAAGTGGCAGCCGAACCAGAGGTCGCCGACCGGGTGCGCACGATTTCAGAATCGCATGTGGCCTGGCTGGAGGAGAACACCGATGCGATCAGCGCCGCGGTGGGCGTTCCCAAGGGCTTCATTTTGCCTGGTGAAACCCCGTCGGGGGCTGCATTTGGCATGGCGCGTGCCATTACCCGTCGGGCCGAGCGCCGGGTTGTGGCTCTGCATCAGAGTATACCCCTGGCCAATGTGCAGGTGCTGCGCTACCTGAACCGCCTGTCTTCTTTGTGTTTTGTGCTGGAGTTGCAGGAGAACCAGGTCTGTGGAAAAAAAACGGCGATGGCCGCCAGCAAAAAGGATGAGACATGATCGGGACATTGGTCAATGTTGCTACCATTGTCATTGGTGGCGCCCTGGGCAGTGTGATGGGCAGCCGTATTCCGGAACGGATCCGCAGCACCGTGGTTAGCGGGCTGGGGCTGTTCACTCTTGCCTATGGGTTATCCATGTTTCTGGACACGCAGAACGCCCTGCTGGTGTGCGGCAGTTTGCTGATCGGCGCCCTTTTGGGGGAATGGTGGCGTATTGAGGATGGGCTGACGAATCTGGGCATCTGGCTGCAAACCAGGTTTATAAGATCGGATAATGCGGAAGATCAAGGACGGTTCGTCAAGGGATTTGTGATGGCGTCACTGGTGTTTTGCATTGGGCCGATGGCGATCCTGGGTTCGATCCAGGACGGCTTGACAGGAGATTATAATATGCTGGCCGTCAAGTCAATCCTGGATGGCTTTGCTGCGCTGGCTTTTGCTTCCAGCCTCGGGGTGGGGGTGATTTTTTCTTCGGTGATGATCTTTGTTTATCAGGGGTCGATTACATTGCTGGCCAATCAGGTGCAGTCGATTGTGACCGAGCCAATGATGGTGGAAATGAATGCAGTGGGCGGGGTGATCGTGATGGGCATTGCCATCGGCAGCCTGCTGGAGCTGCGCAAGATCCGCATTGGCAGTTTTCTGCCGGCTCTGGTCATTGCGCCTCTGCTGGTAGGGTTGATGACTTTGCTGGGCGTAGGCCTGCCCTGAGATAATTAATTTCTGAAGATCAAAAAAACTGGCAGGTTCTTGAGAACTTGCCAGTTTTTTTGAGAGAACCGGTCACAGGCTTGTCGAAGTGACTGGTTTGATTTTATGCGTGTTATCGAGTTTGCTTTTGCAGGCAAGGGCAAATGGCGATCAAACCTGCTATGGCTGGTAAACGAATACGGGGTAAATTTCACCAGTGTAATTAAAGCCCATTTTCTTGTACAGTGTTTGGGAGGGCAGGTTGTCTTTTTGGGTATTGACGGTCAGGTGGGTGGCATTGCTCACCTGGTATTCCTCGATCAGATCGTAGACCAGGGCTGCACCAATGCCCTGGTTTTGCAGGCCAGGAGAAACTGCCAGCCGTTCAAGACAAGTGGAGGTGTGGGTGGTCGTGCTGATCTGGTAACCGGCGATCTTTCCATCCAATTCGGCTACAGTGGCATAGGCGCTTAGATGGAAGGCGCTGCTCAGCGCTTCCCAGGAGAGCTGCCAAAGCGGCTGGAAAGCTTGTTGATCGAGGCGGAGTACGTGGATCAGATCGCTGCTGTGCATCTTACGCAATTTAAGGTGGGGTGTATGCGGTTTTTGGGGGAATCGATGTGCTTCCCAATACAGGATGACGATACTGTTTTGTTCCTGAAACTGGTGTTTGCCTAAAAGCTCACAGAACCAGTTTTCGATCCCCAGGGCAGCCACGATGGGTTTGGTTTCCGGCAGTGCGAGGTAGACTTTTTCAAACAACAGGGGCCAGCTGTGGGCAGGCCGGTTGGGAAAACGTGTGGCAAACAGGCGTACCCAGGCCACACCCGCCGGTTCAACAGGGCAGGATAGGGCAGCTGTCAGGCTGCGGGAAGGGTCTTCCAATATCCAAAAGGGGGGGCGATCTACCCAATCTTCGAGATTGCGCCAGCCTGGATGGCGGTGAACATATCTTTTGGCGCTGAAAAGATCAAAAATACCGGCGCTGTCCTTCATCACGGCAGGGCGAAGCAGGGGGGCGGCGGAGATATTCATCACTACCTGACTTTACTTCAACAGACGTTTTTGTGACTTGAGGAGTCTCTTGAGAAAACGTTCTTTCAGGCTGAGGCGGGGTTTGTTTTCCAGGGCGGCGTCCATGGAGGCCATAGCCTGGAATTGCTTGCCAGTGCGTAATTGCAAAGCCGAGATGCTCTGCAAAACGTAGGCGCGCATCTCACGGCCGCCCGTTTTTTTGAGCAGATCTGAAGCCAGTTGATAACGTTCCAATGCTTCTTCCAGCCTGCCCTGGGCTTCCATGGCGGCGGCCTGGTTAGCAATGGCGATGGCTTGCCGTTCCTGGTCGCCAGCATTTTCAAAGAGCAGGTCGGTGCCTTGCACAACTTGCAGGGCGCCATCGGCATCACCCATCTTGAGCAGGGTCACCGAGAGGTTATTGGCCATTTCTGCTGCCAGCAGTTCGTCACCGGTTTCCAGATAAAGATTTCTGGCATCCTGGTAAAGTTTTACTGCTTGCGCATAGTCGTTGGCTCTATAGGCAGCTTCTGCCTGTTGCGTGAGTTGTTGTGGGTTGTCGTTCATCATCATGGCATCAATAGGTAATTTCCAGCAAGCCTTCTGCGACCATGCGCAGTTTTTCCACCGAGAGCGAGCTCAAGCGGTGGGCCAATTCCAGATAGGCGCGATTGATGGGTTTTGACACGAAGCTTTTCAGTTCATCTGGCAGATCCATGAAACCATCCAGGGTTTCCTGCGAGCAGCGCCAACTGCTAATCATACCGCTTTGATCGAAGAGCTGGGAAATTTCAATATTGAAACGTCTTGCCAGCAGTTCCAGGTGAGGGACGGGTACTGTGGTTTCGCCCAGTTCATATTTTCCAAGCAGGTCTTTGTCGATGCCGCAGTTCTCTGCAAGTTCGTCCAGTGAAAGGCCGGCTTCATCCCTTGCCTGACGCAGGCGGGTCACCAGGTCCTGATTGCGCTGCTTGATAAAGTTTTCCACTTCCTGGGCTGTCTTTTCCATCGGCGCTTCCGAGAGAGATTCGGCACCCCAAAAATGTTCCAGGGGAACATTCAGATAGTAGCTGAGCACTTCAAGCTCTGGCAAGGATGGGGATTGTTCACCGCTTTCATAGGCCTTGAATTGGTATTTTGAGACGCCCATCGCTTCAGCGCAATCTTTAATGCTTCGCCCGGCTGCAACGCGGGCATCATAGATCAGGGCGCTTATTTTTTTGGTACGTAGTTGGATGAGGAGTTGAATTTTATCCATGGCATCTCTTTCAAATTTTTCTGGCAGGCTGATTCCTCTGGCGCCTCCTGCTTCGGAATGCAGATTGGGCGGCTGGATGACCTGCACTAATTATAGCACCAGTCTTATTGCGGCAAGCTGTCCCGGCTTTTAATTCCGCCGGGTACCGCTGCGGCTGGATAGAATGGCACTGATGTTTGCGCCAAACACTTCCGGGCCCAGGTTGAAACCGGCAGCGATCAAGCGCGGCATGAACATCGGGCGGATACCAGTGGGCATCAGGTCACCGATGACTTTGTCATCTTCAGACATGCCGATTTGTTCAAAGCGGAAGATCTCGGTCATGATGATGGTGTCTCCTTCCATGCCGGCCACCTCAGTGATGGAGGTGACTTTACGGCTGCCATCCCGCAGGCGGGATTGCTGGACGATGACATCCACCGCGGCGGCAATCTGCTCACGGACAACTTTGAGGGGCAGTTCAATGCCAGACATGAGGGTCATTGTCTCCAGACGGGAGATGGCGTCCCGCGGGGTGTTGGCGTGCAGGGTGGTCAGTGAGCCGTCATGGCCGGTGTTCATGGCTTGCAGCATGTCCAGCGCTTCTCCGCCGCGGCATTCGCCGACGACAATCCGGTCTGGCCGCATACGCAGCGAGTTGCGCACCAGGTCGCGGATGGTAACTGCGTATTGACCTTCCAGATCAGCGGATTTGGTCTCCATGCGCAGGACATGGTCCTGCTGCAATTGTAATTCGGCGGCATCTTCAATGGTGACAATGCGCTCATCTTCAGGAATAAAGCTGGAGAGGATGTTGAGCAGGGTGGTCTTTCCAGAGCCTGTGCCGCCCGAGATGACCATATTGAGCCGGCTGACCACACAGGCTCGCAAAAACTCGGCCATGATCTTGCTGATCGACCCAAAGGCGATCAGGTCGTCTATTCCCAGACGGTCCTTTTGGAATTTCCGGATGGTAATCCCCGGACCATCAATGGCGATAGGCCGCACAATGGCATTGACCCGCGAGCCGTCTGGCAGACGGGCATCGACCATGGGGCGGTCATGATCCACGCGGCGGCCAAGAGGCAGGATGATACGGTCAATGACACGCAATACGGCGGCATCATCTTCAAAGGTGATGTTGGTTTTGATCAACTTGCCTTTGCGTTCCACATACACATTCTTGGGGCTGTTGACCATGATCTCACTAATGTCATCATCATCCAATAAAGATTGAATGGGGCCATAGCCGAGCATTTCATCCAGAATGTCATGGAAGAGTTGTTCGCGCACTGTATTTGCCAGTTGAAGTTTGGTGCTTTGATATGCCAGATTCAGGGTCTGGACGATGGCCTGACGGTGTTTGTCCGGGTCTGGCGGGTTGGCTTCCAGTTCGCGGGAAATGGTGTTGATCAGAAAGCTCTTTAATTTGGCAAGCTCGTTGGCTTGCAAAGAGGATTGTCCTGGGATTGTCATTCTTCACTTCCTGGCTCTGCCCTGTCATTTATGGGAAAGAGCCATACGATATGGGAACGGTTGACGGACAAGAATTTTGCCCGATGGATTGTTTCGCCCTGGGCATCCAGAACGGTGGCGTCAGTGATGGCGACAAAACGCTCGCTGCTGTCTATCTCATCCTTCAAACGGCTATTCAGCCGGACGTGGAGGGTGCCCTTGATAATGAGATTGGTCGAGGTTTGAAGGATCACTTCAACCGGTTCCTTGCGCACCACATCGGTGAAAATTTTGCCTTTATCTTCCAGCGGTGGGAACATTAATCACCTCCTGATGTAACTTCTTCAATGGGGGGCATCAAATACCCCAGGCCGGCGCGGGTAACAATGTGTTTGGGATCGTGCGGGTCTTCTTCCAGTTTTTGGCGCAAGCGGGCAATACTGACCCACAGGATCTCTTTATCTTTGCGGTATTGGTTCCCCCAAATGGCGACCAGCAGATCTTCGGCGGAGAGGATCTGACCCACATTTTGCGCAAATTGCATCAAGAGACGGTATTCGGTTGCCGAAAGATAAATGGATTTATTGTCCCGCCAGACTTCGGCGCGGGCAAAATCGATCTTCAGGTCGCCGTGAATGAAATAGCGGTTCTGGGTCATATCCTCCGAAGAATGTGCCCGGCGCAGAACGGCGCGTACCCGGGCGACCAGTTCGGTGGCTGAAAAGGGTTTGACCACATAATCGTCAGCGCCCACATTCAGGCCGCGCACCCGATCCTGTTCTTCTCCTTTGGCGGTCAGCATAATGATGGGCACGTTCGAAAATTGGTGGATACGTTCACAAGCGGTAATACCATCCAGCTTGGGCATCATCACATCCATGATGACCAGGTCTGGGTGGCGGGCGGAGACCATTTCCAGGGCATCCTCGCCATTGTTGGCAGTGATGACCTCATAACCTTCTTTTTCAAGGTTGACTGTCACCAGATGTTGGTAAAGAGGTTCGTCATCCACTACGAGTATTCGCGGCATTTTGTTTTCCTCCTGATTATTGCCACCGTATCACTGTTGATTGGGGATGATGATTCGAAATGAAGTTCCTTGGTTTACGGTGGATTCAGCGGTAATGATTCCTTTATGTGCAAAGATGATCTTCTGGCAAATATACAATCCCAGGCCTGACCCGTGAGCACCGCTGATCGGGTTGGGGATGCGAAAGAAACGCTCGAAAATGTGGCCAAGATGAATGGGGGCGATCCCCGGCCCCTGGTCGGAAAAAAGAATGGTGGAGGTCAGATTGTCCTGCTGTATGGAAATTTCGATTGGGGAACCGGGGGCGTATTTGGTGGAATTGCTGATCAGATTTTCCAGTACCTGGGTGAGACGTTTGGGGTCGCCATCTATGGCAGACAAATCGCCAGGAAAGTTGGTGGCGATCTCCAGGTTGGGGTGTTTGCGATGGGCGCGTGCCACAATATCATTGATCAAAGAATCCAGACAGACGGTTTCAAAATCCATTTTGAGTTGGTTGGATTGGGCACGGGCCGAGTCGAGCAGGTTGCTGATCAGTTCCTGCATGTGATCCGTTTCCTGGTCGATGATCTTGAGGAACTCAAGCTGGGTGTCTTGTTCCCATCTGGCGTCTGGTCGCAGCAATGTGGTGGTGTACCCTTTGATGAAGCCCAGAGGGCTGTTGAGCTCATGGCTGATGGTGGAGAGAAAATCTTCCTGGAGCTGCAGCTGTTCCTGGCGAGCCTGAAGAAATTCCCGCTCTTTTTGAAAGTTCTGCCTTTCAAATAACATGCCGATCTGCTGAGTGAAGAACGTAGCAAATTCCAGGTCATGCTGGTCAAATTCAGGACCGCCAAAGCGGATGAGGATGACAGCACCCAGGAAGGTTTGATTTGAAAAAATGGGAATGCCCAGCAGGAAGGGAAATTTTAAACGGTCCTCGTTTTTGAGTCCTTTTGGTTTTTCGAGGATCATTTTTTGTTCGGTGAGAAGCTGGTTGGCCAGTTTCTCACCCCAATCGATATCGGCTTCAGCCTGTTTGCCGCGTCCCATGGCGCGGGCATAGAAAGCATCGAGGACGCCGGTTTGCTGGTCGAAAGCGTATACCACCAGATTATCAAAGATCATCATCTGATGTAATTCATCAATGGCGCGGGACAGGGCAGGTTTGGGTTCCCCAACCTGATTCATCAGGTCGCTGATCTTGACCAGACACATGAAATCTTGTTCAGTGGATAAGGCCGGGAGGTGGTTGAGACTCATATTATTTCCTCAAAAAAAGCCTAATAAAGGAGGTATTCGTCGATGAACAAGGAAAAACCAAATTTGCTGCCTTGCCCGGGATGGGAGACGACGTACAGGTCGGAGCCGTGGGCTTCGATGATCTTCTGGGCCAGGCTCAAGCCGATGCCTGTACCACCATAACGGCGGGTTGAGGAATTGTCCAACTGGTGGAAAGGCTCGAAGATTTCGACTTGCTTGTCTTCGGGGATGCCAATGCCGGTATCGGTGATCATGATCTGCGCTTTATTATCGCTTATTTTTAGCTCCAGTGTCACCTGTCCGCCTTTGGGGGTGAACTTTATGGCATTATCCAGGAGCTGCATGATGACCCAGGCGATCTTTTCCTGATCGGCTTTGACGGCCAGGGACTTTTCCGGGGCGGTCATCTCCAGATGGATCAACTTTTCCTGGGCTTTTTCTTCTGTACGCCGGATCATGGACTGGGCAAGTTCGGTCAGGTTGAAAAGATGGACATGGATATCCACCTCACCGGATTCGACGGCAGAGAACAGGATCAGGTCTTCAATCAACCTGCCCAACCGGTGCGATGAACGCAGCATGATCGCCAGGGCATTACGCTGGTCTTCGGTCAAGGGGCCGAGGTCTTGATTGGTCAACAACTCCTGATATCCCATCAAGTGGGTCAGGGGGGTGCGCAGTTCATGGGAGATGTTGGAAACGAAATTGGATTTGAGTTGGGAAAGTTCGGACAGCTTTTCAAGAGCTTTGCGCAGTTCGGCAGTGCGTTCCTGTACCCGGTGTTCCAGTTCCTGGTTGTTTTTTTCCAAAGCGGCGCGCAATTGCAGGATCTGTTCAGTGATGGTTGCATCCAGACTGGAGCGGTCAATGACTTTCATGCCAATCAGGATCTGGCCGATAAGAGGTGGGGGCTGTTCCGGGTCACGCAACAATCTCTGGTACTCCAGGGCTTTTTGCAATTGTTCGGCTGTGATCAGGCCTTTCTCCACCAGGTAATCTCCCAGGCGGGGTACCAGCACTTCAGGCGTTAGCGTGGATGTTTGGTTCATGACAATCGTCTCCAGAGTGGATCAGGCCTGCCATACCCATTCGGCTCCCACCATGGTGGCTGCGGGGCGCAAGGAATGCAGTAATTGCGGGGGGAGGGTGAAGGGGTCATCATCCAAAACGATCAGATCGGCCAAAAAGCCAGCAGCCAGCTTTCCGGTCTGGTGTTGCCAGCCGGCGGCGAGCGCCGGTCCATTCGTATAGCCATTTAGGGCTTGCGCCAGTGTCAAACGTTGATCCGGATACCAGCCCTGCGGATCGGGGGAGCCGTCCGGGCGCTGTCGGGTAACTGCGGCATGGATGCCCAGGAAGGGGTTGGGTGATTCGACCGGGCAGTCGGAGCCAAAGACCATGTGCGTGCCGTGGGAGAGCAGAGTCTGAAAGACATAGGCGTGGACAGCCCGCTTTCCCCAGTAACGATCGGCGGTGTACATGTCTGAGGTGGCATGCAGTGGCTGCATGGAGGCGATGATGTTCATGGCTGCCAAACGGGGTTGGTCTTCGGGCTGCAAACACTGCACGTGTTCAATGCGGTGGCGCAGGTGGGGCAGTTTCTCTTGCTGTTCAAACTGGCGCAAAGCAGCATAGGCTTCCAGTATCTCGTGGTTGGCGGCGTCGCCGATGGCATGCACGGCCAGACTGATGCCATTGCTGACGGCTTTTTTGCCTGTTTCCAGCAATTCATCTCTCGCCATGAAGAGCATGCCCAGATTGTCGGGTTCGTCTTCATAGGGGGCAAACATGGCTGCTGTGTGGGGGCCCAAGGCGCCATCGGTGAAGAGCTTGAGCGACCCAATGCGCAGGAATGGGCTGCCAAAGCCGCTGCGCAAGCCAAGCTCCACAGCAGCGTCCAGCATTTCGTGAGGAATGCTCTTGACCACGCGCAGTCTGAGTTGATCCTGCTCTTGCAGGTTTTGCAGGGCGGCAAAACAACGCCGGTGGTCAAAGTCGTGCACGCCGGTCAGGCCGTATTGCCAGAGCGCTTGCTGGGCGGCAAGCAGGGCCGCTTCAGTATCCGCCAGGTTGGGTTCAGGAATGATGGTCTCGACCAGGTTGACCGCACTTTCATACAGGATGCCGTTCGCTTTACCGCTGGAATCACGCCCGACGGTTCCATTTTCCGGGTCGGGCGTGTGGTTGCTGATACCGGCAGCCTGCAGGGCGGCGTTGTTGACCCAGGAGTGATGCAGTGATTTGGAGGTCAGATAGACGGGGTGATGGGAGGCGACGGCATCCAGTTCTTCGGCTGTGCCGATGCCTTCAGGCCATTGGTTATGGTTCCAGCCATGACCCAGGATCCACTGACCGGCAGGCGTATTGCGGGCGCGTTCTGCCACCCGCCGCAGGCATTCAGCCTTGCTTTCGGTTTCGCAGTCGATCTTTTGCAGGCTGAAGGAATAGTAATCCAGATGCAGGTGGGCATCGGTCAAACCAGGCAGGATGATGCGCCCGTCCATGTTTTCAATCTTGCAGTCCGGGCTGGCCAGTGCCAGCACATCCGCATTCCTGCCGATATGCAGGATGCGGTCATTTTCGATCGCCAGGGCTTCGGCTTGCGGCCATTGGGGGTCGAGGGTATGAATGCGGGCGTTGTGCAAAATGTGCATGGTCATTCTCCAAGCAGGCGTTCGATCAACGCGTCCAGTTCTTCGTTGGAATAATAATGGAGGATGACAGCGCCGCCTTTGCGGCCGTGGCTGAGGGTTACCCTGGTGCCAAAATGACTGCGCAGCTGCTCCTCCAGTTCGAGGATCTCGGGGGCAGGCGCCTGGCGTGGTTTGGGGGTGGGCTTGTCTCCGCCAAGTTTGCGGATCAATTCCTCCGTTTGGCGCACATTCAGTTCCTGCTTGATGATGGTTTGCAGGGCGGCAGCCTGGGCCTGGGTGGAAGGCAGTGCCAGCAGGGCGCGGGCATGGCCTTCACTGATCTGGTCGGCGGCCAGGGCCTGTTTGACGGCAGGCGGTAGTTTCAGCAGGCGCAGGGTATTGGTGACCGCCACCCGGCTTTTGCCCACCCGGCTGGCGATATCTTCATGGGAGAGAGAGAATTCCTCGCTCAGGTGGTGGTAGGCTTCGGCAGTTTCCAGAGGGGTGAGGTCGGCGCGCTGCACATTTTCGATCAGGGCCAGCTCGAGTTGCTGCTGGTCGCTGGCTTCGCGCACCAGGATGGGCACCGTATCCAGACCAGCCAGACTGGCGGCTCGCAGGCGGCGTTCTCCGGCAATGAGGATGTAATTGTCATCATTCTCGCCGCGGGTCACGATCAAGGGCTGGATGACGCCGTGTTCGCGGATGCTGTCGGCCAGTTCCTGCAATTGCTCGTCATTCATCTGCTGGCGCGGCTGGCGCGGGTTGGCTGTAACCTTGTCAATGGGTGCTTCCAGCGCGGCCCCGCCGGGGACAGCTGGTGTATGCGGCTGCGGAGATTCGGGGATCAGCGCATCCAGTCCTTTACCTAAACCACCTTTACGTGCCATAGTACCTTGCCTTCATAGCAATAGAAATGAGTTCGCTTACGCCAGATTCTGGATCAGATTCTGAACGCGCTCCTCGTCAATTCTTCCCTGCTCCTTGAGGCCATTGAGCTGCTGCTGGATTTGGGGCAGATCAATCTTTTGATCGCCATACAGCAATTCCAGGGCCAGCAATTGATATCCAATTGCGCCACTGGAGGCTTCATCATAGAACAAGATGGGCTGACCGAAAGAGGGGGCTTCGGCCACACGGATGTTACGCGGGATTGCAGTTTGAAAGACCTGATCGGGGAAGAATTTGTTCACTTCGGAGATCACATCGTGGGAAAGGCGGGTGCGCTTGTCTTCCATGGTCATGATGACGCCGCGGATCTTCAACTCCGGGTAGAGAGAAGAGCGCACCTTTCCCAGAGTTTGCACAAGCTGGCCGATGCCTTCCAGGGCCAGGTATTCGCATTGTACCGGGATAAGCACTCCATCCTGGGCTGCAACCAAGCCGTTAATAGTCAACAGGCTGAGCGAGGGTGGGCAATCGATGAGAATGTAATCGTAGCGATCAAGCACTGGGGTCAGGGCGTCGCGCATACGGCGGTCACGGTGCTCCAGATCGATCAGCTCGACCTCGGCACCTGCCAGGGATGGCGAGGAAGGCAGCAGGGACATCTTGAAGCGCGGGTTGTGCAGGATGGGTTCGGCCACGGTCTTTTTGCCGATCAGTACTTCATAGGTGCCGGATTGCACATCGCGTTTGTTGACGCCCAGGCAAGAGGTGGCATTGGCCTGGGGGTCAAGGTCGACCAGCAGTACCTTCTGGCCGAAATAGCCCAGGTAGGCTCCCAGGTTGATGGCAGAGGTGGTTTTTCCCACCCCGCCTTTTTGATTGACAAGTGTGTAAATGATGGCCATAGTCTATATTTTCTCGATGATCTCTGCCAGGTGCTGCTGCACCTCGGCGGGTTGAGGGATTCCTTTCAGGCCGGGCCGGGATACGGATTGGGCTGCCAACCTGGTTGCAAATTGGGCAGCGTCTTCAGCATTGCCGGTACGGTAAAGATGACTAAAGAATGCCGCCGAAAAAATATCTCCTGCACCGGTGGGGTCCACTTCGCTGACGACAGGCGGCTGGATGTGCTGCACCTGTCCCTTGTGGTAGAGGCGGGCGCCATATGCAGCTTCGGTGACTACCAGCAGCTTGGCCAGGCTGACAAAACGCTGGATAATTTGTTCATCCCCGGCCACATCCTCCACACTGATTACGACCGCGGTGGCAGTGGACAGGGCTTCTTCCAGCGCTTTAGAGACATGCCCGGTGGAGACAACGCCGTCCTCATCCCAGTTGCGCAGCCAGCCTTGGGGTGTAAGGCCGATAAAGGAATCTGGGAAAAGAGATAACATGGAGTGGGGAAGCTCTTGCGCCATCGGGCCAAAATGCACAATGGGGGTTGAAATCCAGGCAGCCGGCAAGCTTTCTGGCTGCAACGGTTCGGCTACGTGGTGGATGATCTGCCGCCGGCCGCGGGGAGTGACCTGATTTTCAAATGTGGTTGGCCGGCTCACTGGCTGCGCTGCCACCTGGATATTTTTCATTTCGGGCAGGTTTTTTTGGTGGGGATAGGCTGTCAGGACGCCTACCCGCAATCCCATGCTTGCAGCAGTCAGTGCGGCGTAGGCAGCCGTTCCGCCCAGCACCGGTCCAGTAGGATAAATATCCTGGAGCAGATGGCCGATGACCAGATAATCAATAGGCTGATAGATGGTGTCACTACTCATCAATGCGCTTTTGCTCCTCCTGGCAGGGTTTACCGGTAGAATGATTTGGTGTATTCCAGACCGGCGGTCCGGGCTTTGGTCTGGATGGCATACGATCGGGATGCTGGACCATGTCTGATGCCAAGGACGCCGATCCTAAAGTTCCAAAGTTAAGTTAAATTATAACCCGAAGTGCATTCCAGCGCTTCTGGAGCTGTTGAATTGTTGTTTTTTTAGCGACAGCCAGCCTGTTTGCGAGTATGACGGCTGGATGGCAGCAGGGTTAATTCTCCAGAGAAAAATCAATGGCACTGGATGCAGATTCCCCCTCGCGTTCCGGCGGTTCCTGGGCAAGAACCCGCAGCGCATCATCCATGCTCAGGTTTTCGCGGCGCATGCCAGGTGCCGGTGTGCCACAGAACGGACATAAATTCCAGGGCAGTTCCATGAGGCGGCCGCAGTGATGGCATTTCTTCTTCAATTTGGTGTTGCAATTGGGGCAGATCATCCAGTCTTCAGTCGCGCGCCGGCCACAGCCGGGGCAGAGGGCATTGTTCTCAATGGTTTGCAGCAGGGCTTCTTCTTCCAGCGTGCGCTGGTATTCTTCTTCCAGGGTGAGCGGTGGGCGGATGATGAGGTAGATCAGGATGCCAGGCAGGAAAAGCACAGCCACGATGAGGATGGCGAGAATACGCAAGAGCGGGTCGCGTGCCCGGCGGCGGATGTCGCGATAGGCCCAGATGATGAGGCTCAACCACAGTGCGGCGGTGAATGCTGCGGCAAATGCCGTGCCGATCAAAACCAGATTACTGAAGGATGCAGGATTGAGGGTCATGTTTTCTCTCCAATGCACCGATTATAGCACGGTTGCTGCGTGAATGGTTCGGCAAGGAAAAGAAAATGCAGACCGATGGGGAACAGGCTGGGTCTTCTCAGGAGTCTAGATATCCCTTAAGCTGGCGGCGCAATTCGGGGTTGCGCAGACGACCAAGGGCCTGAGATTCGATCTGGCGCACGCGTTCGCGGGTTACGCCCATCTTGCGGCCGACTTCTTCGAGGGTGTAGGCCCTGCCGTCCAGCAGTCCATAGCGCAGCTGCAGGATGCGCACTTCGCGCGGCGGCAGTTCTTCAAAGACGGCATCGATTTGTTCCAGCAAGAGATTGCGCGTCGCCAGTGCATCGGGGGATGGGCTTTCCACATCTTCAATGAAATCATACAGTACCGAGTCGCCTTCGTCATCGGTGGGGGTTTCCAGCGAGAGAGGCCGCCGGGCTGCTTTCTGGATCAGTTCCACTTTTTCGGTAGTGATTTCAAGAGCCTGGCCCAGCTCATGGGCGGTGGGCTCACGTCCCAGGTCCTGGGTGAGCTTGTGTTGTTTGCGCAGCAGCTTGTTGATCTGGTCGCCCATGTGCACCGGGATGCGGATGGTGCGGCCCTGGTCGGCGATGGCGCGGGTGATGGCCTGGCGGATCCACCAGGTTGCATAGGTGCTGAATTTATGGCCGCGGCGGTAGTCGAATTTCTTGGTGGCGCGGATCAGTCCAATGTTGCCTTCCTGGATCAGGTCGAGAAAGGGCACACCGCGGTTGTTGTATTTCTTGGCTACACTGATCACCAGACGCGAGTTGGCGGTGATCAGGTGTTCGCGGGCGGCCATACCGTCCCGGATGGTTTCCACCAATTCCTGCCGGCGGCTTTTGGAAACCGGGGCGCGGGCCAGTTCTTCCCGCGCCAGGCAGCCTGTTTCAATACGTTTGGCCAGGTTCACTTCTTCGCTGGCGGTGAGCAGCGGGATGCGGCTGATCTCTTTCAAATAGAGGCTGATGGTGTCCCGGGTGTCGATTTCGGACAGGTCATTTATGCTGATGGGCGTTATCGTATCCCCGATTTGTTCGCTCTCTTCCAGATGCAGAAATTCATCATCTGGCCCGCCTGCCAGGGGAATTTCTTTGTAGGGGATACCGGCGCTGTGCAGCACAGAGAAGGCCCGCTCCAGTTGTTGAATGTCGTCTTCCGCGTTGGGATAGAAGCGCAAGATGTCGTTGATGGTTACGAAGCGTTTCTTGTGCCCCAGAGCGATCAAGCTGGCGTGTTGCTCCTGGTCGTCATCCAGGAAGATCAAATCGTCCATTGTTCCTCGCATGCGCGAAATGCCACAGATGCAGAATCAACCGCTCCTGGTGTGCGGCGATGTGGGTAAGGATCATATTTGCGCTTGATAGGGCAAGATTGGGATCAGGGCTGAAAGTGTGCCAGCACCAATACGCATATCAATCATTACAGAACGATGCGGCCCCCGGCCCGCAAGGTTATGTTAATAAGTATAGAGAAAAACGTCTGGAATTACAAGAACCTTGCGCCGATATCTAAATCAGGACCGTAGGGCAATTGCATCTTGTTCCGTGTTGAAATGTTTTTACCCATCCCCCGAAAAACTTTTTTTTGCAGCGAGTTTGAACGCATTGCGCTCAAACTCGCTGCTTTCTTCTCATTCCCCGCCCCAGGGCGGGGTTAGGGGTGGGGTAAACATTCATTTATCGTAGAAAAGAAGTTTGATGCAATTTCTAATCAGGGACGGATTTTATGTAGTTTGAAATCGTTTCTGATGTATACTGGATTTCAGTCCATTGGGATAGAAAAGGGCAGGGGTGCAGCATGACAAGAGAAACCAGTTTGGGGTACCGCATCACTGATCTGGATGAAC
Organism: Anaerolineales bacterium; assembly: GCA_020060485.1. The sequence continues at coordinate 48,662 of JAGVAB010000143.1, forward strand.
AGGAACGGCCGCGGGAACGGCTGGCAACAATTGGGGCGCAGGCCTTGAGCAGTGCGGAACTGCTGGCAATCCTGCTGCGGGTGGGGTTGCAAGGCGAGAATGCCGTACAGCTCGGCCAGCGATTGCTGAAGGAGATGGGCGGCCTGCAGGGTTTGTATGCGGCCTCATTCGTGGAATTGCAAAACCAGCATGGGTTGGGTACGGCCAAGGCGGCTCAGATCAAAGCTGCCCTCGAACTGGGCCGGCGTATGAGCGCCCTGTCGTTTGATGAGAAGCCAGCCATTCATCACCCCCAGGATGTATTCGAGCTGGTACGGTATGAGATGTCGGCTTTGTCCCAGGAACATCTATGGGTGCTGCTGTTGACCATCCGCAACCAGGTGCTCCACACCGAGAAACTCTATAAAGGCTCGTTGAATGCTTCCACGGTTCGTGTGGCCGAGATATTCAAACCGGCCATTCAGCACAATGCAGCCGGAGTGATCCTGGTGCACAATCATCCCTCCGGCGACCCCGGTCCCAGTCCGGAGGATGTTACCCTGACCCGGGCTGTGGTGGAAGCCGGCCGGCTGCTGGACATCAAGGTGCTGGATCATTTGGTGATTGGCCATGGAAAGTACGTGTCTCTGAAGGAACAAAAAATGGGCTTCGATTGAAGCATGTGATGTCGAACAGCAAAGCTGTTCAACACTACACAAAAGAAATCTTCTTCCTGCAAAAATCAGTGTTGGTGTACGGCAAGTATGCAGCGGGAAGGGGAGTTAAGGGGTTGAGTCAAAGAGCCCTGGCTGTTTATAGGCATGAATTGGATCTGAAGCATGGCTGCATCACCATTTCGGGGCGTCTTTTTTCTTCAGGCAAATCGAAGCACAGACTTAAAAAAGCCCTGCTCCAAGGTGGCCAACCAGTTGACATTTTTGAATAAACAATATACACTATTTTTATAAAGCTATACGAAAGTTTAGTGCACTGGAGGGCTTATGTCCGCAAATGTCTCCAAACCCGCAGCACATCTTACCCCGCAAACCCCGCTTTTGCCGGCTGTCCAGGCCTGGGAAATCTATTTGCAGGATCAGGATCGGTCGCCATATACCATCAAGGCTTTCATGGGGGATCTGAATTTGTTGGCTGATTATCTGCCTCCCGACCGTACTTTGGGGGCGATTACCACCGGTGACTTGAACAATTTTCTGAAGTGGCTTCAGGATGGACGCGGTGTGCCTTGCAGCCCCAAGACCCTGGCCCGGCGCATCACTTCCCTCAAATCTTTTTTCCGCTGGCTAAATGAGGGCGGTACGATCCTGGTTGACCCGGCCGAGAAAGTTGTGCAGCAATCAGTGATCAGCCCGCTGCCCATTGTGCTGACCCCGGATGAAGAAGCAAAGGTGATGGAAGCTGCTCAGGCATACCGGGATGATGGTAAACCCGATGCCCGGCCTTATGTTTTAATCCGCCTTCTGTTGAGCACCGGCATTAAGAAAGGCGAGTGTCTGGCGATTGATGTGAACCATCTGGAGCTGGACGGGCCACAGCCGTATCTGTTTGTGCGCTATGCCAACCCCAATTACCGTTACAAGGAACGCAAGATTGATCTGCCCCAGGATTGGGTGACTGTTTATCGGGAATATGCGGCCCAGTACAAGCTCAACGGACAGATCTTCCCCTGGTCGCCGAGGCGTTTGGAGTATTTGCTGGAAGAAGTGGGCGAAAAAGCCGGCCTTGACAAGCATCTTTCTTTTGACATGTGCCGCTGGACGGCAGTTCTGGATGATTGGCGCAGCGGAGCGGACCAGGAGAGAATCCGCCAGAAGCTGGGCATTTCCAAGGTGCAGTGGCGCGAGGTCAGCATGAAGTTGAACAAGCTGGCAGCATTAAATGAGAGCGGACAAGGATAACCGCATCGATCATTAAAAGCGAGCATCCCCTGGCAGATAAAGCCGGGGGATTGTTTTTGGAGGGGCAGAGAGAGCTTGCGACAGGATCGATCAGACCGTGCGGGGTTCGAGAAGCTCACCTGGTTGTATGCTTCTCTTGCCGCATCTGGTCAATGTGCTGGTAAAGGCGGCGGAAACCATTGCAGATGAACAACCCGCCGGGTTTGTTCTGTAAGGCGGAAAGTGTGCGCAGGACGGAAACCGGGCACTGAGACCAGCTCTTCGCCGCTGAAAACCAACGGCCAGGCAGGCCGTGCCCGGCGGTTCAGCCCTTCGTTGACCCAAAAATCGGAGAGCTTCAGGGAATGTCCATCCATGCCCAAAGGCCGGAAGCGGTCCCCCGGCCGCCGTGTGCGCACCACCAAAGGCAGCGTCAGGTGATCGGCATCCAACCAGGCCTGCCAGCGATCCTGCATGGCTGCTGACAGGCTGGGCAGGTCAACCTGATCGAGCAGGGTAGTCACCAGACGCCAATCGCCAATTTGCATTTCTCCTGGAACTGGCACGATCAATTCCACCTCGGGCGGCATTTGTGGCCAGCCTGCGTCCAGCACCTGGGTGTCCTTCTCTGCCAGAAAGATGCGCCCGTTTTCGATCCAGACGAGCAATCCGGCAATGAGGTCCATTTGACTGGTAGCAGTGGGTTGGCAGATGAAATCCAGCGCGCGTTCAACAGATTGATAATCGATATCCCGCAACAACGGGCGCAGACAGGCAATTCCCCGGCGCATGAGACTGCGCTGCATGCCGCGCGGTTGGACCAGCAGAAGTGGGGCGGAAAGTTCCACAAACCCGGCTCGCTGGCGAAGACAAATGGTTTGCCAGGCCTGGGCCGTGGCAAGCTGGATAATCTCATGATCTCCGGCCAGGCTTTGCGCCGTGCGCCAGACCACTTCCTTGATGCGCGGGTTATAGTCCGCCAGGTTGGGGATGAGTTCATGCCGCAGGCGGTTGCGGAAAAATGTGGTATCGGCGTTGCTGGGATCTTTCAGTGGGTGCAGTTTAAATTGTTGGCAGAAGGCGTCGATCTCGCTGCGCCAGATGCCCAGCAAGGGCCGTACCAGCGGGATGTCCGGGTCCCATTCTGGATGCACCACCCGCCAGGTCATGCCTTTCAGGCCGGTCATGCCTGCTCCGCGCAGCAAGTGCATCAGAACGGTTTCCACCTGGTCATCGGCGGTGTGCGCCACTGCGATGGCCTGTGCCCGGTGCTGGCGGGCCTGGTCGTACAGGAAGGCATAACGCGCCACGCGGGCTGCTTCTTCGATGGAGAGGTGCTGCTGGCGGGCAAGGGCGGCCACATCCTGACGATTTGTGACGAAGGTTGTGCCGCGCAGCTGCGCTTCACGGCGCACCTGTTCCGCATCGGCGGCCGAGTCGGGCCGCAGGCTGTGGTCAAAATGAGCAACGATCAGGGGATAGCCCAGAAGGTGGAGGGATTCCAGCAGGCACAGGCTGTCGGCCCCGCCGGAAACGCCTACCAGCAGCGGCTGATCTGGCAGCAGGCGGCAGTCCTCTTGCAAGGTCTTTTGCAGTTGGTGCAGTTCCATAGCCAGATTATACCCTTGAGAGGGGCGTAGATGTTGACCTGGCCGGCTTCGACAGTCTCAAGGCAGATCGCGATACATTTCGATGCGTCTGAAAGCTTCGATGTATCCACAGTCAACCAATGCCTGCAAATGAGGATCGTTCTGGTCTATGTTCTCGACGTAGGTGTCCATCAGAGGGAATTTTTGATGTAGATGGCTTAACAATTCCATCCCAACCGTGTAGGGGTCGCCTTCTTCGGTGTGCATGACAAAATGAGAAAGCAGAAATTTTTGCCGCCGGAAGATCATCCAGCCGCGGCTGCCGGGAGTTTCCACCTGCAAGCCCTGTACATCGCCGGAATGTTGGTATGTCTCGGTATGGTTGGTCCAGGCCTGAAAAGTAGGATGCGATGCCAGAAAGCGCAAGGCTTCTTCCTGAGACATCCAGGTCTGATGGCTGAGCGGGAAATGGGGCGGGCTGCCCGGTGGGCGGCGCAGGATGAGCAATTCCCGGGTTTCGTAGAATTTGCACTTGAGAAAAAGCTGGTGGGCAGGTGTATTGCCTTTGATCACTTCAAGCATGGTAAGGGGGATGCCCATCTCGTCTGAGCTTGTCAGCATGCTCCGCATGATGGCTTCTCCAACACCTGCCCGTCGGCGCACCGGCAGCACGCCCAGGCGGGTGATCCAGGAGCACCCGGGGCGCAGACCCAGCATGCCCAAAGCCAGCATTTCTTCGCCATCCATGGCAACTACCGATCTGTCCATGTCGACGTCGTAGTGGTGCACATATTCTGCCAGCCTTTTGGCATTCATGGGCATAGGCACCATATAGTCCACCCGCGTCTGGTTGTATGCGTGGGTCAATTCTTCAATGCTGAATTTGCTGGTCGGGATGAGGGAGGGCGGCATGAAAAGCTCTAATCCTTGCGGCTAAAATAGTCGTTAACAACTTCAATAAAATAGCGTACATTGATCGGCTTGCTGACATAGCCGTCACAACCGTATGCTGTTACCATGCTGCGGGCGGTTTCTTCCGGCCAGGCGCTGACCACAATGATCGGCACATTTTCCAGTTCGGGCACATTGCGCAAATAGCCTACCAGGGTTTGACCGTCGATATCCGGCAGTCCCAGGTCCAGCAGGATCATCTCCGGGTGGCATTCAGTGGCCAGATCCAGTCCTTGTTCAGCCGTCTCTGCCCACAGGACTTCATAACCCTGTGATGAGAGAATTTTCTGGACGAGAAGGGCATTATCCTGAATATCTTCGATCAACAAAATTTTATGCATCATGACACCTGTTTTCCTGTTCGCATGGGCCGCCATTTTTCAATTGGTATTCTTAATTTGAATGAGCGATGTAATTATATACGAATATTAACCTGTTTCGAAAATTGAAAGCTGATTGAAAAGTGCGTGCTTGTAAATTTCATTGGGTCTTTCAAGGTAATCGCATTTGAGCGTTCAACACTTGCCTCAGTCGAAAAGTTAGGGGGTGTGATAAAAATTTGAGCAGCAAATTTTTATCACACCCCCACCAAATTTCTTTTTACGACAATTCCCAGTGGAGCCATTTCATTTGGGCGTTCCAGGCTGGTAACGCGTGATACAATTCGAACAGAATTTTTGAATATGGAGGGTGACAATGTCCCAGCAGCGAACAAGAAAGATTGTCATTACGGGGGTTTTGGGTGCCATTTCCATTGTGCTTGGTTTAACCCGCCTGGGATTCATTCCCTGGTTCAGCGGTGCGTCGCTGACAGTGATGCATATCCCGGTCATCATCGGTGCCATCCTGGAAGGCCCTGTGGTGGGGGGGGCCATTGGTTTGATCTTTGGTTTGTTCAGTATGTTGCAGGCAGCCATTGCGCCTACCGGACCAACAGATGTGTGGTTCACCAACCCGCTGCTGGCGGTTGTGCCGCGCCTTTTCATTGGCCCTGTTGCGTATTACGTGTGGAAAGTTCTTTCCCGCTGGCCGGTACCGGCCCTGATCGTGGCCGGGATCGTGGGCAGCTTGACCAATACGGTGCTGGTGTTGGGTATGATCGGTGTGCTGGGGTATTTGCCCTGGGTGATCCTGCCGGGCATCGTGGTAGCCAACGGTTTTCCCGAGGCCGGGGCGTCGGCGCTGTTGACACTGGCAGTGGTGGCAGCCTGGAGGCAAATGCGCATCGGCAAACGAGAGGGCGCAGACCTTTAAGACAGCCTTCAGAACCATTCTTTTGCTTCGATAATACCCATTGCGTTTGTCCTGGTGAGCGTGATGTGCGGTGTCGTTCAGGGCATCAGCAGGATCAATGCAGTCAGAACGACAGCAACTGCCATCGCCAGCCAATCCTTGCCACGCATTTGCAGTTCATTCATTGAGGTGCGTTCCACTGGCCCGCCATAACCGCGGGCATCCATGGCCAGCGCCAGATTCTCGGCCCGCCGCAGGCTGGTGAGGAAGAGTGGTACGATCATCGGCAGGGCCTGGCGGGCGCGGCGCAGGAGCCCGCCGCTGCCTTTGCCCCAGGGTGCGCCGCGTGAAACCTGAGCTTTGACAATGCGCTCGGCAGCCTGCACCAGGAAGGGCACAAAACGCAGGGTAACCTGTACCATCAATACCAGATCCTGCGCCGGCAAGCCCAGGCTTTGAAGCGGTCGCAGCAAGCGATTCAGTCCAAGGATCAGCTCGGAAGTGGAAAGGGTGAGGGAGGAAAGGCTCAGTCCCAGGATGAGGGCGGCAAAGCGCAGCAACAGCATTCCCCCTGTCCAAAGCCCGCCCGGGCTGACCACCAACGGGCCAAGAACGAACAGAGCAGTTTCTGCCCGGCCAGGGTGCAGGAAAACCTGCAAGAGGGCCAGCAGAGCCAGGAAGGGCAGCGGGGGCAGCAAACCTTTCAGCACATAGCGCAGCGGAATGCGTGCCCAGGCCAGACCTGCCAGAACCAGCAGCAGACCGGCCAGTAACCCTCCAAACGAGGAGCAGAAGGTGATCGCCCCTAACAGCAGGCTGAAAATGATGATGCGGGCACGCGGGTCCAGACGATGCAGGTTTGAACCGGTTGGCAGATACTGACCAATGGTGACGCGCTGCATGAACTCGAAATCGCTCATTGCCGTCCTCCTGGCATACTTGCCAGTGCATCTGCCAGGCCATCCCAGTCCAGGATGCCGGCTGCCAGCGGCCAGCCATTAACCCGCAAGCGATCGGCTGTGCGTACTGCGGCGGGCGGGGTCAACCCCAGCTCATTGAGCATACCTGGCAGGGAGAATACCTCTTCCAGACTTCCTTGCTGCAAGCTGCGGCCCTGGTGGAGCACCAACACCTGGCTGGTGAGCGCCGCCAGATCATCCATCTGGTGCGAAGAGACGACCAGTGTCAATCCCTCAGTGCGCAGGGTCTTCAGGCGGGAGATCAATTCCTTGCGGGCCTGAGGGTCAAGACCGGCAGTCGGTTCATCCAGCAGGAGCACTTTGGGCTGCAAGGCCAGGATGGCGGCCAGCGCCACCTTGCGCCGCTCGCCGCCGCTGAGGGTGAAAGTCAGGCGGTCTTTGTAGGTTTCAAAATCGAGGCCGACCACTTGCATGGCCCACTGCACCCGTTGACGCAGGGCCGGTTTTTCCAGGCCTGCCAGGCGAGGTCCGTAGGCAATTTCATCTCCGGCGTATTGCTCAAAGAATTGCGTTTCAGGGTTTTGAAAGACCAGCCCCACCGAGCGGCATACCTGATGTACGGTTACCGCCGGGTCGTTCAGGTCATATTGTCCCACCTGCACTTGCCCGGTTTGCGGTTTCAAAAGGCCGTTCAAATGCTGCAAAAGGGTGGACTTTCCCGAGCCGGTGCCGCCGATCAAACCCTGGGCTTCTCCGGCGGCCATGTGCATGTCCACACTGTACAGGGCCTGGTGAGCAAAGGGTGTATCTTTGAGGTAAGTGTGCGATAATCCGTTCACTGAGATGAAGTTTTGCGCCTGAGCGGTGCCGGTTTTACCGACAGGCGATTGCGGTGGGAAGACGGCTGGTTGGGGGTTGACTGGCAATGCGGCCAGCAACGCGTCTATGGTCAACAGATTCTGCGGCAGATCGGGAAAAACGGATCGCAGAATGGCGGCGCCTCTGGATGCAGGGGGCAAGGCCAGACCCAATTCTTCTAAACGGGCTGCATCGGCAAAGATCTCTTGCGGCGGACCATCCAGCGCCAGTTGACCTTTGTCCAGTACGATGACCCGCTGCGCCTGGGCGGCTTCGTCCATGAAATGGGTGATGAAGATGATCGTCAGGCCACCACGGTGCAGGCGGTGCAGAATGGACATGACCATCTGCCTCCCGGCCGGGTCAAGCATGGCGGTGGCCTCATCAAAAACGATGCAGCGCGGCTGCATGGCCAGCACGCCAGCCAGGGCCACCCGCTGCATTTGCCCGGCGGAAAGCAAATGTGGCGGGCGTGTGCGCCATTCCCACATGTCAATTTCATGCAAGGCGGCTTCCACCCTGCGGCGCACCTCTGCCGGAGGCAGGCCAAGATTCTCGGGGCCAAAAGCCACGTCTTCTTCGACCGTGGTAGCCACAAGCTGGTCTTCCGGAAATTGAAAGACCATGCCCACCAGCGACTGGATCAGATGGCGGTTGTCGATCAGGCTGGTATTCAGGCCGGCGATGCGCACCCGGCCCTGACTGGGCAGCAACAGGGCATTCAGATGCCGGGCCAGAGTGGTCTTGCCTGAGCCGTTGGCGCCGACGATGGCCACCATTTCACCTTCATCGATTTGCAGCGAAACATTGCGCAAAGCCGGCAGGTCAGTTTCGCTGCGCATGGGGTGGGTGTAGCTCAGATTCTGGATATCGATCAACTCGTTCATTTGCACCAATTCGCTATTTCATTCCAGAGCATCCAGCGGGCATCTTTTGTTTGGGGTGTTGCCGCATTCTTTGCAGCGCATGATTTTATCACAGGCTTTTCGTTTTTGAGGGAATAAAAACGGGGCTGTCCCAAAAGTCATAGGGGCAGCCTCGAAAAATTTAATATAATAGGGAGTATGAAAACACAAATCTTTAAACCCTACGAACAGAACCAACCGA
>JAGVAB010000100.1 GCA_020060485.1 Anaerolineales bacterium
AGTAGATGCAAAATGCTGATGATAATGGATTCCTCCCCCGGCACGGATTGGATTTGTAGATCAGACTTCATAGGCCGGGGGAGGAAAAGAAACGTGCGGGGTGAATAAACCCCGGTGATGCACAGACCGTCTTTCGTCCGGCCTCGTACCATCAATAAAAGAAGCAAATGGAAAATTAACTTTGAGAAAGCCATGCCAAAATCCGTGGACAGGCTTGACAAACCAGTGCGTCATATATTACTATTAGTAATATATGACGACAGCGATTGGAGGCGTATGGCTTATTTGATCCTTGGATTGCTCATGATCCGCAATTTGACCATCTACGATATTAAGAACACTCTGGAAAAGAAGATCTCTCCCTTCTATGCGGCCAGCTTTGGCTCCATTCAGGCAGCCATCAAAAAACTGCTGGGCTTGGAGCAAATCGGTTTCACCGAGAGAGTCGAAAATGGGCGCAACAAGAAAGAATATTTCATCACCCCCGAAGGCCGCACAGCTTTCTATGCCTGGATGAAGGAAGACATACCGGTCAACAAATTCAACAATGAAGCCCTGGTCAAGGTGTTTTTCTTCGGCTTCCTTTCCCGGCAGGAGCGCGTCCAGCTGCTGGGCAGCTACATCGAACGCCTCAGGAATGAACACACAGAAATGGCAGCCTTTGAGAAAAATGCCAGCGCTGCCAGCGTCCCGGCACTACAGCAAGCAACCTATGCCTACCAGATGGCCGCCCTGGATTATGGCATACAGGGCACAGCCTTCGAAATTCAATGGTATCAATCCTTGTTGGAAAAAATCGAAAAGGAAGAAATCTGAAATGGAAACCCTGCACTACAATCATTACACCGTATCGTACCGCACAGCCGGTGACCCCCGCAACCCCTGCATTGTCATGCTGCACCCCGCCTTTGGAGATCATCGCGCATTTGAGGATCAGTTCGAAGCTCTGGCCGGGGACTTTTTCCTGATTGCCCCGGATATGCTCGGCCACGGTCGAACCCAGCCCCGATCCACCCGCGATCAACTGGATGCGACCATCCAGCATGTGGATGCGATCCTGGATCAACATGGGGTGCAGGCCTGTCATTTGCTGGGGGTCTCACTGGGCGCGCTGGTGGCGCAAGCTTTTGCCAGCGCCTACCCGCAGCGTACACTCTCGGTAACGTCAGTCGGCGGCTACAGCATCCACAAGAACTATGACTCACTGCAAAAAGCGCAGAATCAGGAAATCTCCTCATGGCTATTCAAATTGATCTTCAATATGAAGGGCTTTCGAGAGTATATCGCCAGGCAGTCCACTTATCACCAGGCGGCCTATCAGCGCACGTTAACCTATACGCAGTCATTTTCACGAAAATCTATCCGTTATTTACAGGGAATGGGCAAATTGTTCGCGCCCCATGAAGCCCCCATCCCCTACCGGCTGCTGATCGTATATGGCGATCATGAACTGGAAATTGCACTGGAACACGGCCAGCAGTGGGTGAACCTCGAGCCAAATGCCCGTCTGGAGATCATCGCAGATGCAGGACATTGCGCCAACATGGAACAGCCGCAGGCATTCAATGCCATCTTTCGCGAATTCCTCGGCGGCTGAGAAAGGTTTAACACACACCTTGCCCGGCTCCAACCCAAAAAACCAAACGGGAGCGGTTATTCTGACCGCTCCCGTTTGGAGATATGCTCACAGCGTTTGGGTCAAACCACCCTCAACACTTTGCGGAAATAATTTTCCAGCCGCAATTCCGTCACATCTACCAGCCGGACAAGGTAATGGTCACCAAGGCCGGCAAGAATTTCACGTGACTTGTTAATCATTTCTCTGGAAAGCGCATATGTCTTGGCCACATGATCCTTGTCTGCTTTCAATTGTCGTGCAATTTCCCCGGGTGAACTTCCGACTAACATCGTTTCATGCCCCAAAGTTACAAAGGAGTAATGTCCAGCGGCAAGGTCACCTTCCAGATCCTGCCAATCATCAATCATCTGAATGGCAGCACCAAACAGCAGGAATACTTCCCAATAAGCATCGATCTGGTCTGCCTTGCCCAGCCGTTCAAGACTAAGCATAAAAGGGCTGACTGCATTTGCGCCTTTCGCACCCAGATCCTGGGGACGGTCCAGGCGATATGGGCTGCCTTTGTGGCGCATGAATTTCTCTTTGATTTCCGCTTCCAGGAAAAGCGTCCGCATTTTGTGCAGAATTTCCAAATTTGCTTTTGAAATACCAAACACATCCAGCGCCCGCTTTTCATACTCAGCGATCAACGCCTGGGCGGTCAGGATTTCCACCGGCCCAGGCTGATCGCTATCTACATTCTCATCCAGAATGCCATAACCAGCCACGGCAAAAACCCCTGCCTCGAGGATGCAGTCAAAATTGGCAATATAATCATTCAATCCTTCTTCATCCATCCAGACTGCCAAAAATGCAAAAACCGGGTAAGCATCCTTGAAATACTGTGAGCGGTTGCTTTTCCATTTTGTCAGGTCAAAACCCCAGGGAGCGCTGAATTCCCTCAGCGTACGCTGTGCATCCTGATCCAGACCTCTAAATGCCGAGAGCAGATCCAGATCAACTTTCAAATGCCCCCACCAATCCAGGAGAGAGACCTCTTTTGCAAGGAAGGGCGCCATCACAGCCGCCCAAAAAGCCTCCTTGTCACGATGATAGACCTTAAGGATTGCCGGGGCGAATTTTTCAAAAGCGGTTTTTTTCTGCATGGAATGCGACCTCGCTCGAAAATTTACTGGACAGGCTTCACATACTTAACCACTTCCTCTGCAAAACCATTCTTCTCATACAGGCGCCGCGCGCGCTGGTTGCCTGCAAAAACATTCAGAAAAATCGCCCCGTACCCCTTGCTGCGCGCCCATTCGTCGGCAGCATCCAGTAACAGGCGGGCCACACCGCGTCCTTCAAAACCAGCCGCCACAGCAATATCGGAAATATAACCCTGCTTCTCACCTGTAAAAAAATCCTTCTCGGCGGTCAAATAAATAAAGCCAGCCAGGCCTTCGGTTTCATCCTCGGCCACCAGCAGGGCAGTCTCCGCTTCAGGCTCGGTCATCGCCTTTTGCAAGGCGGCATGATTGAAGCTGTCAATCTCCTCCCGCGTGCGCCAGGGGGGCAGATCAAAGGAAGTAAAACGACTGACCAGAGAAAGGACAAAATCCTGGTCGGCAGGCAGAAAAGTCCGGATATGAATGGTCATTGAGGATCGATCTCCCACTTCCAGTCGCCCAAAGCAGGGATGGCCGAGTACATGGTCAAATCGAGCTGCAGAGGGGTGATGGAAACAAAACCGGCCGCCAGCGCGCCCACATCGGTGCCTTCTTCCGGAATGCCGGTGGGGGCATCGCCGCCGATCCAGTAGTATGGTCGTCCGCGCGGGTCCACCCGCCGGTCGAGCCGGTCGCGGTAGACACGCAGCCCCTGGCGGGTATTGCGGAAACCCTTGATCTCCTCCAGCGGCAGGTAAGGGACATTCACATTCAAAAAGCAGCCTGGCGGCAGTTTGTGTTCCAGATAATTTTCCACCACCAGCCCGGCCACCGCGCCGGCGGCCGAATAATCCGCCAGCGGCAAATGCTCCTGCACGCCCAAAGAAAAGGCAATGGCCGGTGTTTCCCAAATGACGGCTTCCATGGCAGCGGTTACAGTGCCGGAGTAGGTCACATCATGCCCCAGGTTGGGCATGGTATTGATCCCCGAAACCACCAGATCAAACTTGTGATCAAAGAAGCCCAGCAAAGCCAGGGCCACGCAGTCCGATGGCGCGCCGTCACTGGTGATGGCTTGCGTGCCATCATCCAGGGTCACTTCCATTACCCGCAAGGGTCGGTCAAGGGTCTTGACATGCCCGGCGCCCGACCAGTTGCGGTCCGGGGCCAGGATGCTCACCTCGCCAAACCTGCGCATGGCCTGCGCCAGGGTCGCCAGACCCGGAGAGCGTACGCCGTCATCGTTGGTTACCAGTATATGAGTCATAGTTTCCTGCCTGTGCTTGCAGCCTTGCGGCCGCATGGTGAGATTCATTTTCAATATACACTTTGCCTGTTAATTCTACCAAAAGGATTGGTTAAGGTTGGGTAAAAACGGCTTATCTTGCCAAATGTAACAAACCCGAATGAAGTTCTTCTATCTCTGGCAAATCAGATGGGATCGAACGCCAGCAAACAAATCCAACCGGGGCCATCAATTCTGCAAGGTTTGTCTTGTCCAGGTACAGGGCCACCGTTCCTTCCATGCCGTCATGCCAAACTTCATATTTATCCAGAAGAATTTCCCCTCTCATTTCAGGACCAAGCTTGCTGTAATGGATTTTCTCTCCATTTTTCCCGATTAAGGAATCCAGATAATAAACTCTATTCCTGGGACCGGCAATAGGACCGCCGCCTACTTTAATTGGATTTTCAGAAGAATAACCATAACTTTCGTCAATAGATACAGGGCATGAGCTTGAATCAGCGTAATTAATCTCAAATATTCTAACTTGCCTTATCACAGCGTTAAATGCTTCCTCGCCACGGTTTTTGGAATCCTGATTTGCATTGGTTTTAATAAAGAAGATACCAATAAACATCTGATTCTTAGAAGGTCTGATCAAGTAAACGACCCCTTCTACTGGTTCGCCTTCCGATTTTCTCGAAAACTCGAAGGCATTACCTTGTTTCAAATCCACAGAAACAGAATACGATTCTCCACGTTCAAATTCGCCCCATTCCATTTCTTCAAAATCCATAAGAAGAATATCTATCATTTCTTCGTCGGACGGGATGCCGAAATACATATCTTCATAGACCAGCAACCCCCACAAGCCTATCGCTGTATTTGCATCTGGAGAATACATTAAAACATTCTTGTCTGTTTCAAACAGACCATACCCTGCTATCGGTTTGTAAGAAAAACCAGCCGCAGTCATCACATGTCTTTCTCCAAGTTGAACGAGAGAAGATCGCTTCAAACCAATTTCCAGCAAGTCCACAAAAAAAGGGAGCCAGTTGCAAACAAATAATGCTAAAACGGCGACAATCAGAAAAGCCCATGCACCTCGTCTCATAGATTTTTCCTCCTTCTATGGTTTGGACAGAGGGAAAGCCGTCCAGCAAAGGAAACCAACCGGGGCCATCAGTTCTTCATAGCTATATTCATCAATATACAAAATGACCGGGCTGGCTCCCGCATATTTCACTTCATACTCATCCAATATGGTATCGTCATAAGGTAGAGAACGCAATCTCACATAACTCACGGACTCTCCATCAGGACCGCTCAGAGAATTCAGATAAGCCCGTTCGCGGGGCGGACCGTCCCACGCATCGCCGCCGACCCTGATAGGATTGTCTTCTGTATAGCCATAAGTTTTGTCGGTTGACACTTTACAAGCGCTGCCTTCAAAAACAGGGGCTGCAATAAACTGAATGGTATCCAGCATCGCCGAAAACAACTGCCGGCCCTGATCTTCCCAACTATTCTCATTCTTTTTGACAACGCCAATCGCAAACCCGTACAGAAACTGGTTCTCTGAAGGCATGACCAGGATCGCCTGACCTTCGATTTCGCGATCGAAGGTCAGGCCAGTCAGGTCAACAGCAATGCCTTCCACATCAGCGACGATGATCGGGTAAGCCTGGCTCTTGTGATATTCCCCGATTCCCTTCTCCTCAAATTTCCGGAGAAATTCATCAATGATCTCTTCCGGTGTATCAACCCCGTAAAACGTGGTAACCCCATTGAAAGAAATGATGATCTTTCCATCCGGGTCAAATACACCCAGTCCAGCGGAACCGCTGTCCTCATTGAATTCGACATCATATCCCTTGACCTGGCGGAAAGAGAAGCCGCCTGTGGGAAGTTCCTGCACCTCACCGAATTCAACTGTGGGCACGGTCGTTGACTTGCTGGTGGCCGTTGGTTCAGGCGTCGCCGTCGGCGGCAGAGGTGTACTGGTTGCCGTTGGCGGCTGGGGGGTGGGAGTTAGGGTTGGGTCAGGCTGCAATACCGTGCAGGCGCTCAAAACCAGAACCACGGCGCAAATACATAACAAACGGGGTGCTGTATTCTTCATGACACGCTCCTGTTGATTGTGCGATTCCCCAAAAGGGAGCAAATCCTGATTAAGTATACAGCACATCGGTATCAAAAGAGGCTGTCCTGATGTACAGGGCAGCCTCAAAGTGAATTCGTTTTTTCCGTCAAAGTTTGGGAATCAGCACCGGCGTATTCTTCTTGTATGCCTCATAGTCCTCCTGGCCGCCCCATTTTTTGTCCGCTTTCTCCTCCAGCATGGGCACGCCGCTGACACGGGTGAGCAGCAAGAAGACAAACACAGGAGAGATCATCGCCACCCATTGCCAGCCGCTGAGCACCGGCAAGGCTATGATGGCCACCCCCAGCCACAGGGTGATCTCGCCAAAATAATTGGGATGCCGCGAGCGCGACCACAGGCCGGTATTGATAAACTTGCCCTTGTTGGCCGGGTCGGCCCGGAAGCGATTCTTCTGGGCGTCAGACACAGCTTCAATGGCAAAGCCGGCCATCCAGACAATGAACCCCACCACGGCAAAGATGTCCAGCGGTTTGCGCGTGGCGCTGGTGATCGCCACCAACGCTGCCGACAGGGTGAAGGTCACCCACAGGCCCTGGATGGTCCACACGTTGAGGAAGCGCACAAAGGAGGGCTTGATCTCGTCAAAGCGGTCATCCTTGCCCGCCTTTTTGATACGCAAAAACAGAAAGCTTCCCAACCGGCCAGCCCAGATCAGCACCAGAGCCATTAACAGCCACGAGCGCACATCCCGCACCGGGCTGAGCAGCACCGCCAGCACGGTCAGCGAGATATAGGTCAGGCTGCCGGTCAGGTCGAAGAAACTTTCCGTCTGGAAAATATAGGCAAAAATGAATACGATCCAATTCAACACAAAGGCGTAGGCCACGCCAAGAGCAAACAGGGGCAAACCAAAGGCCTGGGCGCCGCCCTGGCTGCCGGCCAAAGCCACGCCAGCACCTATCAAAATGATGAGCGGGATGGCGATCAATGCTTTTTTATCTGCGTCTTTCATGATGGTTATCCTTTCAACACACAAAATTCAGCTGCATACTGATTCGATGCTGCAAGAAATGAAATTGTTACTTTGCGATTTCACGCGACCGGCAGAGAGGAGCATGCTGCCCATGACATTTGCACAACCAGGCGCCCCCGGGATGACTGCATCGAAGGCGCCTGGTGTTTTCCGCTGCGGGTGGTCAATGAAAACGGATTATCTCAGTTTCCAGAGATCAATGTTTTCCATTCTGCAGTGCGTGCCAAAGTCCTTGTTGGTGCCGGAATTAATGGTCAAGCCCAGCTTTTTGCCGTTGATCTTGGCATCTGTCACCGTGATGGCAACCTCGCCATCCACCAGGAAGGTGAATTTGCCATCCTGCACAGCCAGCACAAATTCTGCACCACCCGATGGATTGCCGACCTTGCCATACTTCTTATGCCAGTGTGCGTCAATCCAACCGCCTTTGACCCGCAGGATATTGGCTTCACCGTCCAAACCAAGATAGACCATATAAAAATTATCATGGTCCTGTTCATTGAACACAAAACCGCAGCCGCTGTTAAAGTGATTGGCCGTGTCGCTGGCCGAATCCCAGGAAACGTCGGTGCGCAGCACAAATGCATTTGTCTCCTCACCAGTCGGCCGCCATTGGAACCAGTTGATCTGCGCCCAGCTTTCATCATAAGTGGGCAGCCTTTTGTAAACTCCGTTTGTCGAAGTGAGATGCCCCTCACCATGCAGTTTCTTGGCCAGGTCGGACATCATGCCAATGCTCGGGTTCACTGTATTTGTGGGCAAGGGGGTACGCGTATTGGTGGGTTTGGGCGTCGCAGTGGGCGGCACCTCGGTTGCTGTCGGCTGCGGGGTATGCGTAGGCGGCACTTCGGTGGCAGTTGGCGTGGCTGTGGGGCCGGCCAGGATGGCCGCGGAGGAACACGCCAACACCACGGCTGTCATCACCAAAATCAACAGGACGCAGGCAACCTTTCCGCTTGCCCCGCTGCTTTTGGATACCCGTTCATCTTTTTGTGTCTCATTGGTGCCAAACAAAACGCGTTTCATGGTTTCCCTCCAGTTTGGTTGTGTTATGGTGATATTGTGTAGGCTAGCCACATTTTCCCGCCATTATGCCAGACGCATGGCTCCCCGCCATTCACTCACTTTTTTTATTATACAAACTTTGGGTCTCAAAAGGGGCATTAAAAGGGATTAACTCAGGAAATCTGCAATCGTTTTCCCCAATTCCCTGCCCCGGCACAACCCGCTCCGGCTTTCACGGATCCACCGCGCCGCAGTGCGGACAAGCATCAGGCGGCCCTGCATCCCTGTCCGATCCCGGCAGTCCTTGCAGATCATCTCCCCGCATTTCCGGCAGATGTAGACCATCATGTTGTCCGGGTCTTTGCTCATCTTCAGGCGGTAGAGTTTGCCGCAGTCAGTGCAGCTATAGTAGGGGGACACAGGATTATTTCCATTCATATTCATTGATCACGAAAACATATTCCGGCGCTTCTGCTCCTTTTGTCACACCTATCCATAAAATATACAAAACAACTTCTTCCCCAGCCTTATATTCATCCTTCATATAATCAAGTACTGGTTCCTGAATTGGCATCCAGTACTCATTTCCGCTATCCGTGAACAGCACCTCTGTTTTGAACAACTCTTTCTGCTGTGCATCTGTCAGGTTCGGCGCAACAGTTCCCAGCCAAAGCGTGAGCATTGTTTGATGCAAATCTGGAACCTGGCGAAATTCACCAGTATAGATCATGGGAACGCGCGATGGATGTTGATACGCAGAACCGATCTCCAGATAAATCGTAGCCTCTTCAAATGTATCTGCTTCAATGTGCTCTTTCACAATATCAACAAGTTCTGTCATCGTACGAGGTCTATACCTGTCCCAGCCGGTTGGTTCGGGGGTATCTGTCAGTTCAGGAGTAGATGTGGGTTCGGGAGTATTCGTCGGCGGCACCTCTGTCGCTGTCAGTTCCGGTGTGTTTGTTGACGGCAGCGTTGGAGTAGCTGCCTGCATTTCCGTCGCTTTCGCCATGCTTCTCCCAGGGGAACAACCTGCGAGAAGGGATAGAAGCAGCAAGAATGCCATTTTGCGTATTGAAGAATTATGTACCACCAGAATTCTTTCCTTTACTCTTGTGAAAAAAATTCCCACTGCACAATTGGACGGTGCTGTTGAGAGGCCGCATGCATTTCTTGCTTTCCAAAACTTCTTAGCAGCAACTACACCTACCATACTAATCACACCCTAAGATGCTACCTTGATATCATTCTTTTTCTTTCTGGATTTGCTAATTCCGGTTCCTCTATGATCATTTCATGAGCAAGGTCAAAACTATCACTAATTGAGAAAAGGTAACGTCCTGAAGCCACAACTTGGTAACTATTATAGAACTGAACATTTGAAAGATTGGTTGTCAATTGCTCAGAAATATGTGCGTATTCACTTGGATCACAAACAGCAATCGCTAGAGAAGGAGTAATCGGTAATTGTACTTGTATTCCTTTACATAAAAGCCCTGTAGTCCCAATAAATTTGCTTCTGTATGGATTGTGTCTAAACACAGGGTTATCTGATGTCCAAAAAGGCGTTTCTGTTTTATTCATCACCAATAGCCACTTCATATTCAATAGAACATCCACTAACATCGATACTTTTTCAATCAAAAAACCAGCTTGATATTCTTTTTTCTCAACCTCAGATAGCAATGGCATTTTAAAATTGCTTGAGTTGATTTTTGCATTAATAGCATTTGTATATTCATCAAGCTTATTCCTGAAAACCAATGTTCTTATTTCTTGTACAGCAATAAAATATGCGAAAACCTCTTTATTAGTTAACAACGTTATATATGTAGGATCACTAATTAATGATTGAATAGCAACAGATGATTTTGCTTCCAAATTTTGAAGGGGTTCTTCTAAAGAGACTTTCTTACCATCTTCTGATGGAAAATCATAAAACGCAGTCTGATTTGCCACATTTTTAATATTGGGTTTGAATGTCTTACCAGTTAATTTATCAAAACAAAAAATGAAGTACCCTTTTTTCCTTTTATTTGCAAAGTTTCGCAAGTAAAATCGAGGAACATAATGCTGAGCTTTTGGATGCATGATAATTCCCTCCTCAGTCACCTGACCACTGTTTTCCATTATACACAAATCCATGCCCCGGCAGATTCTCGGGGTATAATTCAATTGTATGTCCATTTCTCGCCAATCGGGAGCAATTACCCCCATGACTGAACGAAAAATTCGTGTTTTGGTTGCCAAGCCGGGCCTGGACGGGCATGACCGCGGCGCAAAAGTGATTGCCCGCGCCCTGCGCGATGCCGGCATGGAAGTCATCTACACCGGCCTGCGCCAGACCCCGCACATGATTGCCGAGGCTGCCCTGCAAGAGGACGTGGACGCTGTCGGGCTTTCGATCCTCTCCGGGGCGCACATGGCCCTTGTCCCGGCAGTCATCGATCTGCTTCGCCAGAACGGCCAGCACAATGTACTGGTCTTTGTGGGCGGCATCATCCCTGAATCGGACATCCCTGCCCTCAAGGCGGCCGGTGTGTGCGCCGTTTACGGCCCTGGCACCAACACGTGCAGCGTGGTCGAGACCATCCAGCGCGAAGTGCTTGGCGCACCCATTGCCTGAAGCAGAGACGGAACCTTAAGAAATCATGGAACTGGTGCAAGCCGTCCTGGCCGGGCAGCGTCTGGCATTGGCCCGCCTGCTCACCCAGGTGGAAAATGACACCCCCCAGGGCCGCACTGCGCTGAACGCCCTCTTCCCCCACACCGGACGCGCCCATCTGGTAGGCGTCACCGGTGCACCGGGCACGGGCAAGTCCAGCCTGGTCAGTCAGTTGGTGCGCGCTTTTCGGCAGCCGCAGAATGGCCGCCCGCCGCAGCAAGTGGCCGTGGTGGCAATTGATCCAACCAGCCCCTTCACTGGCGGGGCATTGCTGGGTGACCGGGTGCGCATGCGCGAGTTGAGCGGCGACCCAGGGGTCTTCATCCGCTCGATGGCTTCACGCGGTGCGCTGGGCGGTTTGGCGCAAAGCACGGCGGCCGTGGTGCAGGTGCTGGACGCAGCCGGATTTGAAACGATCTTTATCGAAACCGTCGGCGCCGGCCAATCCGAGGTGGACATCGCCCGCCTGGCACTGACCACCCTGGTGGTCGAAGCCCCCGGCGCGGGGGATGACATTCAGGCCAGCAAGGCCGGCATTCTGGAGATCGCCGATATTCTGGTGGTCAACAAAGCCGACCAGCCGGGAGCAGACAGCGCGGTGCGCGCCCTGCTCGCCATGCTGGGCCAGGCCGAGGATGCCCGCGGCAAACACCTGCTGATCCCGAATGCAGGCACAGCCCCAGCCGGCAGCGAAACCGAAAACGGCTGGGTGGTGCCGGTGTTGCGCACCATCGCCACAAACGGCCAGGGGATTGCAGAACTGGCTGAAGCCATCCATCAGCATCAGGTTTACCTGAAAGCCAGCGGCGACTGGCAGCAACGCGACCAGCTTCGCATGCATAACGAGTTGGAAAACCTGCTGCGCAGCACCCTGTACAACCGCTGGCGGGAGATGGTTTTGCAGGAACACTACCAGAAGATGCTGGAATTATTGGCAAACCGCAGCATCTCTCCGCTGCAAGCAGTGGAAAGATTGCTGAACGACAAACAATTGTAGTAACGACTTTAATCGTTCCCCTCGCTCCCATGACATCTGCGAGGGAACCGAAAGACGATCGCAGCAATCTCATCCAAAGCATTGCTTGGATCATAGCAAGCTGACCATAACCACGAAAGTGGTATCTACATTTTGAACTTATTATCGAAGGAGCAACACCACATGGAACGAACATTGATAAGCGACTTGAAGGCAAAGATCGGTGAAACGGTCAAGGTGCAGGGTTGGCTGCAAACCCTGCGTGACCAGAAAAGCATGCAATTCCTCATCCTGCGCGACCGCACCGGTCTGCTGCAGGTGGCTTTCTGGAAGAAAGGCGACCCGGCCCTGGCCGAGATGATCTCCGCCCTGGGTACAGAAAGCGCCCTGACCATCACCGGCAAAGTGGTTGAGAACGAGAACGTCAAGCTGGGCGGCCTCGAGGTGCAGATGGAAACGATCTCTGTCGAAAACAGCGCCGAAATCCCCCTGCCCTTCGAGCCTTTCTCCAGCGAAGCCCTGCCCGCCCTGGACTTTCGCCAGGACTGGCGCTACATGGACCTGCGCCGCACCCAGAACCTGGTGCTGTGGCAGGTGCAAACCACCCTTGAGATGGCCATGCGCGAATACTGGGTGCAGAACGGCTTTATTGAGATCCATTCCCCCAAGATCATGGGTTCGCCCAGCGAGAGCGGCGCCGAGCTGTTCGAGCTGACCTACTTTGACCGCAAAGCCTACCTGGCCCAGTCGCCCCAGTTCTACAAACAAATGGCCATGGCCGCCGGATTTGAGCGCGTGTTTGAGGTGGGCCCGGTCTTCCGCGCCGACCCCTCCTTCACCTCGCGCCACATGACCGAATTCACCGGCCTCGACATGGAAATGTCCTGGGTGGACACCCACGAAGACGTGATGTCCTTCCTTGAAAATTGGCTGGCCTATGCCTTCCAGCGGGTCAAGGACGCCCACGGCGAGCAGATCATCGAGCAGTTCGGCAAGGAACTGGTTGTGCCCAGTGTACCCTTCCCGCGCATCACCATGGCTGAAGCTGTCGAAATCCTGAAACAGGTGAACTACAAGCTGCCGCCGGAAAAGAAGGGCGACCTCGACCCGGGCGGCGAGCGCGCCGTGGCGCAGTACATCAAGGAGAAATACGATCACGATTTCGTCTTCCTGATCGACTGGCCGATCACCGTGCGCCCCTTCTATCACATGCGCCACGAAGACAACCCGGGCCTGACGCGCAGCTTCGACCTGATCGCCAACGGCCTGGAGATCACCACCGGCGCCCAGCGCGAGCACCGCTACGACAAACTGCGCAGCCAGGCTCTCGAAGCCGGCCTGTCGCTGGAAGCCACCCAGTACTATCTGGACTTCTTCCGCTACGGCTGCCCGCCCCACGGCGGCTTTGGCATGGGCCTCTCGCGCCTGCTGATGGTCATGCTGGGCATCGAGAATATTCGCGAAACGGTCTATCTGTTCCGCGGGCCGAACCGTCTGAATCCATAAGCTGGAGAAACGATGATCCTGGGAGAACGCATCCGACTGCGCGCCATCGAAAGGGAAGACCTGCCACTGTTTGTGGCCTGGTTAAACGACCTCGAAGTGCGCCAATACTTGTTGATGGATATGCCTCTTTCGCAAGCACAGGAAGAAAACTGGTTTGAGAACATGCTCAAAAAGGACCCGCGCCAGCACCCGTTGATGATCGAGATCACCACGTCTCCCGGCTGGGTGCCGGTGGGGAATATCTCCC
This sequence comes from Anaerolineales bacterium, assembly GCA_020060485.1. The sequence goes on from JAGVAB010000100.1 coordinate 13,486, forward strand.
TGTTTGATTTTGATGACAAGAACCACAGCGCCGAACTCGGTATCATGATCGGCAACAAAAATTACTGGGACAAAGGCTATGGCCGCGAAGCCGTGAATCTGATCTGCAAACACGGCTTCAAGACCCTGAATTTGCACCGTATACACTTAAAGGTATACGCCGCCAACCAGCGCGGCATCCGCGCCTATGAAAAAGCCGGTTTCGTCCATGAAGGACGCCTGCGCCAGGCCATGTTTTTCAACGGCGAATACATCGACATCGTTTTCATGGGCATCCTGCGCTCAGAGTGGCAGGAAAACAACGCATTATCAGGAGAAACCAAATGACCGAAGAGATGGCACAAAACGAGAGCGAGTTCGAACGACGGCGTATGCGCTACGGCGAGATTCAGCTCTATGCAGGCACCGCCTGCCCCGAGCTGGCAGGCAAGATTGCAGATTACCTGGGCGTTTCCCTCAAAGAGCGGGACATCATCGAATTCCCCAATGAAAACCTCTTCGTTAAACTGCACAGCAGCGCCCGCGGACAGGATTCCTTTGTCATCCAGACCCATTCCTCGCCCCTGCACCGCAACTTAATGGAAATGTTGATCCTGATCCAGACCCTGCGTCTGGATTATGCCTCACGGGTTACAGCCGTCATGCCCTACATGGCTTACACCCGGTCGGACAAGAAAGACCAGCCGCGTGTGCCCATCACCGCCCGCATGGTGGCGGACATGATCGAAGTGGCCGGCGCCGACCGTTACATCACCCTCGACTTGCATGCCGGGCAAATCCAGGGCTTCTTCTCGGTGCCGGGCGACGTATTGCGCGGGGCGCATGTGCTCAACCCCTATCTGCGCAAGCTCCGCCCGCAGATGCAGGACCCGGTGGTGGTTACCGCTGACCTGGGCTTCGCCAAAAAAGGCCGCCAATACGCCCGCGTGCTGGATGCGCCCATGTCCTTCATCGAGAAGCGGCGCGTGGCCAATGACGCCAAAGCCGAAGCCCTGACCCTGATCGGCGATGTGAAAGATAAGGATGTAGTGCTGGTTGACGATGAAGTCGATACCGGCGGCACACTGGCCCAGGCGGTCAATGTGGTCAAGGAACACGGGGCGCGGGATGTCTACATGGTCTTCGTTCACCCGGTGCTTTCGCGCAATGCAGCCGAGCGGCTGGCCGCCCTGCCGGTAAAAGAGTTCATCACCACCGACACCCTGCCCATCCCTGAACAAAAACGATCATTCTTTGGAGACCGCCTGACTGTCTTGAGTGTCTGTGAGCTGCTGGGCGAGGTGATCCTGCGCGCCCACGAAGGCCGCAGTGTAGGCGCCATGTTCAACGAGTAATAACAAAACCCAGTGTCAGTCAACCTCCTGCATGTTGCGAATTTGCAGGAGGTCCAGAAAACGAGTTTTGCTCGTCGTAACCACTTCGGTGGTTACCCTTCAACCGGAGGAACACTTGCCAGAACTGCCCGAAGTGGAAACCATCCGGCGCTCCTTGCAAGACAGGCTGATTGGAGAAACCCTCGCCAGTGGAGAAATGCTCTGGCCGCGCACTTTGGCTGCGCCTGGTCTGGCGGATTTTACAGCCCGACTGCCGGGGCAGGTCATCCATAGCCTGGGACGGCGCGGCAAACATCTCCTCATCCACCTCGACCAGGATACCCTCATCATTCACCTGCGCATGAGCGGCGACCTGCGCCTGGAACCTGGCACAGACCCGCTGGGTGCGCCAATCCCCCTGCAAAAACATGACCGGGCAGTTTTCAACTTCTTCAGCCGGCAGCGACTGGTCTTCATTGACCCGCGCAAATTCGGGCGGGTGTGGCTGACAAACGACCCCGCCAGCCTGCTCGGCGCGCTTGGCCCCGAACCGTTGGCAGACAACTTCACCGCCGGGGTGCTCCACCAGCGCCTGCATGCTCACCAACGCCAGTTAAAACCCCTGCTGCTCGACCAGCATTTTCTGGCCGGGATGGGCAACATCTACACCGATGAGGCCCTGCACCTGGCAAAGCTGCACCCCCTGCGCAGTTCACGCAGCCTTAGCCACACAGAAAGCGAACGTTTATGGCAGGCGATCCGCCAGGTGCTGGAAGAAGGCATCCGCCGCAACGGGGCCAGCATCGACTGGGTATACCGCGGCGGCAGCTTTCAGAACAATTTCCAGGTATACCAGCGTACCGGTGAAACCTGTCTCTCCTGCGGTTCGCCGATAGAGCGCATTCTGGTCGGGCAGCGCGGCACGCATTACTGCCCGGTTTGTCAGCCCCTGCCGGACAAGGTTCACCCGGACTAAAATTCTTAGAAATCAGCATACCCTTCACACCTCGTTTGCTGTATACTGAAATTAAACCCAATTTTGATATCGTCCATTGAACCCAAAAACAGAAAGGGATGGTCATGCCAGCAGGAAACAGCTTTTTACTAGCCATTATATTTTTTGTCATCGGCGCATTGCTTGGCGCACTGTTGACCTCACTGCTTTCTGCATCCCGCAGAGATGACGAACACGAGTCTTCCCCGGTCAGCTCCTCTACCGGAGCACAAGCGCGCAGGCCGGCCGGTCTGTCCGGCGGCAGCTTTCAGGAAATCGCCTGCCTGTGGCGGAAAGATGAGCAAGGCAAGCTGATCACCGAGATCAAAGGTTCTGCCTATCCATCTGTGGAGCAAATGTCCCCAACTGCCCGCCAGCAGTCGCGAGACCTGGCGCGGGAGTGGCTGACCTGGCTGGGAGAAGATCTTCCCCAGAGTACAGCACCGGGCCAGGCGCCTGTTGCCGCCGCCCGCGCCCCTTCTCTGGAGGATCTGAAAATCACCCTGCCGTCGCCAGCCCCCAAAAAGAAGCTGCCCGACATCCTCAATGACCAGGAACAGGAAAAGAAACCCGAGATCATCGAGGATAGCATCGTGGTGCAGATTGACAACATCCTGCAAGAAATGCTGACCGGCTCAACGCTGGAATCGCGCGGTATCCGCCTGACAGAAGGCGCCAACATGAGCGTCATTGTCTGGGTGGGAAATGAATTTTTCCAGGGCATTGACCATGTTCCCGATCCTGTCATCGCCCAGGTGATCCGTACTGCCGTGGCCGAGTGGGAAAAGCGCTCGGTTCCCAATCGTTGATCGCGACTGTTTGCGGTAAAATAAAAACTGACGGATTGCCATTTTTCGTATAAGGAGTTGCATGACCACTTCAGAAGAACGCATGAAGATCCTCACCATGATCCAGGACGGCACCATCACTGCTGAGGAAGGCATGCGCCTTTTGGAAACCCTGGAAGAAGCCCCGCCGCAGGCGGCTTCATCCAACCGGCCAACAGCTGCGGGCGGCGGGCGCTATGTGCGCGTACGCGTCACCGACACCGACAGCGGCAAAACACGGGTTAACATCCGCCTGCCAGTCAGCGTGGTATCTGCTGGTCTGAAAATGGGCGCCCGTTTTTCACCCGAAGTGGAAGGACTGGATATGGGGCAACTGATGACCTTCATCCGCACGGGAGAAACCGGTCAGGTGATCGATATTTACGATGATGAAGATGGGGAACGGGTGGAAGTTTTCGTGGAATGAGACTTACCGGCACTGAATCAAACCGACATCTCGACCAACTCGGTGTACAGTTTGATAACGACAAAAGCTGCGGCTGTTGATACTGGCCGCAGCTTTGTTTTTTGGGGTCTCCTGGATTTGCCGTGGAAGAGGAGTTTGGTACATCGCGCCACTTCCCAACAAACCTCTTTCTTTCAGATGACGCTCATTTGGAGATTGTGGGCACGTCCTGCTCCTCGGCAAACAGCTTTTGCAGCGAAGTGACCACATGGCCTTGCATTTGATGATCGAAGTTTGGATAATTGTGACCGTTGCTGCTGGTCTGGGGAACAATCGCCCCAGCCAACCTTTCCAGCAAAATTTCGCCTGCCACAGGTGAGCGTTGATTCAGTCCAGCCATCGTCTGACGGCTGAGGCGAACCATCGTACATTCATCCACGGCCTGGGCTGCCGAGGTATGGCAGTCCCGTCCCAGGGCAGTTGACCAGCCAAACACACCGCCCGGCGCAATATGCGCCACGGTCAGCGGCGGCCCGTCATAGGGCTTGTAACGGATCAACACTTCCCCTTCCAACAGAAAATACAAATGCCCGGCCCGTTCACCCTGGTCAAAAATGATCACTCCTGGCGCATAAGTTCTGCACTCAAAAATTGCAGCCAGGGCATCCCACTGGTCATCGGTCAGATCATGAAAGATTGGCAAATTGCAATACTTTTTATCCAGCATAACCCCCATATTAATCCATTGGTGTGGAACAGGTGAAGTGGCAAACATCCTCAAACCCATGACAAATCTTACCAGAGCAGGTTACAAGCACGCCTGCCTGCCATGACATCCATCAAGGGAAATGTCATTGACAAATCAATACACAACCATGAACACACCAAATTCATACCATCAGGGATGTTCTTGCAAACGATGTAACCTTTTTCGTCCCCAGGCATCTATTCAACAGAAATGGGTCTTCGGAATTTGCCTGGGAAAGGTGTTTGGCACATCACGCCACTTCCCAAAGAACCCGGAAATAATCCATCCATAATGTAACCTCGCAAGGAGAAAAAACAATGGAAATGCGAATCGATTTTCCCGGCGGCGCCCGGGTCAACGCCAGCTTTGGCCCTCATACCATCATCACCGATCAGGACGGCTCTGCCCCCACACCCTTTGCCACGTTTCTGGCCTCGTTGGGTACCTGTGCCGGCATTTATGTGCTTGGTTTCTGCCAGCAGCGCGGCCTGCCCAGTGAGGGCATCCAGATCATCCAGCGCGTCCACCAGAATCCTTTCAGCGGCATGGTGGACAAAATTGATCTGGAAATCCAGGTGCCTTCCACCTTCCCGGAGCGTTACCACGAAGCGCTGATCCGTTCCGCCAATTTGTGCGCAGTCAAGAAACACATGGAAAACCCGCCACAGTTCGATGTCTACACGAAAGCCATTGACCCAGTGGCCGCATAATCCAACCCTGCAATCTGATAACCGGCGCTCCCCCTGCAATGCAATGTTCGGGGGGAGCGCATTAAGCAGTAAGCGCAAACTCGCCTGGGGAGTGGCTAAAAATTGGGCTAAAATAGAGAAATGAAAACATGTCCGAAATGTGAAAGAACAGACCGACAGAACCGAGCAGGGAAAACCGAAAGCG
>JAGVAB010000172.1 GCA_020060485.1 Anaerolineales bacterium
ACGTTTCTTTTCCTCCCCCGGCCTATGAAGTCTGATCTACAAATCCAATCCGTGCCGGGGGAGGAATCCATTATCATCAGCATTTTGCATCTACTTTGACCTGGATGACCTTCACTGTTTTGGAAAATCGTAAACGTCAGCTTTCTTGAGAATGCCATGGGTTTTTACCCCCTTTTTATTGGCATTTTCCTCATTCGGGATTAAAACTAGATCATACGAAAATTTTCTTCAGCACGATCTGAATTTCTCTTCTCCAAAAATGCAAGAGGTAAAACATGAAAACGCTTTTATCGGTAATCTTCAAAAACAGAAATGGCACCACATCCGCAAACCCGGCTGCCAGGGGGCAGGGATTGGTGGAATACGCGTTGATCCTGGTGCTGATCTCACTGGTGGCCACTGCCGCCCTGGGTGCCACCGGCACATCGGTGGCAGATGTCTTTAACCGCCTGCTGGGAAGGATGAATCAGCCTGCCATTTCTCCAGATGATCTCCCCCCCGTTGGAGATGGCGAAGGCGGTTTCCCGGTGGTGGTGATCGATTCGGACAAAAAGACCATCCCAGATGTGCAGGTCTTTGTTATGCAAAATAGTGAGCGGTTTAAAAACATGAATGACCTGACAGACGAAATGGGCATCGCCCGCTTCGAACTTGAGCAAGACACCTATCAATTTGAAGCCTACTATCAGGGAAAATTCTTCGCCTCGGAAGAGGTCAAAATCCCCACCTATTCCTTTGCAGTTATAGAGATCGAACGCACCGGTTTTACCGTAACCGTCGCCAACCAGGATGGGCAGGCGAAATCCGGGGTAGCGGTGCTGGCCTACCGTGAGAATGGCGCCTTCTGCGGCACTGGTGTAACCGATTTCAGCGGCAAGGTTGTCTTGCCCTTGACTGAGGGTGAATATAAATTCCGGGCGGATTATCAATCGGCAAATTATTGGTCTGAAACTTCCTACACGGTTCCCAAGGAAACCAACGGCCTGATCTACATCACCGAAAAAAGTTTTCCTGTCAGCGTGGTCAATGCCTCCGGTCAGGGTATGCCTTCCTTATTTGTGGCTGCCTACCGCGAGAACGGAGCCTATACCGGCCTTTCAGCCACCACAGACAAAAGCGGTGTGGCCGAATTTGATCTGGCCGAAGGCCGCTATAAATTCCGCACAACTTACATGAATCAGACCTACTGGTCAGAAGTCTTCAGCGTCCCGGATGATGGGCAGGGAAAACTGCGCATTGAACAAGGCTCATTCCCGGTACAGGTAATGGATGCTGACGGGCGCGGCCTGGCTGGAGTCACGGTGTATGCCTTTGATGAGAACGGCGCCCAGGCTTATGCTTCCGCCGTCACAGATGGGTCAGGCGCAGCCGCCTTCGCCCTCGGCGCTGGCAGATACAAATTCCGCACCACCTACCAATCCAGCACCTACTGGTCTGATACCTATACCCTGTTCAGTGACACCAGAGGGGTGATCAAGATCAACCAAACCGCTTTCACCGTCCGAGTGGTGGATGCCAGCGGCAATGGCCTGTCCGGCCGGCCGGTAGCGGTATATACCGAGGACGGGAAGTACACCGGCCAGCAGGGCACCACCAATGCATCCGGCGCTGCCCAGTTTAATCTGGCCAATGGCAGCTACCAATTTCGCAGCGAAGTGCAGGCCCAGTTCTATTGGTCCGAAAAGGTCAGCCTGCCTGGCACAACCCAAACCACGATCAATACCGGCTTGCGGTCATACACCATCACTTTTGTCAATCAATCCAATCAGCCGCTGCAAGGTGCCGAAGTTTTTGTGCGCCGGGACAATGGCGGATACACCGGGCAAAATGGAACGACCAATGCCGCCGGGCAAATAGCGATCCTGCTTTCCGAGGGGTCAGCCCAGTTCCGCATGGATGTGAACGGCAAGACCTACACCTCTCAAAATTACCACCTCCCCAAAAGTGATCCCATCACAATCACCTTCAACGTCAATTGACGGGATTTGAAAGCTGGAAAAAACCATGAGTGAATTAAGAAATTTGATCATCCCCGAAAACGGGAAAAACGAACATGCCCAACCATTATCCGATGAAACCGGCCGCATAGCATTTGAGGATTCGCCCTATATCGATCATGAGCGGGGCGGCCCGCAAGAAATGCGTACTGATACCCGCAAAAAGGTATTGCGCGGCGCAATCATTTTTCTGCTGCTGGTACTGGCAGTCGAGCTGGTGCTGGTCTACCAATTGGGCTGGCGGCTTCAGCCGCCCCCGCCGCAGATTCCCCCCTCTCTTCTCATCCAGCCTGCCGAGCCAACCACTGTCTGGATGGTCGAACCACCGCAGCCCACTGAAACCCCCTATCCGGTGATCGAGGAGACCCCGCCAGCAGAGCCGCCCCCGCTGAATGAATTTATCGAGCCGCCCACCCTGGAACCAGGCTAGCTGGAAGCAGAATGAGCAGCGTCTATCACGCAAACCCATGACGGAAACAAACCGCCCTTGCCATCAACGCAAGGGCGGTCACTTTATATCCTTCAACACAACCCTTTCAGTATAGAAACGCCACAAACTCAGCCAAAGAAATGCCGCCAAAATAATCCGTCACATCCACCCCAGCCAGCGCTTCCGCCAGGGCCTGCGAATCATAGCGCACGCCTTGCAGACGGGCTTCCAGTTCCATAAGGTCGCCATTCCCCAGGAAATCTCCAAAGAAGCGCACCACCTCGATCCGGCCATGCTGCACGTCAATGTGCGCATCGATCTCACCAAACGCGAAACGCTGCGTACGCTGCACATTGAAATCCGGCGAACGGCCAAAATTCCAGTCCCATTGGCTGTACCGTTCCTCAACCAGCTTGTGGATTCCCTGCCAGTCTTCGGCAGTCAAACGGTATTGTGGGATTGAACTGTACCCGGCAAAGATGCCTTCCAGCAGCCGCTGACGAAAAGACTCAATGGTCATTGATTCACGCATGAATTCCGAGATGTTGGCCACCCGGCTGCGCACAGATTTGATGCCCTTGGAGCTGATCTTGCTCATCTTCACCCTCAATGCCTCGACCACATGCTCCAGTTGTGAATCAAACAACAGTGTGCCGTGGCTGAACATGCGCCGGGATGTGCTGTACTGGGCCGTGCCGGAGATCTTGCGCCCTGCAACCAGGATGTCATTGCGCCCGCTCAGTTCAGCCATCACGCCCAAACTGTGCAAGACTTCAATCACCGGTTTGGTGAATTTACGAAAATTACGAAAATTGCTGGCCTCGTAATTGGTAATGAAACTGAAGTTGAGGTTTCCCAGGTCATGATACACAGCACCGCCCCCCGAAAGCCGCCGCACCACATGGATACCATTGGCCTGCACATACTCATGGTTGATCTCTTCCAGCGTGTTCTGGTTGCGGCCGATGATAATCGACGGTGCGTTGATATAGAACAGCAAAATGTCTTCGTCCGTTTCCAGATGGCGCAGCAAATATTCTTCCAACGCCAGATTCACGCGCGGGTCGGTCGTGCTGCCATTATCAACATAGATCATCCCGGTCACCTCCATACCCGTCAGTCAGCCTTAATCTATTGGTGCAGAGCATGCTTCGACGCCTGGAATTTTAACAGAAAAGGCCCTGCCCGGAATAGCAGGGCCTCCATTTCACCACAGTCAGGCGGCGCCTGCTTTTGCCCTGTCCTGCTCAATCAGGATCTTGATGCCTTCAATGGCAGCATGGATCATCACATCGGGGTCATGTGGCTTTTTCAAGAGCGTTTCCGTATCGCTGCCGATGATCATCATCACCCCGCCGGCCCGTTTGCGGTAAATGCTGGCCAGGATGAAAATTGCCGCAGCTTCCATCTCCGAGCAGATCGCCCCGCCCGCTTCCCAGGCTTTCCAACGTTCCTTGAGGTGGTTCGCCAATGGCATCCGGTCTGGTTCGATCTCGCCATAGAACGAATCCTTGGTATGCGTCACGCCCAGATGATAGGATGCGCCCACTCTTTTTGCACCCTCTGCCAGGGCATTGACCACCTCGATATCGGCAATCGCCGGATATTCAATCGGCAAATACTGCGGGGTGGTGCCCTCATCGCGGATGGCGCCAGTCACCACAGCTACTTCACCCAGCTTCAAATCTGGTTGCACCGCCCCGGAAGTACCTACGCGAATGAAGGTATCTGCACCCACCGCCACCAATTCCTCTACTGCAATGGCAGTTGAAGGGCAGCCCATGCCGGTTGAGACCACTGAGACCTTCTCGCCCAACAGCGAGCCAGTAAACACCTTGTGTTCGCGATTAAAAGATACAAATTGCGGATCATCCAGATAATCAGCGATCTTCTCTACCCGTCCCGGATCCCCCGGCAACAGCACATAACGCCCCACGTCCCCCGGCCTGACCTTGAGATGATATTGCAATCCTTCGTCGTCTTTCATAAGGCACCTTCCTCCAATCCCTCTCTCAGGCTGCAATTAACCTGAAAGCTTCTGAAAAGGCATGAATAACCCCAACCTCATTCTATTCAGGCAACCGCAAGATGTCAAGTGCGTCCATTTGGCCGCAATTTTCTGCAGCCCTTACCCGGCATGAATGGTTCATGAGAGAACCACACCTGGCCGGCCAGCGGAGCAGATATCGCAATCCTCAAGCAGGAAAGAAAAACAGGATCAAAGGCACGGCCACAATGACCACCACAATTTCCAGCAAAAGTCCCATCCGCCAGTAATCGCCGAACTTGTAACCGCCCGGCCCCATCACCAGCGTGTTGGACTGATGACCAATCGGCGTCAGGAAAGCGCACGAAACACCGATAATGATTGCCACCAGGAAGGAATCTACCGACACCCCCATTCCCTGGGCAATGTTAATCCCAATGGGGGTCATCAAAACCGCCGCAGCGGCATTGTTGACCAGATCAGACAGAAACATGGTAACGATCAGGACGATTGCCAGCGTGGCGGCCACCGGCAGATATTGCGAAACCTGCACCAGTGAACCGGCAATCAGTTGCGCCCCGCCCGTGGTCTCCAGGGCCTCGCCAACCGGGATCATGGCTCCCAGAAGGATCACGATCGGCCATTCAATGCTGGCATAAGCTTCTCCCAGGGTGACGATTCCGGACAGGATCATGAGCACTACAGCCGCCGCAAAGGAAATCTGCACCGGCAGCAACCCAAAAGCCGTGACCAGGATGGCCCCCAAAAAGATCGCCAGCATGGTCAACATCTGCCTTGATGACCCAATGCGCAAACCGCGCCCGGCCAATGGCAGGCAGCCCAACTGCTCAACCGTTTCTTTCAATCGCTCTGTGTGACTTTGCAGCAGAAGCACATCACCACTGCGAAAGCGGATACTGTCCAACCGGTTGCGCAGAACCTGACCCTGACGCGAGATCGCCAGCAGATTGACACCATAATTGGCCCGCAGATTCAGACTACGGGCGGTGCCGCCCGGCATGGAGGAACTGCGCGAAATGACTGCCTCGATCAGTGAGACGTCATCCGATTCCAGATCGTCCTTGCTGATCTCCTTGCTGCCTACCAGCTCCAGGCCGGAATTCTCGACCAGCTTCTTGATATTCTCTGTGTCTGCACTAAGAATGAGGATGTCGTTGGCGCGCAGAATTGTGCGCGCTGAAGGTTCCATGCGCCGCTCGCGGCCGCGTACCAGGCCAATGATGACCGTTTCTGCTTTGCTGAAATCGGTGATTTGTTTCAATGGTTTGCCCACCAGGCTCGAATCTTCAGGAATTTGCACTTCAGTCACATAATTTTCAATCTCGAACAGATTGGTTGCCGCAGTCTTGCCGCGCCGCTCCGGGATCAACCGCCAGCCCAACAGCACCAAAAAAAGAACACCGGCAAAAGCCACACCCAGGCCAACTGGCGTGAAATCAAACATACCAAATGGTTCACCAAGAACCTGCTGGCGGTAGGAAGAAATGATGATATTGGGCGGCGTACCAATTAATGTGATCATGCCCCCAAAATGCGAGGCAAATGCCAGCGGCATAAGCAAATAGGAAGCGGGGATATTCTTCTTGCGACCCAATTCCACAACCACTGGCAGCAACAAAGCCAAGGCACCAACATTATTCATGAACGCAGACAATACGGTAATCAAACCGGTCAGCACAGCCAGTTGGATCATCAGCCCGCCTTTTACGCCAGAGAGCTTCTGCCCAATCCATTCAATGCCGCCAGAGTTTTGCAAACCGCGGCTGAGCACCAGCACAGCCACCACGGTGATGACAGCCGGATTGCCAAAGCCCGAAAAGGCGCTCTCCACCGGCACCAGGCCAGTCAGAACCACAACCAGCAAAGCCATCATCGACACTAGGTCATAGCGCCAGCGCCCCATGATGAATAACGCCAGAGTCAAACCCAGTGTGCCAAAGATGATCCAGATTTCCAGACTCATTGCTTTAGTTTCCTTTGCATTGCTTTTACCCTGTCTGTTTTTTATTTGGTGTACCGCGCTTGATATTCCGCGTTTCAAAGCTATCTTACCTGATTTTGTCCGATTTGGGAACTGAGATCGGGCTTCTGGGTTTTGCCGTGGAGGAGGGTTTTGGCAGGAGTCTCTCTGAGGCTCCGTGCCGAAAATACCACTTCCAAAATCCTCTTTCATGGAAAACCACAAAGGCTCACAAATACATCCATCAATCCGACCTGTCGCCATAGTACAATATGCATACGGCAGAACACTCTGCAAATCATTTTTGAAAATGAGGCAATGCGCCATAACCTGATGAAACCCATCCAGCAGCTCGAGGCCAGTGGTCTGGCCGCGGCGGAAACCTACGCCAATGTACACCGCGGCAGCGGGCATTTCTCGTTGGCAACCACCGCCCTGTATGAACATGCCCGGCAGATGGTGCTGGACGATCTGGGGCTTTCCGCACGCAGCCACGTCCTCATCTTTTGCGGTCCAGCCCAGGCACGGCAGATGCAAGCCGTCTTGAACCCCCATGACTGGGCCTGCATCTCCAGCAAAGATTTGCATCTGCCTTTTGGGCTTTGTGCCCTGGCGGTTAGAAAGCGCGCCCTGCCAGGCGGCGCCCCCTTGCAACCCGGCGGCGGCACGGTAAAAATGGTTTCCCTCGATTCAGTGGTCTGGGCTGCCCCACCCGACAAATTCGAAACCGGCACGCCGCCCATCCTGCATGCCATCCTTCTGGCGCGTGCCCTGCAAATCTCGCGTGAAGCCGGTAAAAATTGCTTTCTGCCCGGCCAAGAACAGATTGCCACGGCCCAGGAAATCCTCTTCGATGATCCCCTGCTATCCCTGCGCGGCATGCAACTCTGGCAAAAACTACAAAACACCCAACCCGGCAAGGCTCTGTCCGTTCCCACCAATTGTGGAGAGCGGGATTTCATCCAACTGGACAACGCCGCTTCCACACCCACTTTTCTACCCATCTGGCAGGCCGCCCGCCGCACTTGGCAGGCTTCGCCAGCCATTCAATCCGGGGTCGTCAATATCGTCAAGGACATCTGCGCCCGCTTCTTCCATGCTCCAAGCGATCAATATGAGATCATCTTCACCACCAATACCAGCGAAGCGATCAACCTCGCGGCCCGACTGCTGGGTGAATCCTGCCCGCAGCGGGGTAGAACAACCGTATTCGGCACACTGCTAGAGCACCATTCCAACGACCTGCCCTGGCGCTATCAACCCGGGATTGATTTCTTCCGCTTGCCGGTGGACTCGGAAGGCTTCCTTGACCTCGATATTCTGGAAAACCATCTGCGCCAGCCCTCCTCCGGGGAAGCCGGTGTCAGACTGGTTGCTCTATGTGGGGCCTCCAACGTATTGGGAACATTCAACGATCTGGCAGTTATCGCCGAACGCGTCCACCGCCACGGGGCACTCCTGCTGGTGGATGCCGCCCAATTGGCTGCCCACCGCCCGATCGACGTTTCGGCTATGCGCATTGACTGTCTGGCCTTCTCCGGCCACAAAATGTACGCCCCTTTTGGCAGCGGCGGTTTGATCCTGCGCAAAGGGCTGATCCCCCCTTCGCATGCCCTGAAAGAAGCCGCACAGTCCGGCGAAGAGAACACAGCCGGCATCGCCGCCCTGGGAAAAAGCATGCTCCTGCTGGAAGCCATCGGCCTGGACCTGATCGCCGCCGAAGAAGAGAATTTGACCCGCCAAACCTTGCAAGCCTTTCAAGCCGAACCACGCCTGAAGCTCTATGGCGTCAGCGCCCCTGGCTCGCCCAGGATTGCCCGGCGCGGGACGGTTTTTTCCTTTGAGGTGGACAATATCCCCTACAACCTCGTCGCTCACCTGCTGGCCTGGCAGGGCGGCATCGGCGTGCGCACTGGCTGTTTCTGTGCCCATCCCATCGTAAAACACCTGCTGCACATTCACCCCTTTCGTCAACGGGTGGCAGACATAGCCGTGCAGGTCTTTCCCCGCATTGCCATGCAGATTGTGCCGGGAATGGTACGGGTCAGCTTTGGTCTCGAGAATACCGAAGCAGACGCCAGGTATCTGATCCAGGTTTTAAACTCCATCCTTGCAAACACGAAATCCACAGCCTTTGAAAAATTCCTCTCATCCACCCACAACGGCACACCGTGGATTCCCCCATTTAAGGTTGAAGAATTCATTTCCGCACGAATGCAAAAGGTCTTTCCTGAACAACGACAATTTCAGTGATTTTTCAGAATCTTTGCCTTAAGGCTACGGGATGTTGAAATCCTCATAGAGGTATTCCAGGTTCATCTCGCGCATAAAGCCAGTCACACAACCCAGGCTGCAAATCCCCAAACACCCAATAAATGAAGCAGCCAAAATACCACCACCAAAGGATGCTCCCAGAGTAGCAAAAGAACGAATCATCAAAACACCAAGGTTATCCAGCATCGGCATCATCCTTTATATAGACGAGTGAAATGTCCTTAATTCTTTCCTGAAAAGCTTATTGACCGGTACTGCATGTAATCAAACCGACACCTCGACAAGCTCAGTCTGCAGTATGACAAAAAACCAAACGCCGGCGCTTACAGAAAAACAGCGCCGGCGTTCTCATGAGCAGAAAAACCATTCTACAACGAAAGTTGAAGCCCAAGACTGGAATAATCTGTCGTGTCCTTTTCCTCGTCCAGCCAGGTGCGCAAGCGCGCTTGTATGGCGTCCCGCACCTGACGGAAAGCGGCTAGCTGTTCATCATGCCCACCTTCTGCCGCAGCCGGGTCAGGAAAAGACCAGTGCAAATGCACGCCAGAACCGGGGAAGCGTGGGCAATTCTTGTTGGCGTTATCACAAACAGTGATCACAAAGTCAAATTCTTTTTGCAGAAATTGATCCTGTGATTTGGAAGTATGGCCGCTAATGTCAATACCGATCTCTTGCATGGCCTCGATCGCCAATGGGTTGACCCGGGTGGCCAACGTTCCGGCGCTGAAAACATCCATGCGCTCGCCCGCCATGCTGCGCAGCAAACCTTCCCCCATCTGCGAGCGGGCAGAGTTAGCCGTGCAAAGAATGAGCACCTGTTCCTTTTTCATATTTTTAACATCTCCTGATGATCCAATGTCCATTCGTTCATCTTTTTTGTCCATTTTACCCGCTTTCATTCACTTCGCGCACATCGCCGGGTTAACAATGGGTTAAATCAAACCCGTGCCGCAGCTTTGCAAAAAGTCATGCCCGCCATCTCAAGGTGCATTTTAACGCGAACCTCCCGCTGGTCTGTACCAGCGGGAAAGTTTATTTACATCACCATAGTAACCGATAGACCGAAGTGCAACCATTGAAAATTTATGAAGCCGTTTTTCTCTCCGGCTTCCAGGCATAGTGAATCGCATCAAACTTGCAATTGTCCACGCACTGGCCGCACAGGATACACTCCGTGTTGACCATATTCCCTGCCTGCACCATCTCCTTCACCGGCAGGCTCATCTGGCACACCTTGCTGCATGTGCCGCATTTGGTGCATTTCCCTGTATCGCTTTCCAGGTGCAGCATGGGCAGGTGCAGTACCCTGGAGAGCTTTGAACCGGCAATGTTCAACACCCCAAACGGGCAAAAATAATGGCAAAAGGCACGCTTGCCCATAAAGAAAGCCGGCAGCAGGGCTATCGAGAGTACCATCACATACAGAATATTTCCATAGATACTGTCAATGGAAACCAGATTCTCGGTGTTATACAAAGGCTGCACAGACTGGATCCCGCCAGCAGAAATCAAGCCAAAAATAATCGTCCCCACCCATACCGCGGCGATCAAGTATTTTAACACCCTGATATACTTCACCCGCACCAACGGCTTCTCGCCCATGGCGTGCAGCGTCTCTTGCCCCGCCCCCAGCGGACAAAAATAGCCGCAGCCGGCGCGGCCAAAGATCAGCGAGGTCACCAGCCAGGTCGTCCACAGCAAAAAGCTGAAACTGGCGATGCCCTGCATGGCGGCATCGATGATCAGGTAGGGGGAATAATAATTGATCGTCAGAGGAAAAACGATTAACAAGATAAACAACAAGGTTCTGCGAATTCTTTGGCGCTTGGTCATTATGACACCTCAAAATTGTTTTCCTGATGATCCACTCAACAAAACCACTTCATCTTAATTTACGTAGAACAGCGCAAAAAGGTTCACACCAAACCAGAATTGATCCGTTCGCAGCAAGCAGCAGAATTACTCGCCAATGATCTTGACCAGAATACGTTTGCGGCGGCCGCCGTCAAATTCGCCGTAGAAGATCTGCTCCCATGGGCCGAAATCCAGGCGGCCATTGGTTACCGCCACCACCACCTCACGCCCCATCACCTGGCGTTTGAGGTGAGCGTCGCCGTTATCCTCGCCGGTGCGATTATGGCGGTAATGGCTCACTGGTTCGTGCGGGGCCAGCTCCTCCAGCCAGTCTTCATAATCCTGATGCAGGCCGGATTCATCATCATTGATGAACACCGAAGCGGTAATGTGCATGGCATTCACCAGCGCCAGCCCTTCACGAATACCGCTCTCGCGCAGGCAATCCATTACTTCGGAAGTAATATTGACAAACTCCCGCCGGGTGGCAATATTCATCCACAGTTCCTTGCGATAAGATTTCATGGTGCGTCCTCCTTTGATTCTTGCCTGTATTGCGCTCGAAATTACCAGTCAAGCACGAGAGCACAATTAAAACGAATTCCCGAAAAGCAAACCTCCCGCGAGTTCCAGCCCCGCGGGAGGAAAATCCATCTCCTGAGGCCCTCTAACTCAGCGCCTTCTTGAATGCCGCCAGTGTTTGCTGCACCCCGCCGTCATCCACCCAGTAATGCAGCACCATGCGAAACAGGCGCGGGCCGGCGGCCTGCACCAGCACGCCCTCGGCCTTCATTTTCCCGGCCACCTGGGAAACAGTGAACGGAACCTCATCCGCCAGCCCGGCAAAGACCATGTTGGTGGCATGCTCTTTCTTCTGCACCACCAGCCCGGGCAACTTTGACAATCCCTCTGCCAGCACTGCCGCCCGGCGATGATCCTCTGCCAGCCGGTCAACCATCTCCTCTAGGGCCACGATGCCCGCCGCAGCCAGCACGCCCGCCTGGCGCATACCGCCGCCCAACTGTTTGCGGATGCGCAGGGCGCGGGCGATGAAATCCTTTGAGCCACACAGCACCGACCCCACTGGCGCGCACAGCGCCTTGCTCAAACAAAACGTGACCGAATCGCACATTCCGGTCAACTCCTTCACCGGCACACCCCAGTACACCGCCGCATTGAACACCCGCGCCCCGTCCAAATGCAGGGCCAGTCCATGCTCGTGCGCCAGATCTGCCACCTGCTGGCTATACGCAGTCGACAAAGCCACGCCCCCACAGCGGTTCTGCGTGTTCTCCAACACCATCAATCTGGTGTCTGGAAAATGCACATTTTTCGAGCGGATTGCGCCGCGAATGTCCTCCAGGCGCAGGCTGCCATCCGCCTGGTTGGGGATGGTGTGGGTATGCACGCCGCCCAAGGCAGCCACCCCGCCCACCTCGAAAACAAAGGTGTGCGCCTGATCGCCCATGATAACCTCATCCCCGCGTCCACAGTGCGCCAGCACCGCGATCAGGTTGCCCATTGTGCCCGACGCCACAAACAAACCGGCTTCCTGGCCCAGACGCTCGGCGGCCATTTCTTGCAGGCGGATGACCGTCGGGTCTTCGCCAAACACATCATCTCCCACTTCAGCGCGGGCCATGGCTTCGCGCATGGCAGGGGTGGGTTGGGTCACAGTATCGGAACGCAGATCAATGAAATTCATTTTCTCCTCCATCACCAATGAAAAAAACGAACCCTTGTACAGGCTCGTTCTTCGTCTACTTTACGCAAGGGCATCCAATACCGTCTGCAGATCCTCCGGCAGGGGCGCATCAAACACCCGCATCTCATCCTCTCCGGGTAGGCGGACCTCCAGATGAGCAGCGTGCAGGAACTGGCGCTTGACTGGCAGGGTGGGATGGCGGCGGCCATACAGGGTATCGCCCACCACAGGGCATCCCAAAAAGTTCATGTGCACGCGAATTTGATGGGTGCGTCCGGTGAGGATCTGCACCTTCAGCAGGGTATGTTCGGCATACTGCTTTTCAGTGAAATATTCACTGACCGCCATGCGGCCGCGGCTGGGCGAGACCACCGCCATCTGCTTGCGCTGGGTTGAGTCCCGCCCGATGGTGGCCTCCACCCGGCCGCGCGGCGTGGGCGGCTGGCCGTCCACCAGGGTCAGATAGACCTTTGTCACCAGCCTGTCCTTGAACTGGCGCTGCAACCAGCGGTGGGCGCGGTCATTCTTGGCCAGTACGATCAGGCCTGAGGTGTCCTTATCCAGACGGTGGACAATGCCCGGCCGGTGTTCACCGCCGATGCCTTCCATCTGCGGAGCGTGTGCCAGGGCAGCATGCACCAACGTGCCGTGGTCATGCCCGGCTGCAGGGTGTACCACCATGCCGGCCGGTTTGTTGACCACCAGCAGATCATCATTTTCAAAGACAATATCCAGGGCGATCTCTTCTGGCACCAGATCAGTGGAAACCACCGCCGGGATGGTCACGGCAACGCTTTGCCCGCCTTCCAGCTTGTACCCCGTTTTGGTAACTGCCAGCCCATCCACGATCACCAGGCTGTCACGGATCAATGCCTGCAAGCGCGAGCGGGAAAGCTCTGGCAATCGTTCCACCAGAACCTTGTCCAACCGGCAGGCAAATTCCCCATCATAGGTGAAAAGGATATGCTGTTCTTCATTCACGAGGATAACGCTCCATCAGCGGATGTAGGGTCAGCCGCGCTGTCAGCCGGGGCATCAGCTTCAGCAGCAGCCTGGCGGGCCTTCTCCCTCCGTTCCTGAATGATCATATCCAGCAGCAGAATGCCAACCCCAACGGTGATGCTGGCATCGGCTACGTTGAAAACAGGGAAATTCCCCACCGAAACAAAATCGGTCACATGCCCGATGGTCAGGCGGTCGATCAGGTTGCCAATTGCCCCGCCCAACTGCAAGCTCAAGGCAGTGCGCAAAGCCCAATCGGGCTGCGGAATCTGTGCATAGTAATAAATGATCAAACCGGAAACGATAAAAGGCAAAATGGTGAACAGCGTACCCATGTTCTGGAACATGCCGAAGGCTACGCCGGTATTGGCCCAATGCACAATGCGCGCATACGGGCTCAACCATTCCCATGGCATCCACATCTCGCCCAGCACCAGGTTGGCACGCACGATCGACTTGGTCCATTGATCGAGGGCGATGATTACCACCGCGATCAGCACCAGAAGTCCATAATTCTTAGCAATCTGTTTCAATCCAGCCTCCATGATATCAGGTTCTCCCAATTGTAATCTACTTCCCGGCTGGCAGAGCGTTGGGTTTTAGTGAGGAGGTAACCAGGCATCAGGAAGTTGTCCAAAGCACCACCTTGCTCCTCGCAACCTGCATGAAGGGCTTCAACAAATCCTGCGGCTGCACAAAAAACACCAAATGCGCCTCGCACCCGCTGTGACAATCACTGGCTCCAAAACCCCTCACCGGCGCAGATGCTCCAGGCAGCTCCAGCAGTGCCTGGCTCCAAACACATTCCAGCGGTATGCCGCCTTCCATCCCTTCCCCCTGCACCACATAAACCCCACCGCCGACGACGGCCTTCGTCCGCAGCCAGTCGATATGCCAGTGCGGGCGCTGCGCTGAACGCAGGTGATGGCGCAGCCTTGCGCACAATCCTCCCGCCCCATGTGCGCTGCCTGTGTAGACATACTCCCCCGCCGGAAAAACAAATCCACCCAGTTTACCGATGGACAGCTCAGCAGTCTTATCCAGTGTCAGGAAAAGGGCATACGATCCCGGCAGGCAGGGAAATTCAGCAGCCATGAAGGTTTGCATTCTCCACGATCAATACATCATCCATATCATTGCTATCACTCGCAGGGACAAGGCGCTCCTTGCCCCTGCACTTTAACCATATACACCATCAGGCTGGCAAATGCCAGCCTGATGAAATTCTCCAAAACGACTCGTCTAACTCGCCTTTTCCAGCGCCACCTGAATGGTCTCCTCGCCAAAAGCAGCTTCAGCGGCCGCCAGCCCTTGCGGAGCTGGCTTTGCCAGCAATTCCACAGTCAAGGTCTCGCCCATCACATAGTCGCGATAGTTTTCGATGGCCGCGGCCAGCGCAGGCGTCGCCTGGTAATATAGATGAATGCGGTCAGCAATATCCAGATCAGCCTGTTTTCGCAGATCCTGCACCCGGCGCACCACTTCGCGCGCCAGGCCTTCCTGCACCAGTTCGGGCGTCAGGTCGGTCACCAGGGCGGCCAAATATGCGCCTTCCGAGGCCACCTCAAATCCGCTGCGGGCCAGGGCGCGCACTTCCACCTCTTCCGGCAGGATCTCCAGGGTTTGGCCGTCCATTTCCACTGACAGGCTTTGCCCGTCCAGCAGTTTCAGGGCACCCACTTCGGCATCCATCTCCAGAATGGCCTTGCGGATCTCGGGGAACTGGCGACCGTATTTCTGGCCCAATTGCTTGGGCAGCGGGTTGAGAGCATAGTCCACTGCATCTGCTGCCTTGTGCAGGGAGCTGACCTTCTTCACATTCAATTCATCCATCAACAGGTCGGCGAATTGCTCGATGGCCTCGCGCTCTTCGGCGCTGCCCACCGAGAAGGCCGCCTCGGCCAACGGCTGACGCACCTTGATGGCTGATTTGTTGCGGGCGGCATGGCCCAAAGAGGCCAGCTTCATCACCAGCGCCATGTGCTGGTTAAGTTTTTCGTCGATCACTGCCGCATCAAACTTCGGCCAAAGCGCCAGGTGTACTGACTCAGGCGCACCCTCTTCCACCGAGCGCACCAGGTTCTGGAAAAGTTCGTCGGCCAGGAAAGGCATAGTGGGGGCCAACAGCTTGCTCACAGTGACCAGGGCTTCATATAAAGTGGCATAAGCAGCCTGTTTGTCGCCGTCAGCTTCGCTCTTCCAGAAGCGCCGCCGCGAGCGGCGCAGATACCAGTTGGAAAGCTGGTCTACAAAGGCTTCAATTGGGCGCGTGGCACCCAGCACATCATAGGTTTCCAAAGCCTGGGTTACATCGCGCACCAGGGCATGCAGCGCCGAGCGCAGCCACTGATCCAGCGGGCTGTATTCCAGTTTGGCACTGGCATCCGGCTTCCAGCCGTCCAGGTTGGCATAGGTCACAAAGAAAGAATAGGTGTTCCACAGGGTCAAGGTGAAGTTGCGCACCACTTCCGCCACCAGATCGCTGGAGAAGCGCCGCTCCTGGCCGGGCGGGCTGGCCGTGTACAGATACCAGCGCATCGCATCCGCCCCGTGGGCATCAATCACATCCCACGGGCCGACCACATTGCCGCGGCTCTTGGACATCTTGTGGCCTTCACCATCCAGGATCAGGCCCAGGCAAATCACATTCTTGAAGCTCACCTCATCAAAAAGCAGGGTGCTGATGGCATGCAGGGAATAGAACCAGCCACGCGTCTGGTCAACCGCCTCGCAGATATAATCTGCCGGGAACTGTTCCTTGAATTTCTCCACATTCTCAAAAGGATAATGCCACTGCGCCACCGGCATGGAACCCGAATCAAACCACACATCGATCAATTCCGGCACGCGGTGCATCGTTCCACCGCATTCCGAACATTCGAAATGCACCTCGTCCACATAGGGGCGGTGCGGGTCAAGACCAGTCAGGTCCTTGCCGGCCAGCTCGGAAAGCTCCTGCCGGGAGCCGGCGCACACCTGCTTGTGGCAGTCTTCACATTCCCACACCGGCAGAGGCGTGCCCCAATAACGCTCACGCCCCAGGGCCCAATCAACATTGTTCTCCAGCCAGTTGCCAAATCGCCCGTCACGGATATGTCCTGGATACCAGTTGATCTGCTTGTTGAGCGCCACCATGCGGTCCTTATACTGGCTGGTGCGGATATACCATGTCGGCCGGGCATAATACAGCAGCGGGGTGGAGCAGCGCCAGCAGAAAGGATAGGTGTGGGTGATCTGGCCTACATGGAACATCAGGCCGCGCGATTGCAGATCCTGAATGATGAGCGGATCAGCGTCTTTCACAAAGATGCCTGCCCAGGGACGCACTTCAGAAATGAAAGTGCCATCCGGGGCAACGGTCATCAACATGGGCAGATTTTCTTCCAAAGAGACTTCCATGTCCTCCGCGCCAAAAGCCGGGGCAATATGCACCAGGCCGGAGCCGTCTTCAGTGGTCACATAGTCCGCCAGCACCACATAATGCGCCAGTTTATCGGTCGGCAAAAAGGTGAAAAGTGGTTTGTAGCGCAAGCCCTTGAGCTGCTTGCCCTTCATCTCCTGCAGAATGGTGTAGGGCGTATCGCCAAAGATAGCCGGCAGCAAATCCTTGGCCAGGATCAAACGTTCGCGGCCGCCTTCAGGCATTTCGCGTTCGATCTTGACATAGGCAAAATCCGGGTGGGCAGCCACAGCCACATTGCCCGGCAGGGTCCACGGGGTGGTGGTCCAAACCAGCAGCGAAGTCCCTTCTTCATCCATCAGGGGCAGGCGCACATAGATGGAAGGATCAACAGCCTCATCGTAGCCCAAAGCCACTTCATGATCCGAGAGGGGCGTACCGCAGCGCGGGCAGTAAGGGATGACCTTGAAGCCCTGAAAAAGCAAATCCTTTTCCCAAAGCTGCTTCAGGATCCACCACACTGATTCAACATATTCATCCTTATAGGTGACATAGGCCGTATCCAGATCCACCCAGAAGGCAATGCGGTCAGTCAGTTTTTCCCATTCCTGGATATAGGTGAAAGCCGATTCCTTGCACAGCTTGTTGAACTCGGCGATGCCGTAATCCTCAATCTGCTGCTTGTTGGTGAAACCCAGCTTCTTCTCCACCTCGATCTCCACCGGCAGGCCGTGGGTATCCCAACCGCCGCGGCGGCTGACATGGTAGCCGCACATGGTCTTGTAGCGCGGGAAGATATCCTTGAAAGCCCGCGCCAGCACATGATGCACACCGGGCTTGCCGTTGGCAGTCGGCGGGCCTTCATAAAAGATATATTCCGGGCCGCCTTCGCGCAGCTTGAGCGACTGGTGAAAGACGTCTTTCTTCTTCCACAAGCGCAGCACACCTTCTTCCATCATTGTTACGTTCAGTTTTGGTGAAACCGGTTTGAACATCCTGCCTCCTGATCAGCCGTAATGGTGAGTCAGCCATCCAGCCTGCATCCTATTAATTTAAAAATCCCGTCCCACTTCAGGGACGAGATTGAATTTCCCGCGGTACCACCCCGATTTTCGCAATAAAGCGAACCCTCGTTCAGGCGCATCCCAAAGAGAGATAAACCTGCACCCGGATAACGGTGGGTGACTGCGGCGCACCTACTGGCAGAAGTGATCTGCGTTCAGATTGCGGCTCCGGAAGGATTTTCGGCTCCCGGCCCTGCTCCGGCTCTCACCACACCCGGATTCGCTGACAGCAGCCGCCAAACCTACTCGTTTCCATTATCGCCTTTGCAAAGATGGACAAATTATCTCACGAAACCTTAAAAAAATCAATTTGAATTTCCGGTTTCAAGATGGTGATTGATGCTTTATAGCTGTTCCACCACGCCATAGAAAAGGGGCAGCGGCTCACAGGCTGTGTCACTCCATTCAATAGCCGTCTGAAGGCGTTCTTTGGCCTGGGCCAGGTGGGCCGCGTCACTGGCATGGATGGTGAACAATGGATCACCGGTTTCCACCCGGTCGCCAACCTTGTGATGCACAATAATGCCCACCCCGTAGTCGATCAGGTCGCCCTTCTTGGCCCGGCCGGCGCCCAGATCCACCGATGTTTCACCGATCACACGGGCGCGTACAGCCTTCAACCAACCCGAACGCGGCGCATTCAGTGGTCCGACCAGATTCGCTTTAGGCAGCTTGTCCGGTTGGTCCACATAGCTCACATCACCACCCTGCTGACGCACCAGGGTGCGGAAGAATTCCATCGCCCGGCCATCTTGCAAAACCGCTTCGGCCATCTGACGGGCTTCATCCAGGCTCTTTGCCCGCTGACCCAGCACCAGCATATGACTGGCAACCACCAGGCAATGCTCGCGAAAATCAGCCGGACCGCCGCCGCGCAGAGTCTCAATCGCCTCGCGGGTTTCCAACGCGTTGCCGACTGCTTCGCCCAGCGGCTGGTTCATGTCCGAAAGCAAAGCCACCACCCGCCGGCCGCTCAATTTTCCAATCGCCACCATGATCCTGGCCAATTGTTGGGCATCTTCCAGATTTGCCATGAAAGCCCCTTCACCCAGCTTGACATCCAGCACAATGGCATGCGCCCCGGCGGCAATTTTCTTGCTCATGACCGAGGAGGCGATCAAAGGCATGGAAGGCACCGTGCCGGTTACATCGCGCAAGGCATACATTTTGCCATCCGCGGGGGCCAGGTCAGCGCTCTGGCCAGTCAGCACGATCTTGTACTCGCGGAGCTGAGCCAGAAATTCTTCCTGCGAAAGGTCGCAGCGGTAACCAGGGATCGATTCCATCTTATCCAGCGTACCACCGCTGAAGCCCAGGCCGCGCCCAGACATCTTGCCAACCGGCAAGCCGCAGGCCGCGGTGATCGGTCCCACCACCAGGGTGGTCTTGTCGCCCACCCCGCCAGTGGAATGTTTGTCAATGGCGATCTCCACCGCCGAAGAAAGGTCGAGCATCTCCCCCGAATGGGCCATGGCCAGGGTCAGATCAGTGGTCTCGCGGTCGCTCATACCATTCAGCATCACCGTCATCGCCCAGGCCGATGCCTGATAATCGGGAATGGTTCCATTGGTAAATCCCTCGATGAAGAACCGGATCTCTTCGCTGGTCAATTCCTGACCATCCCGTTTTTTGATGATAATATCCACTGCGCGCATCTCTACACCTCTACTTAAAAGTGTGTTAAATCACTCATCTGATTGCATGTACTCTCATTATAAACCATGCCTTCGTCTGGCACATGGCAGCAGGAACACCATCTGTTCCCGCCAATTCAAAAAGGTGTGCTGCCGGCGGGCTTTCCCGCTGACCGCACACCCTCCTGAAATCCAACCGGGCCTGGAAGCTCCCAGTCTATTTCAACGAGATGGTAACCTTGCGGTAGGGCTCTTCGCCAACGCTGCGGGTCACCACATCCGGGTGATTGCGCAATTCGAGGTGGATTACCCGCCGCTCATTGGCCGGCATAGGTTCCAGCACCTGACGGCGGCTGGTTTGCACGGCCTGGTCAGCCATGCGCCGGGCAAGCTGGCGCAACTGGCGCTCGCGCCGGGTGCGATAACCCTGCACATCCACGATCAGCGGTATCCAGTGACCCAATTCCTTGCCCACGATCAAATTGGTGATGTATTGCAATGCATTCAGGGTTTCAGAGCGGCGGCCAATGAGAATGCTCAGGTCATCGCCCACGATGTCCAGCAGCAAGACCGGTTCTTCGCTCTCCTCGCTCATGTCCACGTAGCTGGCATCCACGGCTGCATGCACTTTCATTTTCTCCAGCAGCCCTTCCAACACCGTGATCGAAACCTGCATGTTCAAACGCTGTTCATCGTCCAACTCGCCCACCGAAACAGGGGCAGCCTCGCTGGCTTCCAGATGCGACGCAGCCGCCGGTTGGGCAGCAGCTGTCACAACTGGCTCAGCAGCCTGGTCTTCTTCACGGATGATCCGCAAGCGAATTCTGGCCTGCCGGCTGCGCAGACCGAAAATACCACCCTTGCCGCCCGCATCCAGAATTTCAATCTTCACCGCTTCACGCGGCAAACCCAGCTGATCGCAGCCAATCGAAATTGCTTCATCCACTGTTGGTGCAATGATTTCCAATGTCGTGTCTTCGGTTGTCATAAGTCTCCCTCACTTATTTCTTACTGATCGTTTTTACACTGGAAGGTTTCTGAAACAACTTCAGGTTTTCCCAATGCAACTTACCCATCAAGGCATACTGGGCAACACCGACTACACTGGATGCCAGAAAATACAATGCCAGACCAGAAGCCAGGGTGTAAGCCAGGTACCCCATCAGAAACGGCATATACAGCGACATCATATTGGACATCATCGCCGCCTGCTCATTGCCAGCTGAAGGCGGAGGAGTCATCAGTTTGCTTTGCAAATAAGAGGTAATCACCACCAGCACTGCCAAAACCGGAATGCCAATATTCAATCCCGGAATGAAAACCCGCTCGGGCTGGCTCAAATCCATCCACAGGAACTGGTTGTTCAAAGGTACCAAACCAGCCAGGTCTTTCAACACGGGATAGATGAAGCGTGTCAGATTGAGCATTTCCATCGGGGTGCTGGAGAGCGCCCGAATGACGGCCTGATACAGACCAATGATGATCGGAAACTGGATCAGGGTCGGCAGGCAGGAAGAGAAGGGGCTGATGCCCATCTCCTGATACAGCTTCATCTGTTCCTGGGACAGTTTTTCCTTGTCGTCCTTGTACTTTTCCTGCATTTTGATATAACGCGGATCAGACTGCAAATCCTGCATGGCCTGGGTGCCCTTCAACTGCTTGACCGTCAAAGGGTGAGTCACCACCCGGATAAGCAAGGTGAACAGGATGATGGCAATGCCAAAATTCCCGACCAGCTTGGTGATCAACAACAATGTGTTGACAAATGGAGCAATAATAATCATATTCCACATGGAAACCTGCCTTTATTTGGAAGGGGTGAACGACCAGCGTTCCACACCGCTTGCCGGGTCCAGTGCGATGATGAGTCGATCGCCGTTGGTTATGCCCACCAGCACAAACTCGCCAGCCTGCACCAAACCCGCCTGAATTTCGCCGTCAATGGCCCGCGACCACTGCTTCACACCCTGGAAACTGATCGCCTGCACACCGGCTTTTTCGATGCCAAAAGCCACCCCATCCTCCAGCAGCGCCCCCGACCCAATCACCGGGCCATCCACACTAATCGTCCATTCCACGCGGCCATTGGCTGCATTTAGTGCGTAGATGGTACCGCTCAGATCACCAAACATGACCAGCCCTTCATGCACAACCGGGGTGGCCCATACTGCGCCATTGGTGTCAAAACGCCAGAGCACCTTGCCGTTGGGCGAAAGAGCAATCATTTCATGGGTCATTGTGCCCACATAGAGATTCCCGTCTTCCCCCAGTGCGGGTTTGGAGACCATCGCCCCGCCCAGGTCCGCTGACCAGGACAAACGGGCAGCTTTTTCACTTACCTGCAAGGCATACACAAAATGATCCATGGAAGCCAGATAAACTTTCTCACCGTCATACACCGGCTGGGCCCACAACGCTTCATCCGATTGGGTAAAGCTCCAGGCCAGCTTGCCTTCGCTGGTCAGGGCATACAGCGTGCCGTCTGCCGAGGGCATCAGGTACAAGTCCTCTACAACCAGGCCAGGGGCAATGAAACGCTTTTCGGCATCCGCAAACTTCCATTGCAGGGTGCCTGTCGCCTGATCCAGGCTGTACACGTTTTGCGTATAATCGCCTGCCACCACGCGGCCATCCATGACCACTGGTGCGGCAAAAAAGGTCAGTGCCCGGTCGGCTTCCACCGGGTATTGCCAGATCTGGTTGCCATTTTGCAGCTTCAAAGCGCGCATGGCCTGACCATACGCCACATACACCGTCTCACCATCCACAGTGAAACCCGGCCAGCTTGACGCAGCGATCCGCCCGGCACCGGAGCATGCGCTCAACAGCAGACTGGCAACCAGCGCCACTGCCAGCAAAGCCCAACGCCGGCTTGTTTGAATTGTTTTCAATGTCATCATCTTTATCATATCCATTCCAGAAAAAATCCCGCCCAGGCGCTGTCCGCGTCAGGGCACAGGATCATAACCACCGGCATTGTAAGGATTGCAGCGCAGCAGCCGCCAGGCTGCCATGATGATGCCCTTCCAGATACCGTATTTATAGACAGCCTGATAACCGTAATGGGAACACGAGGGATAGAACCGGCAAGTATCCGCCGGCAATCCAGGGGAGATCACCTTCTGGTAAAAACGAAACAATAGCAGCACCGGCCAGCGGGGCGCTGTCCACAAGGTCAACGGAAAGTCCCGCAGTTTCGGTTCGCTGGCATATTTTTCATCATCAGCCATTGTGTTGGTCCAGCATATTTGCTCTTTGCAGAAGCTGTCTGAGAGAAGTCAAAAGGTGCCCATACGGAGCGTTGCAGGCTGTCCTGCGCGCCAGCAGCACCATGTCCCATCCTGGGCAGAGTTCGGGGAGCAAAGCATCCATACAGGCTCGCAGGCGGCGTTTTGCCCGATTGCGCTGGATTGCATTGCCTACGGCATGAGAAGCGGCCACACCAATGCGCACCTGATCCAGGTCATTGGGCGCCGCGATCAACACCACAAGCGGGTGGGCATAAGATTTTCCTGTACGCCGCACCCGCAAAAAATCAGTAGAACGGGTCAGGCGAAACCTGCGTTTCACCCTTCAAATTGTCCCATGATCACTGGTAAGTTGACCATTTGGTCACGCCGACAACCCTTCCATGCAAACCCTGCCTGGATCGGCAGGCCGCTCTAGAAGTGGTTGTACTTGACGTGGTTGTTTGCTTTCGGGGTCAACTGGTGACGGCCGCGCAGACGACGGCGCTTCAAAACATTGCGCCCGTCAGCAGTTTCCATGCGCGCTCGAAAGCCATGCACACGCACGCGGCGGCGTTTCTTCGGTTGGTACGTTCTCTTCGGCATAATCAATCCTTCCTGAGACACTGCCAATCAGTGTCGAAAAAAAACTCCCATCCGAATAAACCACGGCTTGACGATTTGTTTATCTGGTAATGTGAGGGATTCCTCTCCCATCACCACATAAACTGGCGCAAGCCGACTCAAATGTGTGCCGGATGGGGCCAATACCCATAGCTGAAAAATTATACCGCAAGGCGGCATAATGGTCAAACAGAATTCAGGCCTTCTTTCAACATGCAGCCAGCTTGTCTGGAGGATCGTTTCCGGCAGCACAGGGCGTTGCGTAAATCTGATATAATATATCCGAATAATGGTCTTGCAATTGATAACCGCAAGGAATGTGCTCAAAAACAAAAGGAAACCCCATGCATCAAATTCCACAAAACCCTACCCGCATTGCCATCGTTGGCGCCGGGAATGTTGGCGCCACATTTGCCCACGCCTTACTGCTCAGCGGCCTGGCTGCCGAGATCGTGTTGATCGATAAGAACACCGCCAAAGCTGAGGGGGAAGCCATGGATCTGAATCATGCCGTGCCGCTGGTGCAGCCCGCCCGCATCTGGGCCGGCGACTATACCGACTGCGCCGGAGCAGCCGTGACCGTGATCACTGCCGGCAGCGCCCAACGACCCGGGGAGACCCGTCTCGATCTTTTGCAGCGCAATGCGGCCATCTTTAAAGAGATCATCACTGGCGTGGTGCAGAACAATCCAGATGGACTGCTGCTGATCGCCACCAATCCGGTCGACATCCTCACCTACATCGCCTGGAAGATTTCCGGCCTGCCCGCCCAACGCGTGCTCGGCTCGGGCACCATCCTGGATACGGCCCGCTTCCGTTACCTGCTTTCTCAGCACTTTGGTGTTGACCCGCGCTCGGTGCATGCCTTCATCATCGGCGAACATGGCGACAGCGAAGTGCCGGTCTGGTCACTGGCCAACATCGCCGGAATGCGCCTGCCGCTTTACTGCAATTCCAACGGCCTGATCTGTGATGGAAAAATCCTGGAAACCATCTTTGCCCAGACCCGCGATGCGGCCTACGAGATCATCGAGCGCAAAGGCGCCACCTATTACGCCATTGCCGCCGGTCTGGTAACCATCGTCCAGGCTATTCTGCGTGACCAGAGTACCGTCCTGTCAGTCTCGAATTACATCCAGGACTACTACGGCATCGACGATGTTTACCTCAGCCTGCCCAGCATCGTTGACCGGGGCGGCGTGGAACGTATGTTGAACCTGCAACTGGATGAAAATGAGATCCACGGCCTGCAACAATCAGCCCGCGTCCTGCGTGAAACCCTCGACCAGCTATCGCTTTAATGCAAAACCAACAATCCCCAAAGCCGCTCACCGAGTTCGTCGAGGTGTCGCTTCGTTGAAAAAATGGCCGGACGGTGGTTTGCCTTTCGAACCCCGTCCGGCCCGCCTGCCATCAGGAAAGGATCTCTCCCAGGATGCGCCCCTGCCGGTCTTCCAGCAAACGCACCTGCTGGATCGTGTTCCATGAATTAAACGGGCTGAAAGCTTCCACCCGCAGATAGTTGTCTGTCAGACCGCTCAACAGCCAGCCGCCTTCCCGGGGCTGGGCGGATTCCCATAACACAGCCAGGGTTTGCCCCAAAAATCGCTGGCGGTAAGTTTGCGCCGACTCAGCCAGTGCAGTCTGCATGGCGGCATTACGCTCCCTGCGCACCTCGAGCGGCACCTCTCCGGCCATGCGCGCCGCGGCCGTCCCTGGCCGGGGCGAAAAGGTAAATACATGCCCGGCGGCGAAGGCCATCCGGCGCACGAAATCCAGACTTTCACAAAATTCGGCCTCATCTTCGCCCGGAAAGCCGGTGATGATATCGGTGGTCACGGCCATTTGCGGGCAGACTGCCCGGGCACGGCCTGCCAGCCTCTCAAATTCGGCCGGACTGGTCTTGCGCACCATGCGCTTGAGGGTGGCTGCCGCCCCGGATTGCAGCGGCAGGTGCACATGCCGGCACAGGCGGTTATCTTGCCACAGGGCAAAAAAATCTTCCTCGAGCCCCCAAGGTTCCAGAGAGGAAAGGCGCAGGCGCGGCACATCCGTCCCGGCCAGAGCCGCCTCCAGCAAATGGCGCAGCCGCAGGCCACCCGGCAGATCCTGACCCCAGGCTTGCAGATTGACCCCGGTCAACACCACTTCCTGTGTACCCCCGGCCTGGGCGGCGCGCATTTCATCCAGCACCTCATCCAGCGGCACGCTGCGGCTGGCGCCGCGCGCCAGGCGGGTGACACAAAAGGTGCAATAGTTGTCGCAGCCATCCTGAACTTTGATGAATGCCCTTGTTCGGCTATGCGCACCAGGCAGCGGCCTGCGGGCGATCACCCCTGGCAGAAAGTCATCCACCGCCAGGCCCAGGAAGTCGGTCACCAGGTGTTCTTTTTCTTCGTTGATCACCACCTGCACCGCCCCGGAAAGTGCCCCGGTCTCGCCCGGTTCCAGAGTGGCCCAGCAGCCAGTGGCAATCACCTGCTGTGCACCAGCCCGCAAGGATTGACGGATCTTCTTGCGCGAGTCGGCCACCGCCTTGCCAGTCACCGCACAGGTATTAACCACCACCAGTTCAGCCTGCCCGGCTTCCTCCACAATCTCATGCCCGGCCGCCCGAAACTGGGCAGCCATGCGTTCAATTTCACTCTGGTTGAGCCGGCAGCCCACCACATCCAGATAAACCTTCATCTTCTCTACCCGTAATCTCCGCTCCGTCTGAACGGTTTCGTTTTCCAATTGCTGCAAATCAATCCGACACCTCGACCAACTCGGTGTATTGTTTGATAAGCAAAACCGGCAGCAGTCAGCCTGCCACCGGCATTCGTTGTCAACCTCCAGGCGCGGCTGCGCTATGGATTGTACACCAGAAAATCATCGAAGAGAAGCTGCAACTCTGCCTCATCAAACGTACCGGCCATCAGCCCAACGCCGCCGTTGCGAAAGTCATGATCACGCGCTTCGACCAGTTTGCGTCCGTTGACCGAAAGGATCAGGCGCGGCCCAACGCAATCTGCCCGCAGGTGATTGCGCCCATCGCCAGGGTGGATGACGTTGCCAGACTTCTCTCCCGCCGTGTTCAGCAGCAGCATCTCGCCATCCTTGACCTTAAAGATCGCCGCACTGCCATCGCTGCCGACCAGCAAGGCATAATAATTGTCATCATCCACCAGACGGCACACCAGGCCGAAATTGTTCTCATCGGGGCCGTTCAATTTGACTGCATCCACTTCCATACGCACATCGCCATAACTGATCTGCGGCTGCGACCAGATGTCGAGCTGCGGGCGATGGACAGCCATCCACAGACCACCATCGCGATAGACCACTTGCGACTCTGTGGTGTTCCAAACAGTCCAGCCGCTGTACGGGTTGGAAAAATCATCCTTGAGCATTAACATGCCTGTGGGCAAACCGCTGCGCGGTTGGAGCTGTGAGACCAGCAAGCCGCCAGCGAGTGCCAGAAGGCCAAAGGCCATCAACCACAAGAAAACCATACGAAACCGCATAACCAACCTACCTCGGCCGCCGTTCCTGCGTTTGCGGCCTGCAAGGGTCTGTTCCGGCAAGCAGGATCCTCTGCCAGCCATGGAACCACTTGAGGCCGCCAATGTTGCAAAAGAGGGATTTTAATACAGGCTGTCCAGCAAACGCTGGGCCATGTTCCCGGTGATGCCCTGCTGGTCCAGGCTGACCGCCTGCAACAGGTGGCTCCTGGCCTTCCTGTATTGGCCTGTCTGAAGATACAACTGGCCCAGATGCAGATGCGCCGGAGCATAGGCTGCTTCAAGTTGTATGGCTTGTTGCAAGAAGCGTTCCGCCGAGGGATAGTCCTGGAAATAGAGCATCGTCCAGCCCATCAAATCCAGAGCCGACGGGTCATCGGGGCGCAAAAAAAGTACCTTGCGCGCCGCCGGCAGGCCCACGCTACGCGCATCAATGCCGTGGTCAATACTGAAACGGGCCAGCATCTGCCAATACAAGGGATCATCACCAGCCAGCAAGGCCGCCTGTTGATAATAGGGTAATGCCGAAAGAATATCCCCCATCTCGCTCAAGGCGTTGCCCATCTCAGCCTGCCAAACGGCCTGCTGCGGCTCCTGGGCAGCCAGTTTGGCATACAATACCAGGGCCACTTCCGGCTTGGCCTGCCGCCGCCAGTAGAGCGCCCACAAGGAGCGCACCAGCACCGATTCGGGTGCCAGTGACTGGGCCTTTTCCAGCGCTTCCCGGCCGTCCAGCCCTTGCTGCTGGCGGGCTTCGCCCAGCATGGCCCAGGCGTCGGCGTACTCCGGCTCCTGCTCCGTTACTTGCGCAAATGCCAGTCCGGCCAGTTCCCATTCTCCGGCCTGGCCCAGTGCCCGCCCCAGGATCATCAAACGGTAGGTTTCATCTGGTGCATTCAACACGGCCTGCTGCACAGCCTGCAAGGCAGCCACCGTTTTGGCGTAAGCGGGTTGCAGTTCGGCGGCCTGCCCCAGAACCTCACCCGCATCCTCCGGCACAGCCAGCAGCAAGTGAGTGCCAAGAGCAAAAGCGGCGCGTCCATCCTGCGGGAAAGCGGCCTGCCACTCCCGCAAAACGTCCACCGCCCCCGACAGGTCTCCCATCCGCCGCCGGGCAGCCGCCAGACGGACATAGACCTCCCCGCTTGCCCCGCCGCGCTGGATGAGCGCCTGCCAGGCCAAAGCCGCCCCGGCATCTTCCTGCAAGCCCAGGTGAGCCTCGGCTAACTGCTCGAGGCCATGATTGGAAATGTTCCCCAACAGCCATGCCTTTTGATAGGCCTGCGCTGCCAGAGCATACTGCCGGGATGACAGGCGCTGCTCACCCAGCCGTTCCCACAGATCGCCCCGCCAGGGCAGAATGGATAATGCCTGCTGTAATTGGTCGGCTGCGGCATAGGGCTGGCTGCGGGCCTCGGCTGCCTGTGCCATTGCCAAAGCCGCCCCGGCTGCTCGCGGCTGGGGCATCAGCCCCAGCAATACTGCCAGCAGCAAGGGCAGCAAGAGCTTGATACCCACGATGATCTTTTCGCCTGTATGCATATCCTAATTATATCTGCAACCTGGGGCGCATGCCGCGTTTGCCAGGCCGCACGCGTGTGCAGCTACTCGCTCAGCGGTGCAAACAACTCATGCACATTTCCATCCGGATCGGCGAAAAAAGCCGCCCGCTGACCCCAGGGCATGTCAGCCGGAGCCTGTATCGGCTGCGCCCCCTGCGCAACAATGGCCGCATAACTGGCATCCACGTCCTGCGGCGAGTCACAGGGAAAAGCCAATTCAAAGTACTGTCCCTGCCGCGGGCCAGCGTAGCCTTCATAGCCGCCGGTAGCGGCTGTCATTACCTCGCGGGTAGTGATGGCGAACCTCACTCCCTCACTTTCAAACTCCACATAATCCTCGCCCAGTTCCATCTGCACCGCAAAGCCAATCACGTCCCGATAAAAGGCTTTCATCACAAGCGGTTGATCGGTAACGATCGAGATCAAATCAATTTTTGCGCGCATGGCTGCTCCTTTGAGAAATAGAATTTATGTTCTGTTTTTATTATACTCCCATTTTCACTGCCGGGCGCATAGATTTTTAGTCATCACCC
The DNA here is from genome assembly GCA_020060485.1 of Anaerolineales bacterium. Next base: position 28,778 of record JAGVAB010000172.1, read on the forward strand.
AGCCACCTGACATTTTGTCATTGCGAAACGGGGCGAAAAAAGCCGCCTTTTGGGGTGACTTCCGGTAAATTCGCCCCGTTGAAGCAATCTCCCTCTCTGTTTTGGACGCCCTGCGGCCACAGCCCGAGAAATGCGCTTGGGCTTCGCGATGACAGATCAATTTGTTATTGCTTTGAGCTTATGTCAAACTGTCAGGTAGCCAAGTCATCACATCTTTTATGAATTTGCAACATTTTTACCCATCCCCTGACCCCTTCCCAATTTGGGGTTGGGAGATAAAAACAGCCCCGCGCAGGCGTGAACTGCGCGGGGCTGCATGCCATCAACTTCGCCTAAATATCCCGGCACATCTCGCCCACAATGCGGCAGATCTCCTCGCCGCGGATGACTTCTTTTTCCTGCAGCACCTCGGCAATCTCATGCAAAGCAGCTTCGTTTTCTTGCAGTTTGGTGGTTGCCAGCACCTGCGCCTCATCCACCAGCCTGCGGATCTCCTGGTCGATCAGAGTGGCCGTCTCCGGGCTGAGGTCTTCGCGCACCCCGCTCGCCAGGCCCAGATAAGCCATGCCGACCGGCGTAGCGTACCGCACCGGGCCCAGTTTTTCTGTCATGCCAAATTCGGTGACCATGCGCCGGGCAATTTCCGTCACCCGTTCCAGGTCATTGGAGGCACCAGTGGACACATCGCCAAACACCAGTCGCTCGGCCACCCGGCCGCCCAGCATGACGGCCATGCGCTGTTTCAATTCTTCCTCCGAAACCAGATATTGGTCTTCTTCCGGCATCTGCATGGTGTATCCCAGTGCGCCCTTGGAAGTGGGGATGATACTAACCTTGTGCACCGGGTCGGTGTTGGGCAGCAGAGCCGCCACCAGGGCATGCCCGCCTTCATGGTAGGCCACCCGCTTCTTGACGTCATCGCGCAAGGGCATCTTCTTTTGCAAACCGGCCACCACACGCTCAATGGCCTGGTCAAAATCGCTCATGGTTACAAAATCCTGCTGATTGCGCACTGCCAGCAAAGCGGCCTCGTTGACCACATTCGCCAGATCGGCCCCCGAAAAACCGGGGGTGATCTTGGCCAGACGTTCCAGCCTCACATCCTCGCCCAGTGTTACCCCTGCGGTGTGAATGTTGAGAATCTGCCGCCGGCCATCCTCGGTAGGCAGGTTGACCTCCACCTGCCGGTCAAAGCGTCCCGGGCGCAGCAGAGCCTTGTCCAGCACTTCGGGCCGGTTGGTGGCTGCCATGATGATCACACCCTTGTTCACCTCGAAACCATCCATCTCGGCCAGCAGTTGATTGAGAGTTTGCTCGCGCTCGTCATTGCCGCCCATCCTGCCCAGCGAAGCCCGTGACTGGCCGATGGCGTCAATTTCGTCAATAAAAACGATGCACGGCGCTTTCTGCTTGGCCTGCTCGAACATGTCCCGCACGCGGGACGCCCCCACACCGACGAACATCTCCACAAAATCAGAGCCGCTGATCGAAAAGAAAGGCACACCTGCCTCGCCGGCCGTGGCCTTGGCCAGTAGGGTCTTGCCCGTTCCGGGAGGGCCAACCATCAGAATACCCTTGGGCAATTTGGCCCCCAGGCGGGTGAAGCGCTCCGGATTTTTGAGGAACGCAATGATCTCGCGCAGCTCCACTTCCACCTCGTCCGCTCCGCCCACATCGGCATATTTGACCCCCGTCATAGCCCCGGTAATCTCTTTGGCCTTGCTCTTGCCAATCGACATGACCGGCGATGCGCTTTGCCCCAGTCGACGGAACAGGAAGAACCAGATCAGCGCCAGCGGCAGCAAAGGCAGGATCCAGCCCAAAATGGTGGTGAGCAGATTTGGTGATTCAATCGTGGCGCCAAACTCGACTCCCGCTGCGGTCAGGTCGGCCACCAGATCGGGATCATTCATCAACACCGCCTTGAAGCGCACATCGGGCCTGGTTTGCTGTTCCTGGTCTGGCTGCGCGCCGCCAGAAATGCGCTCAAGCCAGGATGCGCCCGCAGACGCAGGCAGCTTCTCTACTGCCGGGCCGCCGCAGCCGGTTTCCTGGCAGGTGTAATACAAATAATCTCCCTCAACCGAAACCTCGCCAATCAAACCTGCATCCAGGTCCTGGCGAAACTGGCTGTAGGGCACATCCACTTCACGGATGACCATTGGGCGGTAGATCAGGTACTGAAAAGCCCACATGCCCAGCAGGGTGATCAATAACCAGGCAAAGGAAAATCCCATCTGGTTTCGTTGTCGTTTATCCATTTTATTCCTCCATCTCTAAAGCCTGGCATACAAAAGAGGCGCATCCTGCATACCTTGCCGGATACACCACTTTGCGAAAAACCGGAATGTTCTCCGAGGTTACAATTTCAGCTTCGGTGTGAAATCCAGCGATGCAGAGTTCATGCAATAGCGCAGCCCGGTCGGTTGAGGGCCGTCTTCAAAGACATGCCCCAAATGAGCATCACAGCGAGCGCACATCACCTCGGTGCGCAGCATGCCGTGACTGGCGTCAACCCTGGTTTTGACATTCTCGCCTGCCAGCGGCAGCCAGAAGCTCGGCCAGCCAGAACCGGAATCGTATTTGGTCTCGGAACTGAACAGCTCCGCCCCACAGCACACACACTTGTATACGCCGTCTTCCTTATTATGGTAATAAGCACCAGTAAAAGGCGCCTCGGTGCCTTTCAAACGCGCCACCCGGTATTGCTCGGGTGTCAATGCTTTCTTCCATTCTTCTTCACTTTTGACAATTTTCTCAACCATCGCAGCCTCTTTTCCACCAATAAAAATTGGAAATTCATCATATTTTTCTACAATATCATTGTAAACAAAAAGTGTTAATTTGCTGTAAGAGCTTCTCTTCGCAAGCCGAGCCTGTCGATATCATCATACCCGGATCTGTACTACATAAATCTTTGATGCCCTTGACCCGGAAAAACATACCTCCCGCCCCATGCTTCGGACGGGAGGCTGGATGCCTCACTCTTTCTTGCGGATTGGTTGCCGCAGCACAGTTTTCAGCTTTTCAGGTGCGGTGCGCCGGGCATCGCTCAGATAGATCTCGTGGTGCTTGCCGGTCAATTCATAGCCTTGATCAAAGGCAAACTGGTGCATGGCTTCAATGGTGGGGCCTTCGTCATTGTACGCTCCAAAGTACAGCACCTGCACCACCCATCCTTCGGCAAATGTTTCAAAGCGCAATTTGTCCGCCGCCGCCAGGGGCTTTTTACCCACCGCACGGCGGATGCCTTCCTGCATCAGCTCCGCGGTGACAAAATCGGGCTGCATGATCATCGCCGTCCATTGAAACATATCCTTGTCAGCTTCAGTGAAACGCGTCTTGCCAAAGGGCGTGCCCCACCACAACCCCTCCAGCGGCATGACCGGATAATCCAGGCCATGCTCCAGCTTCATCATGAACTTGACCGTGTACGAAACCGAATACAAGGTTTCAATGGCATCCACATAGGCCTGCGCTGTGTTGGGATTGCCCGCCCCATCCACCATCAGAAAGCGCATGGCGGGGATTTCAACAAACACTGGCGCTTTGGCCGACGGGTTGTAATACTGCTTCAACTGTTTCTTCAAATCCACTTTCTCAACCATTTTCTACCTTCCCTTCGTTTTGATCTCAAATTTCTCCTGGCGCATTCCGTTGGATCCAGTCATCCAGCCAGGCCAGTTCTGCTGCCATCATCTTCAGGCTGTGATCAAACAGGTCGTTGACCACAGCTGTCAACGGCGATTCAGGCACCCTTGCCCGCTGCCACTTTCTTTCCACATCGGTGTATCGCTCCATCAAATGATCACGATACATCTGCATGGCGGCCAGCCTTTCATCAGGCGGGATCAAGAATTGATTCGCCAGCCCAAGCATGAAGTCGCCGCTCAAATGACGCGGGGCAGACAGTCGCTGCTTGACTGCCTGGGTGGTTACCGCCAGTCCGGTCTCGGTCAATCGGTATACCCGGCGGGCGGGCTTGCCCTCCTCCGGCAGCATCTCGCTTGTCACCCAGTCCTTCGTCTGCATCTTGTTCAGCAAATAATATATGGAGGAAAACCCAATCTCTGTCCACTCGCGCAAACCGCGCCCTTCAATCACCTGCTCCAGTTGATACCCATGCTGCGGGCCTTCCACCAGCAGAGTCAACAAGGCCAGCTCCGAATTATTGGGCAGATCGTCCGTCATCACCTCTCCTTATATTCTAGTATTAGAATATTATAGCAATATAATATCAAATCTGACCTTGCTTGTCAATAGCAAAGCCAATCAAAAGATTACAGAACAGTGATCTATTCTTGAGTTCCCGTTGGAAGCTTGTCCCCAAATACCAGCATCACCCCAAGAAACAATGCCGGAAAGGAAACAAAAAGAAACCCCGGAAGGATGTTGGCCAGATTATAGCTGCGCACCACCAGCAGATGTTCGTCTGGCGAATCCAGGAAGGCGTTGATCCGGCTCCTGGTGTCTGCTGCTGTTTTTGTATTCAGATAATCCGACTTGATGTGGCAAGGCCCATCCGCACCCTGAACAACCAAAGCGGAATAATAACACTCAGATTTGCTCTGACGGCCCACGGAATTGCAATTGATGGCAGTACTTGCGCGGCTAATTTCATGGAAAGTTCTCTGCGAAGAAATGGGCAAAATACCCAGCCATCGAATCTGCTGCCGGCAATCAACCTGCCCATGAATTTGCCTTTCGCAATCCAGAAAATGGATGCTGCCATATCCTGTCAGGGCTGCAAAACCGGCCAGAATCAGCAGCCAGCCAAGCCAGACAAGGGATCTGCCCTTTAACGCTTTCGCCCCCGAAAAAGTCATTCTTTTTACTCCCAGTCCTGCGCCCCCCGCTGGCGCTTCAACTGACTACGCTGCTTTTTGGCCGCCAGCCGGCGGGCATGCGCCGCAT
>JAGVAB010000126.1 GCA_020060485.1 Anaerolineales bacterium
CTTTCTCCTGTGTGGTTTGCGGGTTCGCTGGCTTTGCCGACCACATCGCGGCGGTGAATATTTCCCGTCGGGCGGTTGTCAACCCGCCAATCGTAGCGCACCATGAAGCCAAAGCTAACCAATCGTTAGAATTGCGGCAGAGCGCAGTTACAAGCCACCTGCTTTAGCGGGTGGTAGTTGACTTTTCCTCCAGCAGGAATTGCATTGCCAGGTCAAGTTGGTGGGGCAGGTCGTTGGGAAACCAGTGGCCCTGATCTGGTGCGATGGTGAACAGATGGGGCAGGCGGCTTTCTTCAAATTCGCGTACCATTGCCTGCTGTTTGGGCAGTGCCTGGTCGTGTTCACCGGTGAGGATGACGCCTTTCAGGCCCATTTCACGCATGTTGATCAGCGCTTCTGGGCGCAGGCTGTCGGGTCTTGCCGGGCAAAGGGCAATGAAACCACACACAGGTAGAGCCTGGGTCAGGGCAATTTCGATGCTCAATGTGCCTCCCTGCGAAAAGCCTCCCACCAGCATTTTGTCCAGTTGCACCGGGTAATGGTCCGTGATCTCACTCGCCATCTGGGTGATCTCCTGAATGGCGATTTGGTCATCGTCCCAGCCAAAATTTTGCAGGTCCACCACCTGGGAAGATTGCAGATAGGCATGGATTAAGCCTTCTTGCAGGCAGGGGGCATGCCAGAAGCGTTGCATGGTCTGGATGTTCTGCCGGTATCCATGCAAACTGAGCAGAAGCGGATAGCTCTGGAAGGGATCAAAGCCATTGGGTACTTGCACGACCCATTGCGGCTGGGCGCTCTGACGGGCAATGCCTTGTAATTTCTGATTGTAAGCCAGCAGTTTTTGGAACTTTTTATCCTGTCCCAGTTGCTGCACGAACAGTCCCCAAGGTGGCAGGGCAAAGAAATAACCGCGTTCCAGGCCGGCAGACAGAAAGGCAATGGATCGTTTCCGGTCACCTTTAATAAGGCATACAAACGCCAGATCGTAGATCATCTGCGGTAAATGTTGAGGGAAATGCTCCAGCTCGCTTTCGTAGAGGGCAATGAAAGTGTCATATTGGCCGGCATCGAATAATTGCTGGCCGCGAGCATCCAGTTCCGTAAAGTTTTTCCAGGTCAAGAGTATTTGCTTTCCTTGCGTTATCCGGCTTGCTCATGATTATACCTTCTTGTTCCAGTACACTACGCTTTGCGAATTGCCTCAAAAAAAATCTTACTTTGGGAATTAACGTTGCCTCAGAAATAATGTTACCCTACATCGGATATTTAGGGGTCCGAGAGGGAGCATATGATGAGTCAACGCAGCAAAAAAGAATTGACAGAATCCATACGAGGTCGCTATCTCAAAGCAAACAAAGCGAAAAAGCAACAAATCCTGGATGAGTTCGTAGCCGCAACAGGCTATCACCGGAAATATGCGATACGGCTACTCAGGCATGGGCCAGGTCCTCGTGCGCTGAAGAAAAAAGGACGCCCAAAGAAATACGATGGAGAAGTTGTAGATGCATTGATCCGGATTTGGGAGATTTGTGGACGGATATGTTCCAAGCGGTTGAAACCTTTTTTGCCGGAAATCATCCAAGTATTGGAAAGACACAACGAAATACAGCTGAAGCCCGAGGTGAAAGCATTATTGTTAGAAATGGGCTGTGCGACGATAGACCGCCGATTGCAAAAAGAACGATTTGAGAACCGCCGAGGCATATCGACAACCAAGCCGGGCACATTACTCAAAAAAGCCATTCCTGTGCGTACCTACACGCCCTGGGACGAAGAAAAACCTGGTTTTGAAGAAATTGATCTGGTCGCCCATTGCGGACAGACGGTAGAAGGGCAGTACCTGTTTACCTTGACCAGTACGGATATAGCCACAGGCTGGACAGAATGTCTTGCGATCGCCAATAAAACCCAGGAAGCTGTATCTTGTGCTGTTCAGGAACTTCAAGCCCGATTACCCTTTGCTTTACTGGGACTGGATTCAGATAATGGCAGTGAATTCATTAACGAGACCCTTTTCCGTTACTGCCAGGTAGAAGAGATCACCTTTACCCGTTCGCGTCCTTATCGCAAAAATGATCAGGCGCATGTTGAACAAAAGAATTGGTCTGTTGTGCGGCGCACGGTAGGGTATGATCGTCTGGAAACACCGCAAGAATTGGCCTTATTGAATTCGATTTATGCTGATCTACGTCTCTATGTGAACTTCTTTCAACCTGTCTTCAAGTTGATCGGAAAAGACACGCTTGACGGTAAAATCATAAAAAATTATGATGTTCCTATAACCCCTTATCACCGGGTAATGGCCAGCCAAACCGTTTCTTTTGAGGTAAAAGCGCGTTTGACTAACCTGTATGTTTCACTCAACCCTGTGTCTCTAAGGAAGAGCATTGATGAGAAAGTTGCCCGGTTATGGAAAATCGTTCGGTAACATTTTTATTTGAAGCAACGATTGTTCGAAAGTAACTTTTTGTTTTGAGGAACTACGTTTGCTGAAAAAAACCCAGGCAGCCAATTGGCTGCCTGGGTTGTGGTTGATACTTTGGGGAACAAATGCGTTTTTAGTTCCCTGGTCCCTTACTGCTGTCTGGGCCACCGGGGCCTTGCTGCTGGCCGGATTGTCCGGGCATGGGGGTTTTGGTGCGCTGGGGTGCTTGCCCGCCAGATTGCTGACCGGGAGCGTCCAGATTGGGGTTTGGGCCGCCGGAGTTCTGTTCTTCCTGATAGCCATTGGCTTCCGGGTTTCCGGCATCTTCAGGCTGGTCGGTGCGCAGACGATCACGATCCTGTTGTTGCAATTGATCTTGATCCTGGGCGGGGTCCAGCAACGGGGTTTGATCGATCTGGTGGATCCTTTGCTGCAGCATATCACGGGTTTGCAGCAATTGGGCTTCTTGCGGCGCTTTGTCGATAAGCTTTTGTTGGGTCATCATTGTTTGACGGATCTGCTGACGGGTTTGCTGGGAATCTTGTAACTGGTCACATAATTGCAGGGCCAGGTCCAAATGCGTCTGCAGGCGGGTCATCAACGGTTCAGGCACAGCTGCGCCTTCTTCAGCCAGAACCAGCATTTCTTCAATACGCCGGTTGGCAAATTCAAGCAGCAGATCAATATCTTTCTCCGGCGATGTGGCCAGTCCCAGACGGGCATTTTCGCTCCAGGTTTTGACCGGGTAAAGTACATCAGCCGGCATACTGGACTGGGCGGCATATACCGTGCCGGCGCCGGCGCCTCCGGCCAGGGTGATGAGGATGAGCAGGGCAGAAATGATTTGAGTAAACATAGGAACACCTTCCTTTCTGAACGGTAAACGGGTTTGGATGTTTTCCATCCACCTATTAGGACGCCGTTCAGCGGCAGGAGTTACGCTTTGTTTTAAAGTGCGCGCTTCAGTCAGAAACTGGCTGCGCCCGTGCAGCGCACGTTTCTCATCCCGGGTGGGGATGTCTTGCAGAACTGCGAGGGAATTCTTCAGTTCTGCGTCCAGCTTGGTGTGGTCTTTATTGGACGTCATTCTTCTTTCTCCTCAATGGCCAGGAATTTTCGCAAGGTGCTGGTTGCCCGGTGTTGCATGGCCTTGACGGCCCCCACCGATCGTTTCAGGCTTGCGGCCACTTCCTGCACGTTCCAGCCTTCCAGGTAGCGTAGTACGATCACCTGGCGCTGTGTTTTGGGCAGTCTTTTTAATGCCTGGCGGACGCGTTCCTGGCGCTGGTTTTGTATGGCAGTTTCCAGCGGGTCGGTATCTTCGTCTGCGGTCAACCTTTCATCCAGTTCCAGAGGCGGCGGAGGCTGACGGCGGTACTGGTCGGTGATCCAGTTATGAGCGATGCGGTAGAGATAGGCTTGCAGGTGATCCTGTGGGCCTTTGCCTTTGTGCAGCGCTTGCAGCAAACGGCTGAAGGTTTCGGATACACAATCTTCTGCCAAGGCAGCATCTCCCAACAAACGCATCGCATAGCGAAATACACCGGGGCTGTACTGGTCGTAAACTTCAGCCAGCGCCCGGGTTTCCAACTGATGTACACGGCGAAGCAGGTCTGGTTCTGTTGGATTCATATTCACACTATATGACGCCACAACCGGGAAAAAGTTACGCAACAATGGTCAAAACGGAATAGCGCTGGTATTTGCGCAGAGCGGGGAGGAATGCAGGTTGGTTGTAATCAATAATTCGCTTGTGACCATGCAGCTGCTTTAAAACATCTATAACCAGGTGCGTTTGCGCATCCACAGGAACATGGCTGCTGGCAGCAGGGTCATGATGACCAGGGTGATCCACAGGGCAGGCCGCGAGGTCCATGCGTTGGCAAAGACTGGTTCAAAAAAGTTCATACCAAAAAAGCCGGTCAGGAAGGAGAGCGGCATGAACAGGGTGGTGATGACGGTCAGGGTTTTCATGATATTGTTCATGCGGTTGTTGATGACGGACAGGTAAACTTCCAGGGATACGCTGGACATGTCACGCAGGTTTTCCACTTCCTGGTGCAGGCGGGCAAAATGGTCATAAACATCGCGGTAGAAGAACAGGTCGGCTTTTTGCAGCAGGGGATGACCGCCGCGCGCCAGGCGGTTGAGCAGTTCAGCCTGGGGGGCGATGACGCGCCGCAGTTCGGACAATGCGTTGCGTATAGCCAATATAGAATACATCAGATTCTGATAGTTGCTTTCATTTAAGACGTCCTGCTGGAGAATTTCGATCTCGTCATCCAGTTTGCCCATCAGCGTCGTGTAGTCCAGAGCGATTTCATCCAATAGATTGTAGAGCATACCGCCGGCGGTATGGCTGTTGAGATAGCCGCCGCGCTGGTAATACTCCCAGACCCGCTGCAAGGCAGGGATGGGATCTTTGTGATACGTAACGAGGTAATTGGGCCCAAAAAAGATATCCAGTTCTGTTGTTTCCAAATCTTTTTGTTCCACGTCGAATGGCGGGGCGGCATGCACGGCCAGGTACAGATATTCCAGCCAATCGTTCATAGTGGGAATATGCGATTCCCGTAAAGCATCTTCGATCGCCAGGGGGTGGAAAGAGAAAACATTCAGCATGATCGACTCTGCCTCACGCGGGTCGGCAACTATCATATCCACCCACACCAATGCTTTTTTATCCTTTAGTGCTTCTGGAAGCTGGTCAATTGGCAGTAATGCAGACTGATTGGAATTCTTTTTGTTGGGTAAATGTAATGTCTGGATCATTCGGTTATTCTTTCCATATCGAGACAAAGGTTCACTTTGCATAGTATTATAGCCCAGGCCAATGGTGAATGTTAATATTTTGGTATCATTATGGAGTGAAGAGATTTTTTGATAAATCGTTGAAAAGCATTATTTGGTTATCAGGAGGTAAGCATGGATGCATCCTTGGCTGGAAAAGATGTTACGCGGTCTCAAAAACCTACAGAGGACGAGAAGCTTTTTAAGGCACGCACGTCCCATGACCGCCATTTCATTGATACTGACCCCTGGCGTGTATTGCGCATCCAGGCAGAATTTGTTGAAGGATTTGATACGCTGGCTGGCTTGGGGCCGGCGGTGAGCATCTTTGGTTCGGCGCGCACATCGCAAAACGACGCCATGTACCTGGCGGCAGTTGAAATTGCCCGTTTGCTGGCAGAAGCCGGTCTGGTGGTTATTACCGGCGGCGGTCCCGGGATCATGGAAGCCGGCAATAAGGGAGCAAAGCTGGGCGGTGGGGTATCGGTGGGATTGAATATCGAATTGCCCTTTGAACAAGGCAGCAATCCCTATGTTGAGATTCCCATTGATTTTCATTATTTCTTTGTGCGCAAGACGATGTTTGTCAAATATGCACAGGCTTTTGTGATCTTGCCAGGCGGCTTTGGCACACTGGATGAGTTGTTTGAAGCCATGACTTTGATCCAGACAGGCAAGATCCGGAATTTCCCTGTTATCTTGTTTGGGTCGCAATACTGGCGCGGTTTGTTGGACTGGCTGCGGACCACCATGCTGGCCGAAGGCAAAATATCACCAGCAGACCTGGATCTGCTGGTGGTTAGTGATTCTCCGCAGGAAGTTTGTGATCTGATCCTTGAGGCAATGAAGGAAAAGATTTGATATCAACTATTGGCGCACGGCTTCGGCGGCTTGGGCTAATTCTTTGAATAGCTGCGGGGTTAGGTCAATATGCAGCACTTGGGCAACGACCTGTGTCCAGCCATGCAGGAAGTAAAGCCAGCCATCTTCGACGGTCAGGTTGCGGGACGTTTTTTGCGCTTCTGCCTGATGCAGAAAATCCAGTTCGCCGCGGTAATTGAATTCCCAAGCGATACCATTTTGCGGGAATACACCCTGATCGGTGATTGGTGAACCAGGTGTGTCTTTTCCCATGCCGGTGGCGTTGATGATTACACTGTGCGGGGGCAGGTTTTGCATGTGTTTGTCATTATGATGGGGGTCATCCGTGCAGATGTATTCAAATGTGCTATCGGTGTTCTGACTGGAAACCATCTGGCGGGCATGATCCAGCCGCCACTGTGAGCGGTTGGTGAAAATGAACTGGCTAGGACGATCTGCCGGGTCGGTTTTGCTGATCAGGTGCAGGGCGGTGGCTACTCCTGAACCTCCAGCTCCAAAACATAGCACTTTACCTCCTGTGCGGCCAAAATATTTGGACCCCAGAATGGCATCCATACTCAAGCCGGCTGTGATGGGATCCTTGGCGTGGCCTTCCAGATGCCTATCACACTTGGAGATGCAGGACATTTCTCCACAGATTTGGGCGTAGGGATCCAGGTAGTCGAACATGTCACTGGCAGCCTGATACAGATCAATCTTGTGGGTGGTGACCAGGGCACCCAATGAAAGCGGGTCCTGTTTGATCTGATTTACTACTGCCCGGTAGGATTCAGGTGTGTCGTGAATTTTCAGATCAATTCCTTCGATGATGATATCAGTTCGACCCAGAACCTGCATCCAGCGCGGAAAGACCTTAATGATGGAGGATTTTTGGGTGGTGACACCAATGAAATAAAAAGTGGGTTGTTTTTTTGTAATCACTTCAGGTGTGAAATCACTCATCATATTCCTCATTCGTTATTGGCGCGCTTCTGAAACGACATCGACAAAATTGGCTGCCAGTCGGGAAATTTCTTCGAACCTTCCTTCTTTTGCCAGTTTGGGTGGACAAAGTTCGCTGCCAGCGCCCACTGCTACTGCCCCGGCGCCGAACCAGTCCTTGACATTATCGGCATTGACCCCGCCGGTTGGCATCATGGGAATATCAGGGAAGGGTCCCTTCAATGCTTTTAGATAGGATGGACCGGCCAGTGACCCGGGGAAGACCTTGACCACATCCGCTCCCAAAGTGTGGGCTTGAAATACTTCGGTGGGAGTCAAAGCACCGGCCATGACAGCCAAACCGCTGGCCACCATTGCGCGCACCAGCCCTGGTTCACAAACCGGGCTGACCAGAAAAGTGGCTCCGGCCGCTTTGGCTGATTCGGCCTGTTCCGGTTTGGTAAGTGTACCCATGCCCAGCAAAATTTTATCCCCAAATTTTCTAGCCAGAGCGGATACCACCTCTTCGGCATTGGGGGTTGAATAGGTGATTTCAATGCCGGTCACACCACCTGCCACCAGGGCTGTCACCATCTGTATGGTTAAGTCGGGTTCAGGCCCGCGGATAACGGCCAATAGTCCCAGGGTTTCTACTTGTTGCAAGACTTCTGATTTACTGTATTGCATAGGTTTTGTTTCTCCTGTAGGAAGGTTAACCGACCCGAAATTTGGACGGTTGGCCGCGTAATACCGCCAGACATTCATCTAGGGCGATACGACCCATCGCATTGGTTGCTCCATCTGTCTGGGCACCGAGGTGAGGGGTAACGATGACTTGCGGCAGGGCAAGCAAGGGGTGGTCCGTCGGCGGGGGTTCGACGGTGAAGGCATCCAGCGCTGCACCGCGCAAATGGCCGCTTTGCAGGGCTTTCAGCAGGGCCAGGTCGTCAATGATCTCGCCGCGCGAAGTGTTGACCAGAAAGGAACCTTGTTTCATCTTTGCCAGGAAATGCTGATCAACCATGCGGCGAGTTTCAGGTAGAAGAGGAAGATGCAAGCTGACAAAGTCCGCTTGTGGCAGTATTTCAGCAATTGGAAGAAAGATAATTCCATGCCGCTTGCCAAAAACTTTGTCCGGGATAGGATCATAGACCAGGATATTGCAGTCAAAACCGGTCAGAAGGCGGGCGAGCTGTTTGCCAATAGCACCCAGGCCAAGAATCCCCACCGTTTTCTCTGACAGACTGACCCCTCCAAGGCGCGGCCACAGGCCCTGACGCGTTGCATGCTGCGCCTCAATGACCTGCCGAGCCAGGGCCAGTATCAAGGCCAGGGCCAGTTCAGCAACCGAGGTGGAATTGGCTCCTGGCGTATTGGTGACAACGATGCCTTTCTGGATAGCAGTTGTCAGGTCAACGTTATCCACACCTACCCCGTAGCGACAAATTACCTTGAGCCGATCTGCGGCCGCCAGGGCAGCTGTATCAATTTCATCCAGTCCGGCAATATAGCCATCAACCCCCGGCAGCAATTCCTGCAATTGACTGGAGGTCAGCGGCTTGCCACCGGGATTATAGATGACCTCTCCAACCTGGTTTTCCAGTTCGGTTTTTAGTCTGGGGTCATTTTTTGCATACGAGGTGGGGGTAACCAGTACCCGGAATTGTTTGAGATCCATAGAATTTCTCCTAATTCATTTCTTCCAACGCGGGTTGTCTATGATCTCAATACCGTCAACACCGTCCATGACAAGTTTTCGAAATCCTTGTTGTTCGATCGTGCCATAGTCGTGGCCGGCATTTCCGGGGTAAACGAAGAAAGTAGCCAGGTCTTCCTGACGCGAAGTACACACAGAACGATGGGCCCAGCACGGGGGAACATAGAGTACTTTGCCGGGCACCAGGGTTTCAATCGCACTGTCGCCTTCAGGGGTTTCCATGACCATGTAGCCTTCGCCCTTCAGAACGTAATAAATTTCAGCGGTATCCAGTAGCGTATGAAAATGACCTTTGGTCATGTGAAATTCGTTACCAACCTTTCCAGGATGAACAATCGAAATCCCGTGCAGCAACTCACCGGCTACTTCTGGACGATGAATTTCATAGACCTCATAGATCACAGGATCGTCCTTGGCCAGCAGGGAATGGTAAGCAGAATCATCCAAAAATTGGCCTTTCAGCGAGCTGAGACGGCGCTGGAGATGCCTGTCCACCCGGCTTGGAACAGCAGACGGGAGAGGGATGGTAAAAGCGAAGGGTAAATCAGTCATTGAGAACTCCTTTAAGTGAATGCAAAAGCAAGGCAGTTGAGAATATTGCCGCCGGTCAGTCGCTGTACCGTTTCTGGCGGATAACCCTGGTCTGTCAGGCGCGGTGCGATTACCCGGGGCAACGCACTTAAGCCCGGTTCACCACCAAATTGCTTCCATTGGCTTTTTTCGGCCAGGTCGGCTGCACAAGCTACATGTGCTTCCAGACCGGCATTTACCATGTGACGGATCAGCGGCCAGAGATTTTGTTCAGGTGCATACTTGGGGCGAAAGAAGGTGTCATATTCGAGCATTGCCCCTGCCTTGGCCAGTTCGCAATGCAGTCCAGGGTCTGGTCGCTTGTCCATGTGACACAGCACTAGCTTTTCCGGAGCCAGACCATGCACTGTGCAGAAGGTCAGCATCTCTTCAGCTGCAGCACCCTTTTCAGTGTGGATTTCCATTGCTGCTCCGGTGGCCATTGCTGCCTGTATGGCTGCTTCCAAGGCTGCCTGCGGGGTATTCTGTAAAGATTTTTCCAGAGCGATCTTAATAAATCCGGCACGCACTGGCGCAGGGTTGACTAGGGTTTCAGTCATGCCGGTCTGGATCTCTGCTATAAAGTATCGGCTGATCTCGTCTGCCGGCATGGTAAACAAGGTTGTGCTTTGGGGATAGTACATTTGACGGTGAAAACCAGTACAGCCAATGATGATTAATCCCGTACGATGCGCCAGTTCTGCCAGGCGATTACCATTACGACCGCAACCTCCTGGCTGACAGTCTGCCAGTCCACTCCCGCCGTTGGCTGCAAAATCGGTCAACTCGATCCGGATGCGGATTTCATCATCCAGGAAAGGTGCCTGGGCCGAAACCCCGGGCAGTCGTTCGATCCACACATGATTATGCGCATCAAACACCCCGGTCAAAACAGGATCGACTGGGCCGAGAACGCTTAACAAGCGTTTGGGAGATTGAGGAGAGCTGGAAATTGTCATTATGTACGTACGTTGGTACTTAATAACATTTTTATTTATTATAAGACTTCTTTTCCCTTTGTCAATAAGCAGTTTGACAAAACAGGGCTTTTTTAGGATTGACCGGAATTGCCTATTGACAATTCCATTAAATTGTTTATTATTATATACGTACATAGTAATAAAATACTATAATGACATACGGGGTGTACTAAAAAGTTGTTAGAGGGATAGCAAAAAGAGAGCCAACCTGTTAAGATAGCGGTTCCAACACCAAAATCAAACAGGAGGCTCACAATGGA
>JAGVAB010000021.1 GCA_020060485.1 Anaerolineales bacterium
CAAAGCCAGGGCTGCCTGGCTCAGCGATCAATGGGATCACCTGGCTGCCCGTCGGGCTATTTTACCGTTGGCCATCTAACAACCTTTGAGTGCTCCCGCTGCGGGCGGGTACACTAAAATGTTGTAGATTTTGTCACTGCGAGGAGGGTTTTACCCGATGTGGCAATCCCCAACACGGCTTGGCCACAGTCGCTCACCTGCACTCCCTGGAGCCTCGCAGTGTGATTCTCCTTAAAAGAACAGAGCTGCGGTTTTCGCGCAGCCCTGGCTTTGGAAGGGAGGGGGTCAAATCTTGTGCCCGCAGTCCATGCAGAACTTGGCATTGGGCTGCAATTTGGCGCCGCATTCCGGGCAGTGAACGGTCTGCGCCAGCTTGGCGCCGCAGCTCGGGCAGAACTTGGCATTGCCGCTGAGCGGCTCGCTGCATTCCGGGCAGGAAGCGCGGATCGTCTCCCGCCAGTTGCCTTCGGCCAGTTTCTTGTCCTCTTCCGCCATTTTGGCATGCGCCCAGATCTCTTCCACTGAGCGCGAAGATTGGGCGGCGCTCATTTCCACACCCAGGTCAGGCGCGCATTCTTTGCACAGGCCGCGCTTGTGATTCCAGCAGCTTTTCTTGCACACCCAGGACATGCAGCGCGGGCATTGCTGAAAGTCACCCTTCATTTCGCCGGCGGCTTCCTGGAAGGCGTCGTCATGTGCTTTCTCCCAGCTTGCCGAGCGGACGCGTTCTGTCAGGTCGGCGGCTGTGCCCAGGATGCCGCCAAAAACACTGCTGGCAGCACCCATCGCACCGGAAAGGGTACCGGTAACGGATGGCTTGAAGCGCGTCCGGTAACCGGTACCGCAGCGATCACAAAAGAACTCAAACTGGAAGCCGCGGTCGGTGCTGAGATCGGAATAATTTCGAACAAATTCTATACGATCGGTCATGTACACTCCCAAGATGTGATTCTGGAAATAGAGTAACTGTGGATTAAAAAATATTATACGCCCAGATGAATAAAATCGTGTGGGTAATTTGCCCGATGCAGGGTAATCGCATTTGAGCGTTCAACATTTGCCTCAGTCGAAAAATAAAGGGGTGTGATAAAAATTTGCGCAGCAAATTTTTATCACACCCTATTCAGTTTTTTTTGCACGTCGCGTCGTGATTGTGGGCGGCAAAAAAGAGCGGAACACCTGAAATTTTCGCTCTTATCGTTGGCCACTATTCCTAATGCGATTGCCCTATACCCGATGTTTGCGATCAGCGCAGCCGCAATTGGTAAAGGTTGGTCTCATGGCGTTGAAAGCCCAGCTTCTGGTAAAGGCGGTTGGCCGCCACCCGCGCCGGATTCGAGGTGAGATGAATGGAACCGACCCCCGCCTGACGCGCATACCCGATCAGGGCCAGGGTCAGCGCTTCGCCAATGCCCTGGCCGCGCAGAGCTTCATCCACCACCACATCCTCGATCCAGGCTTTCAGGCCGCTGGGCACGCACAAGATGACCACCGCCCCCATGCCAACAATGTCTCCATTGGGTCGGCGCGCCAGGAACAGGCAGGTAGTTCCTGCTTTCAACATACCTTCCAACTCGCTCAGGCTGGGCGGCGTAGCGGAAGTTAACTGTGCCATCAGGCATGTCATTGCTGCCAGGAGTTCTTCGCTGGCATCGCGGGCCTGTTCGAGGTGGATATCTGGGTGCATGAGGGCCTCGTTTGTGAATATGATTAGGTGCTGGCAACCATGGCTGAAGTTGTCACTACAATGCGGTATTTTAATTTCTCTTATTGTACCTGTTTCCTGATCCCGCATCCTCCCATATCTGATGATAGGGGAGGATGTCACTTCACCTTCGCAACAGGCGCGGAACGAACTGCAAAGCGACCCTTTTGGCGAATGACCGCAAGCAAAAGGGTCTGAAAGAGCACGAATATACCAAGCAAAGCCGCGATTTCCCACGCATCGGCAGGCTTGAAGCTGCCATCGGAAAGCTTGAGGAGCGGGGAGAAGAAGTAGTAAGTCGGAAAAAGCTTCGGGAGCCAGCCCGGTGTCTTCGGGAACAGATTAAGTATGGCCGGGGCATACATCAGCAGCATCAAGCTTTGCGCAAGTGTTGTTACCGATTTCATATCTCTCGAGACAAACCCGATGATGCAACCGAAGCACGAAGCAGACATCGCGATAATTGCAAGCACGGCAAGCAGTGGTGCCGTATTGATGGAAAGGCTCTGGTTCAGCGCCAGTATCATCAGCCCCATTAGAAAGCTGACAAGTCCCCCGAGTAGCATTTTCGCCCATAGAACTTCATAGGTATTAACGGGTGCAGCAAGAAGGGCCTGCAAGGTCTTTCGCTGTTTGTCATCGATCAGGGATGTAGCGGGAATGAATATGCCACCCATCATCACGGCGATCAGCACGACCAGCGGAAGCAGGCGATAGTACCAGGGCTTGATGTCCGCACCGCCAAGTGGCTCAGTGGTGATTTCTATGACCGGTTCCCTGTTTTGCAATGCCACCACTCCCTTTTGCAGCAATATGAATGCCTGAACGCGTCGCTGCAGCGGGGATGAGCCACCGATGAAGATTTTCATTTCCGTCTCTTCGGAGGAGTTGACCAATTCATCAAAGCCGGGCGACAGTATGATTGCCATATCCAGCTTTCCAGCTTCCAGCCTGCTAAGCATATCGTCCTGGGCTGGATAACGGCTGACTTGCGCGTTTTGCACAAAGGGCTGCACCAGCTTGGAGTTTTCGTTTTCGAGCAGACCGATTTTAGGTTTGCCTATGGACATCTGGCCGAAGACAAGGTATATGATCAACCATAGGCTCAACGGCGCTAAAAACAGCTGGAAGACAAGAAAGCTCTTTAAGCACATCTTCAGGTCGTGGAGAAACAATGAAAAAATATTTCTTATTGACATTGTATTTTCCTGCGAATACAGAGCATCCCGGCGGTCAGGAAAGCGGCCGCTGTGATGCTCAGCGCAATAATCTGAGCTGTGACTTCTTGCCAGATCACCTCGCGGTTAATTAAGAGGTTCATGCTGTCAGCGAGTATATAGGTCGGAATGACACGCATCCACGGAGACAGCATCCCCGGGAACAGTACGCCCAACAACGGCACCATCATGATAATCATCGCAAAAACGCCCTTGGATACCAAGGACATCATATCGATGGAAAACGCGGCAAGCAGGGCCGAAACGCCCGTCGTCAGCACTGCACCGGTAAAAATGACCCACAGAACAGCTGGAACCTGTGCAACCAGAGCGCCAGTGGCGGCAAGGTATATCAGGATCTGCAGAAATATAATGGATATCCCCGCCAGGTTTTTTGCCAAAAGAAATTCTCCCATGCCGACCGGGGCCGCCAGAACAGCCTTGATGCTTCTGCTCTCTTTTTCCTCAACCAGTGAAATCCCCAATGAAAACACCTCCATGACAAGCAGCACGCTGACCATCAGCGGTATCATCTGGTTTTTGAAAGGCACGGTGTTCTCCAGTATATTCTCGCCGACAAAGATCTCCTTTGTTGCGATGTTCAGCGTAGAATCCTGCATACGGTAGGTCATCTCGCTGAACACAATCTCTATAATGAACGATATGGAACGAACATACTCGTCAGCCAAACCGGGCACGGTATACAGAGTTACATCTGCCGTTTTGCCATCTTCAATATCCTGCAATATTTTCTCGGTGATGATAATCCCCGCAGTATGCCCACCGCTTTTTACCGAATTCATGAGCGCTTGGGCTGACGGCATGCGCTCATACCGGACCGCTTCGACGCCTTCGTCCCATGCGCTGAAAAATGCGGACGCGTCCACCTCTGAATAGACTGCGATCGATGGCTCTTCCTGGGATAACTCCGCTGGCAGCACATAGTGCAGGGCGATTAACGCGGCAAGTGGCACCAAACTGAAGATCAGGAATATTTTATTGCGCAACAAAAGCCTGTATTCCTTACCTAAAAGAATGAGGATTGTTCTTGCAATCATCCCGCAAGCCCTCTTCCGGTAATCTGTATGAATATATCTTCCAGCGTGGCTTCCTTGCTATGTACGGTAAGCACCTTGCGGTTCTCGAACAGGTCACGCAACTTCTCCCCCGAGGATGGCTGATCCATGGGAAGCTGGATCGTTTCCTTGCTGCCGTCCCCGTTTAACACATCCACAAAGAGCAATTGCCTGCCGTACTGGAGCTTCAAGTTATAAGGCGTGTCCAGTGCAACGATTTTTCCGCCAGTTATAAAAGCGACCCTGTCGGAAAGCTTATCCGCATCGGCCATATCATGCGTAGTCAGCAGTATTGCCGCGCCGCGCCGCTTTTCTTCGAGTATGATTTTGCGGAGCGCCTCGGCGGATACCGGGTCAAGTCCGCTGGCCGGCTCATCCAGAAATAGAACGTCGGGCGTGTTGATCAAAGCGCGCGCCAACATTAGGCGCTGCTTCAGGCCTTTGGAGTATTTGGCGACTTTTTCGTTCATTCGGTCACCCAGGCCGACCTTTTCCAGAATATGTTCCGGCTTAAATCCGTTGATCCGGAACAGCTTCGCAAAAAACACCAGGTTCTCTTTTGCAGTCAGCTGCTCATACAGGTTGGGCTGTTCGAAACACACTCCGATGCGCCGCTTCACATCCTTCGGAAATTTACGCACATCAATCCCCAGTATTCTTGCGTTGCCGGATTTGGCAGTTATCTGCCCGGTCAACATTTGGATCGTAGTGGATTTTCCCGCCCCATTCGGACCAAGAAAGCCGAGAATCTCTCCCCTTGATACGTTAAAACTAATGTCGTTGACAGCCAGGATATCGCCGTAATGGTAGACTAAATTGACAGCTTCAATGTATTTTTCCAAGCTTATTCTCCTTCCGTGTCACACGCTAATGATTGAATATTGGCTAAAGCAAGTATTGGGATGCCGCTATTTTGCCAGAAGGCCGTGAAAATACAGTGTCCTCAACTGCCTGTGCAGCTCATTAAAATCGGGAACCTCGCCTCTCCAGCTGCCGTCAACCGCGATTTCATTCAGTTTTTCGGCAGCCAGCCAGATAAGCCCGGGGGACAGATCTTCGCGAACTTCGCCCTTCTCCTGTGCCGCCAGTATGTTCTTCATGAAGCGTTTCTTCATCTCTCTCTTGGTCTCTTCAAAAGAAATGATGTCCTCGATGAATTCGCTTTGCATCTGAGAGAAAAATTCAACCCGCCACTTTGTCATCAAGTCTACTTTTTCGGAAAATGGCATATCCAACCCTACGATTTCATCGTACTTTGCAAAGCCTGTATTCATCAGATCATCGCGGATGTGCCGCACCACGGCCTCCTTGTTCTCAAAGTATTTGTAGAAGGTCACCTTGCTGACATTGGCCTTCCGGCAGATTTCCTCAACCGTGACCCGTTTCACACCATGCTTGAAGAACAGGGATTTGGCCGTTTCAACCAGCTGTAGAAATTTTTCGTTTTTGGTCATTGATCAATCACCATTTGAATGAATATTTACGAAATAGAAATAATATACGAATTACGTTAATATAATATATTATCGTTTTTTTATTGTCAATAGATAATCAATATGATTTGTTGATAAGAAACGAGCGCGGGGAAATCGTGGAAAAAGACTTGTCAGTGCGGACGCATGAAAGTCCGTGCTGTGGATTAGTTCTTGACCGGGATTTGAACGCTGCCCGAAATATTCTGCAAAAAGCGTTCTACGCGCCTGGATCGGGCGTTCATGACCTAACGTGAGCGGCTACGTCGAGCGTGTCTTGAAAAGCTATTGTTTTTGAGCGATAGAGTGATCACTACCCCCCTCTCAGTGGCTTCTATTTTTTAAGTTGTCTCAAAGTATTGGCATCTATCAACTGCCAGGGTTGTTCCCAATTTCTTATGTTGCACCTGTTTCCTGATCCCGAATTTCCTTTTCCCTCCTTGACAACTCCGCCGAATCTCACTATACTCACCGAGTGAGTATGGAGGTAAATGTGTGAAAACATCCAAACCCGCCAGCAATCTCTCTCCCGAATACCCCCTGCTGGGTCTTTTGGCCCGGCAGCCGGCGCATGGCTATGAACTGCATCAGCGCCTGGTGGAGGAGTTTGGCCACACCTGGCATATCAGTCTCAGCCAGACCTACAACATTCTCAAGCGCCTGGAAAGCCAGGGCGTCATCTCCGGTGAAGACCAGAATCAGGAAAACCGCCCCGCCCGGCGGTATTTTCAACTTACCACGCTGGGACGCGAGCGGTTCGAGGCCTGGCTTGATTCCACCGTTGGATGCAGTACGCGCGCCATCCGTATCGAATTCCTCACCCGCCTGGCCTTTGCCGAAAGTCTGCGTCCGCAGCTTGTACCGCAGCTCCTGGCGCGGCAGATCACCGAAGTGGAAAACGGCCTGGCACAGCTGGAAGATGCCCTGCAAAAACTTCCCGCCGCACAAACCTACAACCGCCTGGCCTTGCATCTGCGCGTGCGCCAGCTTGCGCCCATGCTGGACTGGCTGATAGCATGCCAGACCGCCTGGCAGCAAGAGGCAAGTTTCCAATCCATTTCGTCACCCTGAGACCAGGGTTCACAATCTTTCCATTCAGGAGACAGAGCATGTACAGACCCTTTACCCGTATCTTTACCCTTGTTATAGCCAGCGCGATGCTGCTTGCAGCCTGCACGCCCCAGGCGGCGCCCGCCGTCCCGGCCGAGCCGGAAATCCAAACCTCGCCGGCTGCGCTGGCAACTGTGGATGATCGCCCTGCCACACCTAAACCTGAAACGGCCGCTCCGGAACAGACCGGCTTCACCGTGACCGATGCCCTGGGCCGCGAGGTCTATTTCGAGACCGCCCCGCAGCGGATTGTCCTGACCGGCAGAGCCTGGTTCCAACTGGTGGACGCCATCTATGCCTTCCCCGCGTCCGATGAGCGGTTGATCGCCATTGGCGACCGCTTCCAGGGTTCGATGAACATCTTCTCCCTGCTGGACAGCAATTTTGCCGCCAAAACCCTGCTGGACCGGGACGCCAGCGCCGAGCAGATCGCCGCCCTGAAACCGGATCTGGTGATGATGAAAAGCTACCTGGCCGAAAGCCAGGGCAAACCGCTGGAAGTGCTGGGCATTCCGGTGATCTACCTGGACCTGGAAACACCCGAACAGTACCAGCGCGACTTGCAAACCATTGGCTTGCTCTTCCAGGATGATGCCCGCACCAGCGAAGTGCTGGCCTACTTCCAGGGCATGGCCGGACAGGTCACCAGCAAAACTGCCAGTCTGTCCGATGCCGACAAGCCTTCCGTTCTGCTGATCTACTATGATGACCGCGATGGCGAGATGGCCGTGCAGGTTCCGCCCCTCTCCTGGTTGCAAACCTCGCTGGTGGAAATGGCCGGCGGCCGCCCGGTGTGGCGTGATATTGAACTTGGCAATGGTTGGACCAGAGTCAACTTTGAGCAGATCGCCGTCTGGAACCCGGACAAGATCTTCGTGGTGGCCTACAACAAACCAGTCGCTGAAGCGGTGGGTATTCTGCAAGACGACCCGCAGTGGCAGGCGCTCGATGCAGTGAAAAACGGTGAAATGTACGCCTTCCCCGGCGCCCACTTCAGTTGGGATCAGCCGGACACCCACTGGGTGCTGGGCCTGAACTGGCTGGCCACCAGGATCCAGCCTGCTCTGTTCGCCGACCTGAATATGGAAGAAGAAACCCGTCAATTCTATGCTACACTATACGGGCTTGATGAGGCAACCTATCTGCAGCACATTCAGCCGCGCATCACAGGCGATTATCCTTAGACCGGCGGAGAGCTGGTATTGACTCACACCTCGCGCAACACTGCTCACCAAGAACACTCCGGCCTGCGGGCACATCCATTGCGCTTGCTGGCGCTCCTGTTTGGCCTGATGGCCGGGGTGTTCCTTTTTTCCCTGTTCCTCGGCCGCTACCCGCGCCTGGGGCTGATGTCGTTCCAGACCCTGTCCGAGGATGAACTGGCCCGGCGGCTGATGCTCAATTTACGTCTGCCGCGCATCATCACTGCCCTGCTGCTGGGCATGTCGCTCTCGGCGGCGGGCAATGTTTTCCAAATGATCTTTGCCAATCCCCTGGTCGAACCGGGATTTCTGGGCGTTTCTCAGGGAGCGGCCTTTGGGGCGGCCTTCAGCATCATTGCCCTGGGTGGTTCGGCCGCCGCCACACAAAGCCTGGCCCTGGTGTTTGCCTTTGTCGGCCTGGGCAGCTCGTACCTGCTGGCGCGGCGCATCCGCTTTGGCGGCTGGGTGCTGCGCCTGGTGCTTTCCGGCATTGTCATCTCGGCCCTGTTTTCTTCCGGTCTGGGCATCCTCAAATACATGGCCGACCCGCTCAGCCAGCTGCCAGAGATCACCTTCTGGCTGCTGGGCAGCCTGTCCGGCATCACCTGGCCGGATGTGCGCAGCATCCTCATCCCTGTTCTGGCGGGTCTGCTCATCATTTATCGCATGCGCTGGCGGCTGAACCTGCTCTCGCTGGACGATACCATCTCCTTTTCACTGGGCGTGACCCCCGGCCGCGAGCGCAGCCTGCTGCTAGTCTCGGCGGTGGCGGCCACGGCGGCGGTGGTCTCGGTAGCCGGCATGGTGGGCTGGATCGGTTTGATCGTGCCGCACCTCGCCCGGCGCCTGTTTGGGGCCAATACCCGTTACACGGTGCCGGGTTCGATGCTGATCGGCGGGAGCTTTGCCATGTTGAGCGATATGATCGCCCGCACCCTGCTGACCGGCGAAATCCCCCTGGGCATCCTCACTTCCCTGATCGGGGCATTGTTGTTCATTGCCTTGATGATCTCCCAATCGATGCGGGTGAGAGAATGAACAACGTGCTGCTGTCCTTCGAAAAGATCGCCTTTGCCTATGACGCCAACGGCCAGACCGTGTTGAATGAGCTTTCGCTCGACGTGGAACAGAACACGGTAACCGCCATCCTCGGCCCCAACGGGGTGGGCAAGACCACCCTGCTCTATCTGGCCCTGGGCTGGCGGGTGCCGCAGCGCGGCCGGGTTCTGCTGAACGGCAAACCGCTGGCCGCCTACTCGCGCCGTGAAATGGGGCAGTGGATTGGCCTGGTGCCGCAAAACGAACATGTGTCCTTTGATTATTCCCTGCTGGAGTACGTCCTTCTGGGGCGCGCCCCTTACCTCAAACCGCTCTCCATGCCCGGCAGGCAGGACCGTGAACTGGCAGCCGAAGCCCTGGAAACAGTCGGCCTGGGCAGCATGATCCACCGCCGGGTCACCGCCCTGAGCGGCGGGGAAAGACAGTTGGTGCTGGTAGCGCGCGCCCTGGCCCAGCAGCCGCGCCTGTTGTTGATGGACGAAGCCACATCCCACCTCGACCTGGGCAACAAACTGCGCCTGATGGACGTGGTACAAAGCCTGACCCGCAAAGGCATCACCGTGGTGCTGACCACCCACGAACCGGAAGTGGCCGCTTCCATTGCCAGCCATCTGGTGCTGATGCGCGCCGGCAAGGTGGAGCATGCCGGGCCGATCGAGGAGGAGTTCACCGGCGAGCGCCTGACCGTCACCTATGGCGTACCGGTTGAAGTGAGCGAGGTCTCCGGTCGTCTGATCGCCCTGTGGGGACACGAGAACCTGCACCGCAAAGGCGGCCGTGATGAAGCCTGAAGCCAGTCTGGTGATCGTCACCGGCTGGCGCGGCAGCGGCAAGACCAGCCTTTGCCGCCAGATGATCGCCGCCGCCGAAAGCCTGGGGTGGCAGGCGGCGGGGGTGCTTTCGCCAGCCAAATTCAAGGACGGACAGAAAAATGCCATCCTCATCGAGGACATCCGCAGCGCCGAGCAGCGCCAGATGGCCTGGTGGCCTTTGCCCGGTCAGCGGCCTGAAGCGGTATGCACCGATGAAAGCCCCTATGACCCCGACTGGAAACCGCACTGGATCTTTGACCAGGAAGCCCTGGCCTGGGGCGAGCAGCTTTTGGCCGCCATTACCGTCTGCGACCTGCTGGTGATTGATGAGTTGGGGCCATTTGAACTGGCCAAGGGTGAGGGCTGGGTCTCTGGCCTGCACCTGCTGGACGGGAGGCAGTACCGCCTGGCGCTGGTTGTCATCCGCCCGGAGTTGATCGAGCAAGCCCGCCAGCGCTGGCCGCAGGCTGAGGTGATAGAGTTGAAAAAGGTGCAAGACGTCGCCGCCGCAGTGGAGCGGTTACGACAGGAGCATCTGCGGGGAAGTTCTTAAGTCCAGGCAGCGCCTGGTTTTCATCAGGAGAAAGTTTTTTTCTCTCCAGGGTGATCGTTCACCCAAAAGAAAGTTCATCTTCACTTCTGAAAAATCCAAAATGGAGAAATAGATAATGACTATTATCATTCCTGGTGAGGTCATTTTAGCCCCAATTCTTTTTTTAATCGCAATTATCGAACTATGGTACAGTATTCAAATACTCTTTTTTGATAGAGAAAAGTATTTTGTTACTTTTCAAATTTTTTTTCTCCTTTATAAATTGTTGCCAATGAAAAAAGAACGCAAACAAAAAAGGTTAAATCACGCGATATCTGTTTATAAACAACGGATGAAAATATATGCCCGGCGTTGGTTAATTGGCGGCGTGTTTTCTGTAATCTATTTTGGCTGGGAAATACTCAAGATGGTTAATTAATGCAATAACCATAAAGAAATTTGAAAAGACAATACGGTAAATCTGATATAGATGGGCAAACAGAGAAAGATTATTGCCGATGCAGTGGTTTGAATTTACCCATTTTGTATTTCAAGCACCTTAACAACAAAATTGCATTAAAGAAAAGAAGAGGTGTTGAAAATGAAGAGGTTGTTAGATGATGAATAATCGAATTTCTATTGCGCATAAATTATGACAGAGCCTGTTCTTCAACGGATATTTCTTTATTGGGAAAGGTGAAAAGTGTTGTTATGAAGGCAAAAAAACAATTTGAATTATTAAACCACGAAACGATTCAAATGCCCTTTATATTTGCTCAAGGCTTTCCTATTGCAATAGCTTTTGTTATTTTAATGATATTTCAAATAGTAGATGAGTCATTTCAAATTGGTGCCAATAATCCGTATCTCTTTGATTTGCTAATTGGAATCTCTGTTCTTATCGCAAGTTTAAGCTTTCTTGTGACAATCATTGAAAAAGAGATAGTTATTGCCTTATTGGCCATTCGTGGAAGTATTGCAGTATTTATTGGCCTGCTAGGACTAGCGGCTTGTTGGCGTTTAGGAATAGGTATGATAATTCAGTATTTTAATAATATTGCGACATTGAAATGAAAAGGCTTTACGCTGGATAGTAAATAAAATCGATCAATGATCTGGATGCGATCATCGTCACGGACAGTGCAGCCACGCCGATCCCCACCGGGACGCCCTCGCCTACTACGAAGGTTGCGGCTCATACGTTGTGCATTTACATCAATCGCTTGTTGGGTAAGCCAAATTTCCTTCAGATCAAAGCTCTAGCTTTTCCTAACTAGCATAAGGCCCTATTAAGTCTCCAATGAACAGTGGACGGCAGCACCAGCACGGTCAACAAGTTCTATACGATGGGCAGTGTCATTATAGAGAGCTGTATGATACGCCATTTTGGAATTCAAAAAGAACCCTCGCAGGTACTCTAAACGGACCTTGTGGAGTTTAATAAATTATACAGCCCAGGGCATGTGGTCTGCTGCATCGGGTGAAGGCGTTCTGGGAGCAATTGCGGCAGTAACATATTGGAAGAATAAAGAATACACCCATCCTCCAAGCGGTGGGGTTATAGAATGGACTATACGGGGAGTGCAGGCATATCCTTATCACACTTTCCCAGAGTATTAGGGATAAAAGGAAAAAAGCATGTTCAAGAAATATTCAATACAAACATTTCTAAAACTATTAGTTGCTACAACAGTTGTTGAAATGGTGGGATATTTCCTCGATGGTTATTCCCTTGAGCATTGGGCTTTCATTGACATTCTCATATTAATGCTCCCAATTCGCATCCTTCTAATTGTTTTAATTTTTGTACAGATCATTCGATCCATTGTTTCCCAAAGACATGAATGGAAATATGTAGTCTTAGGTTTATTGTTGATATGTATTAGCATGGTGCCTAAGCAACATTATTCAACTTTTGGGGAAATCACTCGTATGCATAATTCTAATCCAACGAGCGTATTGGTTGAATCAAGAAATTTGATGGATATTTATGAGCCCATGACTCATTTTGGAACTGTTCACAGAACGCCTCTAAATAATCCTCGTTCTCTAGATGAGATTCCACAAATGATTAAGACAGTCCATAAAGGAGAAGTGTTGGTTTTAGAAAATGCTGTCTTACTAGAAAGTTGGGGAGGGAGCTTTGAACCTTCTTTCCAAGGTTTTGTTGTTTTTCGGGAAGGTTTTGATCCCTGGATAAATGAGAAACAAATCATGTTAGAAGATTTTTGGTATTCGAGTTGGAGAATTAGAATAATTGATGGTTTGTATTGGTACAAAGTTAATGGATACAATAATCCTTTTTTAGAGCAAATTCAACTAGAGCGGAGTCATAAAATTGAGAATTCAAGTGAATAAGAAGTATTAAATTATGAAAGGAACTTAGGACGGTGATGGCAATAAGGTCAAAGGCCATGGTGAAAGGCGTAGCAACCTGCTGCCCCGGACGGCTCCAAAGAACAGTGGACGGCAGCACCAGCACGGTGAACAAGTTATACTGAGAAATCGATACTTTAAATTTGGGGGTTAATTCAAGAAAGGAAAACTCATGCCAAAAAGAACTCATACACAACAGCAAGAAACCCTCACAATCATACGGGGATAACATGCAAAATCACAATTTTCCTATCAAATATTTTTCGGCTCTATTGATTTTATGCCTGGTTACTTCCTGCACGCCTCAAACTCCAGAACAGGAAACACCTTTTCCCGTTTTAACTGCCTCAGTTACCTCTGCTCCTCCATCATTAATTCTGGAAACCGAAAGCATAAAACCAGTAGAATTGCCCACCCCAACAGTAACCGCGACAAGCACCCAGGAAGTTTTGCCAATTCTGGAAATTATTACAGATGAGAATGAAAGCTATATCTTCATCGAGGAAAGTTCCGGCGCTATATACTTCATAGATATGGCTGCCGGTCAAACCAAAAATTTATTGCCCGAAGAACGCCGTCCCCAACTGTTGTCCATCCGCAAGAATAGCGGTGAAGTACTGGTGAAACTGCAAAACAAAAGCATCGTCGGGTTGGATTTGGATGGGAATGTTTTAACAGAATATCTGCCGCCCGACTGGCATCAGGGATTGGACCCCATTTTCTCAGAAACGCTATCCCCAGACGGCAGCTACCTTGCCTATAAAGTGGGTACAGGATACGCCAACCATATTTCTTATGAAAATCAGCATATCGAGATACTGAATATCGCTCAACAAACAACTACCCAATTAACGGAACATGGTGGTCACTGTGGGTTAGCCTGGTCACCAGATGGCGCGATGCTGGCTTTCACAAATAGGGGCTTATGCTAGTTGAAAATGATTGACAAAAAATCCTCTGATTGGTAAGAATGGGTCACCACAACACAATCTTGCCAAACGGAGGACACTCTG
>JAGVAB010000079.1 GCA_020060485.1 Anaerolineales bacterium
ACTGCCGGCTTTCTTTGGCAGGCTGCACCCGGTCAATAAATCGCCAGTGGGCGCATTTGTGCTGACCGGCATCATCTCCACGGTAGTGATCGTGGTGTATGGCTTCATGGCCGGGACGAAAGAAGAATTATTCTGGACGTTGTTCGCCTTCAGTACGATGGCGCTTTTGCTGCCGTATCTGGCGCTGTTCCCTGCCTTCCTCAGGCTGCGCCATATCGACCCCGACCGCGAACGTCCTTACCGGGTGCCGGGCGGTAAGGGTCTGGCGTGGGTGATGGTGGTGATTTGCATGATCTTTATTGTGCAGGCGATTGTATTTTTCATCTGGGTGCCGGGGGAGCCGATTGACTGGGCCTATGCACTCCCGGTATTGATCGGCTTGCTGATCACCATTGTGGTGGGCGAGGCTCTCGTTTTGGCAGCCGGCAGACAAAAAGCCTGAAAAAGACGATATCAATGATTGAGGGCCGGTACATCTTCCCGCACCCTTTCTTAAGAGGAGTATATATGTCAAGATTGCTGAATGGAACACCCCGGCAGGACGGCTATCGCATGCCGGGTGAGTTTGAGCCGCATACCCAGACTTGGATGTTGTGGCCGGAGCGTACCGACAACTGGCGGCTGGGCGCCAAACCTGCTCAGGCGACTTTCACCGCGGTGGCGAAGGCCATTGCCGAATTTGAGCCGGTGAGCATGGGGGTGTCTGCCGGGCAGTTCCTGAATGCGCGTTATCAACTGCCCGCAGAGGTGAGGGTGGTGGAGATGTCCTGTGATGATGCCTGGATCCGCGATTGCGGACCAACCTTTGTGGTGGATGATCAGGGCGGGGTGTGCGGCGTGGACTGGGATTTCAACGCCTGGGGCGGTCTGATTGGCGGCCTGTACTTCCCCTGGGATCAGGATGACCTTGTGCCACAGAAGGTGCTGAATATTGAGCGCAACGATCGTTATAAAGCTCCTTTGGTGCTGGAAGGTGGCTCGATTCACGTGGATGGCGAGGGTACCCTGCTGGTGACCGAGGAATGCCTGCTGAACGAAAACCGCAACCCACAGCTTTCCAAAACCGAGATCGAAGAAACTTTGATCGAATATTTGAACGTGGACAAGATCATCTGGCTGGGACAAGGCGTGTATAACGACGAGACCAACGGCCATGTGGACAACCTGTGTTGCTTCCTGCGGCCGGGCGAGGTGGCCTTGACCTGGACGGATGACCAAAATGACCCGCAGTATGAAATTTCACTGGATGCTTTTCAGCGATTGAGCCAAGCGGTGGACGCCAAGGGCCGCCAACTGAAAGTGCACAAGATCCACCAGCCTGACCCGATCCTGATCACTGCCGAAGAAAGCGGTGGGGTGGACTCGGTGGACGGCACCATGCCGCGCCTGGAGGGTGACCGCATGGCAGCATCGTATATCAATTTTCTGATGGTCAACGGCGGGGCCATTGTGCCAATCTTCAATGACCCGCATGATAAAATTGCCCTGGAACAATTGCAGGCTTTGTTACCGGAGCGCAAGGTGGTTGGCGTGTATGCCCGCGAGATCCTCCTGGGTGGCGGCAATATCCACTGCATCACCCAGCAGCAGCCACGCGGGTGAGCTTGTAAATGAATAATGTGATTAGACCGTACACCGAGCATGGCGAGGTGTACGGTCTAATCATGCAAAAAGTTTTTCCGCAGGCTGTTTGGCGGGAATGTGTGGAAAGGAATAACGGTATTATGAAGCTGCACACACTGGAAGAAATTCACGCTGCTGTGGCACAAGCAGGGTTGGATAAAACGCCTTTTTTATGGATGGATGCAGAAGTCTTGCGTACCAATGCCCGCTTATTCCGCCGGGAATTTGGCACAGATCATGTCTATTTCTCGGTTAAGGCCAGCAATACACCGGAAGTCCTGGCGATTCTGGCTGAAGAAGGGGTGCATTTTGATGTTGCCTCTGCAGGTGAGATTGCCATTTTGCAGACTCTGGGCGTGGCCCCGGAGCGGATCGTTTTCAGTGCACCTACCAAGATACCTGCTGATATTGAAACTGCCCATGCCTACGGCATTCGTACCTATGCTTTTGACTCACGCATGGAACTGGACAAGCTGGCTGACCTTGCTCCTGGCTGCCAGGTGAATGCGCGGGTGGTGGTGCCCAATACCGGCAGCGAGTGGCCTCTGGAGTACAAATTTGGCCTCAGCGAGGCACAGGTGCTGGATTTGATGCCTTACGCAGCTTCGTTGGGCTTGCAGCCTTTTGGACTGGCGTTTCACGTCGGTTCGCAGAATTCCCGGCCGCAGACCTGGGTGGAGGCGTTACAACGTATGGCTGCCCTGGATGCGGCTTTGCTGGAGAAAGGCATCCATCTGCAAGTGGTCGACATGGGCGGCGGGTTTCCGATGAGTTATGCCAGCGATGTGCCAGATGTGACGGAGATCGCGGCTGTGGTGCGCCAGTTCCAGCAGGAGCATTTGCGGCCGGATTTGCACATCTGGGTGGAGCCGGGACGGCGCATGGTGGCGGATGCCGGGGTGATGGTGACAACAGTCATTAACCGCGCCGAGCGCGGTGGCCAGACCTGGCTGTATGTGGACGCCAGTACTTATCATGGTCTGATCGAGGCCGGCTATGGTTTTCGTTTTCCTGTGTTGAGTGATCGCAGAGGCGAACTGCATCCTTTTACCCTGGCTGGCCCAACTTGCGATAGCGCCGACAAGATCATGGAAAATGCACTGCTGCCGGAAGGCATGACCCTGGGGGATCGTCTGTATCTGCTGCGCATGGGGGCTTATACGACTTCGATGGAGAAGTATAACGGGATGGGATTCCCAAAGGAAATCGTCTTTTAGGACTTCAATATTTGGGTCTGTGTTGGAATAGAATGGCCTCCTCGTAAAATTTTTTTGAGGGAGCACTCAAAGGTTGTTAGATGGCCAACGGTAAAATAGCCCGACGGGCAGCCAGGTGATCCCATTGATCGCTGAGCCAGGCAGCCCTGGCTTTG
>JAGVAB010000166.1 GCA_020060485.1 Anaerolineales bacterium
CACCCCCAATCTACTATGCTTCACGGTTACTCCCAAAGGGCCGCCATCTCATTCAAGCAATCATCCGGTCAAGCTGTGATAAGATTCAAGCAGAAATTCTTTTCAAAAGCTGGAGACAAAAAGCAATGGTTTGCTGCCAGGACCTGAAAAAGATCCATCTGTTCGAGCAACTGCCTGACAACGTGCTGCATCAATTTGAACAGGCCGCCATTCCGCTGCAGTACGGGGATGGGCAGATCATTTGCCTGGATGACGAGGGCCAGGGCGCGGTTTTCTTCGTGATCGGCGGAGTCGTACGCGCCTACCGCAGCAGCCTTGGCGGGCGCGAGCAAAATTTGATCCACCTGAAAGCCGGTGACGCATTCAATATGCCTGCTGCCTTCACCCAGCAAAGCCACGTACCGGTCAGTGCAATGTGCATTGGCCCGGTACAGATGATCAAAATTCCCTTTGCGGATTTTCGTGCCATTGTCAGCCGCAACCCGCAAGCCGCCCTGGCTGTGCTGAACGACCTTTCCAACAAACTGGTGCACCTCACGCAATTGACTCACGATCTCAGCCTGCGCAGTGTGCGCGCCCGTCTGGCGCGCTTCCTCCTTGACCAGTCTCTGGCCAAAACGCCAGCTGGTGTGCACTGGACCCAACAGGAAATTGCCGCCCAGATTGGCAGCGTGCGTGAGGTCGTCTCCCGCATCCTGCGCAGCTTCGTGCGCGAGGGCCTGATCCGCATGGAACGCCAGCACATCATCCTGCTGGACGCTGATACGCTGGAAGAAGAAGCCAACCAGGATTGAATCTGCTATTCGTGTAACTTTTATCACAGACGAATGCCCCCCGTTTTGATATGCTTGGAACATAAGATCAGGAGGTTGTTATTTTGGACAATTGGAGCATTCCCAGCATTGATATGCAACGCTGCACCGGCTGTGGCCTGTGTGTGGAATACTGTCCCACCCAGGCAGTCACCATGGTAGCGCAGCGGCCTGTCATCACCGCGCCGCAGCGCTGTTCCTACTGCGGGCTTTGCGAAGAATCCTGCCCGGAAAATGCCATTGCATTATCTTTCGAAATTGTTCAGCGGCCGCCTGCAAACCAGGCATCTTAACTTAAGGAGACTTTTGAAATGAGCAGCATGTTTTGTTACCAATGTCAGGAAACTGCAAAGAACGAAGGCTGCACAGTGAAAGGTATGTGCGGCAAAACAGCAGATGTGGCCAGCCTGCAAGACCTGTTGATCTACTTGCTGAAAGGCATTGCCTTTTGGGGCAGCCGCGGCCGCAAGATGGGTGTCAGCGATCCAGAAACTGACCTGTTTGTCGCCCAGGCCCTGTTTGCCACCATCACCAATGCCAATTTTGACCCCGAACGATTTGTACCCATGATCCACAAGGCCATCGAACTGCGCGATGCTCTTAAGCCGCGCGCCCAGCAAGCCTGCTTTAAGCTGCATGGCAACCAGTGTACTGACAGCGGCCCCGATTGGGCGTCCTGGAAACCGGAACGCGGCGACATGGATGAGTTGATTGCCAAAGGCATGACGGTCGGCATCATGATGGATATGACAGTTGATCCTGATATCCGCTCTTTGCGTGAATTGTTGGTCATCGGTCTGAAAGGCATGGCTGCTTACACCGACCATGCCTATGTACTGGATGCCTACAATGAGGAACTGCTGGCTTTCATGCAGGACGCCCTGGATGCCACCACCAACGCCAAACTAGGTGTGGATGATTTGGTCGGGCTGGTTCTGAAATGCGGCGAAATGGGTGTGCAAGCCATGTCTCTGCTTGACCAGGCCAACACCGGCGCCTATGGCAACCCTGAACCAACCCAGGTCAACCTGGGTGTGCGCCCAGGCCCCGGCATCCTGATCAGCGGCCATGACCTGCGCGACCTGGATGAACTGTTGCAGCAAACCGAAGGCAAAGGTGTCAACATCTATACGCATGGCGAAATGCTGCCGGCCAATGCCTATCCAGCCTTCAAGAAGTACACCCATTTTGTCGGCAACTACGGCGGTTCCTGGTGGCGCCAGGCAGACGAATTTGAAAAATTCGGCGGCCCGATCCTGATGACCACCAACTGCATCATCAAACCCCGCCCCAGCTACCAGGAACGCCTGTTCACCACCGGTCTGGCCGGCTGGCCGGGCTGCCCGCATATCCCCGACCGCCTGCCCGGTGCGCAAAAGGATTTCAGCGCGGTCATTCAAATGGCGCTGCAATCCGCTGAACCGCAGGAACTGGAACATGGCACTATCCCCATCGGCTTTGCCCACGCCGCCGTGACCAGTGTGGCCGATAAAGTTGTGCAGGCAGTCAAGAATGGTGACATCCAGCGCTTTGTGGTCATGGCCGGCTGCGACGGCCGCCAATCCGTGCGCAATTACTACACCGAAATGGCCGAAGCCCTGCCCAAGAGCACCGTCATCCTGACCGCTGGCTGCGCAAAATACCGCTACAACAAGCTCAACCTGGGCGACATTGGCGGCATTCCGCGTGTGCTGGATGCCGGACAATGCAATGACTCCTACTCGTTGGTGGTCATTGCCCAGAAACTGGTGGAGGCCTTTGGGGTGAATCACATCAATGACCTGCCCATCTCGTATGATGTGGCCTGGTATGAACAAAAGGCAGTCATTGTCCTTCTGGCCCTGCTTTCGCTGGGCGTCAAAAAGATACGTCTGGGCCCAACCCTGCCGGCCTTCCTTTCTCCCAACGTGGTCAATGTGCTTGTCGAGAACTTCGAGATCATGCCCATCAACACGGTGGAAGCTGATCTGGAAGCCATCATGGCCGGCAATTAGCTCGTCTCCATTTCAAAAATCAGCAGCCCTTCGGGGCTGCTCTTTGTTTTTAACTTTACCCCCCAGGTTGGATACACCGAATACCAAAATTCGCTATAATGTTTTTATCTTTGAAGCTTCTTAAACATTCTGCCTGGCGAACGTTTCCGACCTCCATCTGAAAAGGCACATCCACCAAACACTGCCGTTTGTTTCCTGGGGAGGAAAAGAAACATGAAACCAATCAGTATCAAGCAACGTTTGAGCCTGTTTTTGGGGATTGCCATCCTGCTGTTGGCTTGCAACATGCCTTTTGTCCAAAAATCCGATATCCAGTCGGAATACACCGATATGATGGACAAAGAATATCTGACCAGCGTGGCCGAATTCCGCGCCATGCCCGCCGACCAAAGGTTGCAGGATATGGCTGCCTTGAATCGACTCTCCGGCGAGCGGCGCTATGAATCCTTCGTGCCGCCCACCGCCCCACATGAAGCCGGGTGCGATCAGGCTTACCCGCAGGGCAGCAACGTGATCGTCACCTACCAGTACCAGCCGGACGCCAACGACATCCTCAATGACAGGCTGATCCTGACGGACATATCAGGAACCTACACCTACCGGCGCGAACTGAGCTTTAATGACAATCGCTTTTGCCGTTCTTTCAAAGAGAAACCCGATATCTACGAATGTATCACCGTATTAGGCGACAGCTTCCAGCGACAGATATTTCGATTTGAGGGCAGAAATCTGTGCTACACCCAGCGATATACAGTCAACTCGCCTCCGGCAGCAGGCATCCCCGCCGCCACGCCCGCCCAAGCCGGCAACGCACAACTGGAAAATTGCGATGGCGTGCCCTACCTGGACATCAAGGTAGAAATGACCGAAGAATATGTGCACAATGATGAAAACAGCGGCGAGGTGGAAGAGATTTATTGCGAATATATCATCCACTACACCAACACATCCAACCGGTCGGTGGTACCATATGTTTATGATCTCTATAAATATGAAGGCAAAATCGAAAACAAATGGATCAGATACCCGATCCTGGAACCCGGACAATCCAGAGACTACAAAGCGTATATCCAGGAATACCCCAATAGTTTAAACCATCCCAAGTTTGTACACATTGCCCAGCGTGTGGGGGCATACGACGCGGCCATGGCATGCAGCTACATTGCCAATGATGATCAAACGAAGGAACGGCAGTCCCTGCCCATTCAGTCCCCCTGCATGGTGATCTCTCCCTGAAGTCCATTGTGCTCCCCATGCCCGGCCCGCAAGCTGCGTTCGCCAAAATCTTGCAAACACACCGCTCATTCCCGGAGCAGCCTGGATAGTCACCCTCGTTCGTACCGCTGCCCGCTTTTTCTTTAAACCAACCTTTGCCTTGCCATTGTATTCCAGTATAATTCCCCCGGCGCCAGATCATCAAAACTCACCCTGGCCCGTACCATGAGACGGATCGCCGCATGACATTCATCACTGCATTATTCATCGCCATAAGCCTGGGAATGGACTGCTTCGCTGTTTCGCTGTGTGCCGGTACAAGTCACCATGAAAAGACCTGGCGTTACTCTTTTCGCATTGCCTACCATTTTGGCCTCTTTCAAGGCGGCATGACCTTTTTCGGCTGGCTGGCAGGAACCACCATCGCCCAATTCGTTGCCAACTACGATCACTGGATTGCTTTTGCCCTGCTGGCCTGGATCGGTGTACGGATGATTCGCGAGGGTTTGGACCCCAACCGGGAAACCTGTCCGGCTGACCCATCCCGCGGCATGACCCTGGTCATGCTCTCCCTGGCCACCAGCATTGACGCCCTGGCCATCGGTCTGAGTCTGGCGTTGCTGCAAACCAGCATCCTCCAGGCCAGTCTCCTGATCGGCGCTGTTTCCCTGCTGCTTTCATTGCTGGGGTTGGCCATCGGCAACCGCCTGGGAAGTCTCTTCGGCAAACGCATGGAAATCGTTGGCGGCCTGACCCTCAGTTTCATCGGGTTGCGCATTCTCCTCTCCCATCTGCTTGCCTGATTTCAACAGTCATCATTCCACGCCAAAACACTCATATATCTACCACTCTTCGCGGTTGTTCCCAAAGAACCGCTTAAATTGCAATTTGTCGGGTAAAATTAAGGTGTAACGGGTCAGCTTTTTTCCTTTTCCAAAAAATGTGGGGACCAATTGATGAAATGGAAACCGGGTTTGTTGTTCATCATGCTGCTCTGCCTTGGAACAGCTTTCCTTTCTGGCTGCCAAACCACACCGCCCGCAGTGCCGACACCACCAGCCACGCAATGGGCAGAGATCATTCTTACCCCAGAAGAACAAGCCTGGATTGCAGCTAACCCCAACATTCAAGTCCATATTGAAAACTGGCCGCCCTTCATGGTTTATGAAAACGGCCAGGCCAGCGGCATCGCCGTTGAAACTGTTGAACTGCTTTTGGTCCAGGTCGGTGTTCAGCCTGTGTATGTGGAAACGCAATGGTCAGACGCGCTGCAAAACTTTGTGCAATTAAGAGGTGCCGACATCCTGCCCGTGGTGGCCAGAACCCCGCAGCGCGAAGAGATAATGTACCTGACCAGCGATTACATTTCCTTTCCCCTGGTGATCTTCACCCAGAACACAGCCCCCTTTGTCGGCAGCATCACCGATTTGAACAATCGCGTTGTCGCAGTTGAAAAAAGCTACGTTACCCAGGGCATATTGACCGAACAATATCCCCAGATCAAATTACTGGAGACCAACACTTCCCTCGAAGCCCTGCAAGCACTCTCTAATGGAAAAGTAGATGCCTATATTGGCAACCTGGCAGTTGCCAGTTATCTGATCCAGCAAAATGGCCTGGCCAATTTGAAAGTGGCGGCTCCCTCATCCCTGGAAGATCATCGCATGGCCATCGGAAGCCGCAAAGATCACCCCGAACTGGCCAGCATTTTGCAAAAAGCCCTGGATGCCATGCCGGAAGATGCTGCCAGCCAGATTCGCCAGAACTGGTTGGCGGTGCGTTATGAATATGGCATCTCGGAACAAGATGTTCTGATGAGAATTTTGACAACCGTACTGGTGTCTGTACTTGTTCTGGGGCTGGTCATCTACTGGAACTGGCGCCTGACAACCGAAATTGAACAAAGAAAACAAGCCCAGTCCGCTCTGCAGGAAAGTGAAGACCTGCTGCGCACTGTGATCGACACCTCACCGGACATGATCCTGGTCAAAGACCAGGAAGGGAATTTTATTCTGGTCAATCGCGCCGGGGCCGCCATCTATGATCTGACGCCCGAACAAATGCAGGGGCGTAACGAGCGGGACTTGATTGAACTGGCCAATGCTGACCCAGATGAGGTCAACATGTATCTTAGAAAAGACCGGAGAGTCATTAATGAAAACGCAGCCATCATCTCCCCCACGGAACCTACCACGCGCCGTGGGAAAGACAAGCGTTGGTTCCACACTTCCAGGATCCCTTTGAAAACCCCGGGGAAACCGACAAACGTGTTGGTGGTCAGTACCGACGTCACCGAACGCAAACTGGCCCTGGAAGCCTTGCAGCAGGAACGATCCAGTCTGGCACAGCGCGTCGAAGAACGTACCGCTGAACTGATGAAACTTAACCTTGAATTGCAGGAAGCCGCCCGTGCCAAGGATGAGTTTCTGGCAACCATGAGTCATGAACTGCGCACGCCGTTGAATGCCATCCTGGGTATGTCAGAAATCTTGCTGGAGAACCTGTATGGTGAATTAAACCCCAAACAAACACAATACCTGAAGGTGATCGAAGAAAGCGGCCAGCATTTGCTGGCCCTGGTCAGCGATATCCTCGACCTGGCCAAGATCGAAGCAGGCGAACGCATACTGGATTACCAGACCATTTCCATTTCCGAAATTTGTGAAGCCAGCCTGGCCTTCATCAATCCCTTGGCCCTCAAGAAAAGCATCAAGGTTTCTTTTCAAGACTCTCTGCACACCAGCATGATGGAAGCAGACCCGCGTGCCCTGAAACAGATCCTGATCAATATGCTGACCAATGCAGTCAAGTTCACCGGTGAAACTGGCCGCATTGGGCTGGAAGTTCGCGGTAACCCTCAAAACAATACCGTGCAATTTACCGTCTGGGATAACGGCATTGGCATCACACCGGAACAGAGTCAAAGACTGTTCAAGCCTTTTGTGCAAGTGGATAGCAGCCTCTCACGCAATTATGAAGGCACCGGGCTGGGGCTTTCGCTCATATTGCGCCTGACCGATATGCACGGCGGCAGTGTCACCCTGGAAAGCAGCGGGGTCAGCGGCGAAGGTTCCCGCTTCAGCATCCTGCTGCCCGTTCACCCTGCACCAGATACATCCTCCCGGATTGAAATCCCGGAGATCCCCCATGCCCACATTTTGCTGATGGATGATGAGGTTAACAGCCTCAAACGTATGCAGGCCATGCTTGTCAATCTCCAGTGCCGGGTAATAACTGCGGAAAGCAATCTCAACACTCTCCGGCTGGCAAGCGAAAACCCTCCGCATCTGATCCTGCTTGATCTGCAAATCCCGCTGGAAAGCAGCCTGAACATCATCCAGGAGCTGCGCAAACAGCGCCAAACAACCAGAATCCCTATTGTCGTGATGACCGCCTTAAGCATGCCGGGAAGCCTGGAATTGTGCCGCCAGTCGGGCGCTGATGAATGCCTGTTGAAACCGGTCAGCCCATCCGAATTAGCCGAAACGCTGGAAAAATATCTCCAGAACTGAGCAAAAAAAGACTATACTTATTCTAACCACCCAACAGTTAACCGTACGCTCATTTCAAAAAACAAATGGCTCTGTCATTGCGAAGCCCGAGTGCTTTCCTCGGGCCGTGGCGATCTCCAAAACAGAGAGGGAGATTGCTTCAACGGGGCAAACGCTCTGGAAGGTAATCGAAAAGATGGTTTTTTTGCCCCGTTTCGCAATGACAAAATGTCAGGTGGCTGGCACTTTTTCAAAAGGTAACTTTTCACAATCCCGCATCATCTCTTTACTGAAAGTCATCACCTTTTTCATCATACCCCTGAAGGAGTATTTATCATGGCATCCTGTGATATTGGTTTGATCGGCCTGGGCGTGATGGGCCAAAACCTGGTGCTCAACATGGCACGCAACGGTTTCAAAGTGGCGGTCTATAACCGCACCAGCGAAAAGACAACTGAATTTCTGAATGGAACGGCAGCCAATAATGCCAACATTTCTGCGGCATTCTCGCTGGAAGAATTGGCAAACATGCTCGACCGCCCGCGCAAGATCAT
This sequence comes from Anaerolineales bacterium, assembly GCA_020060485.1. Next base: position 8,067 of record JAGVAB010000166.1, read on the forward strand.
GCTCATGGTCAAGGCCGGCAAGGCCATTGACGCTGTGCTGGATGAATTGCAGCCCCTGCTCGAGCCGGGGGACATGGTGATCGATGGCGGGAACTCACTGTTCAGAGACACCGAGGCACGTGTGGCCGCCCTGTCCGGCACGGACATTCACTTCCTCGGCGTGGGCATCTCCGGCGGTGAAGAAGGCGCGCTATGGGGGCCCAGCATCATGCCCGGCGGCGATATGGCCGCCTACCAGCAAGTTGCCCCGATCTTCAATGCCATCGCCGCCAAAGTGCAAGGCGATCCCTGTGTGACTCATCTGGGACCGTTGGGAGCCGGCCATTATGTCAAAATGGTACACAATGGTATCGAATATGGCGTCATGCAGCTCATCGCCGAAACCTACGATGTCCTGCATCGTGGTCTGGGACTGAATGCCAGCCAACTGCACGCCATTTTTACAGAATGGAATCAAGCAGAATTAGCATCCTACTTAATGGAAATCACCGCCAGCATCTTCAGCAAAATGGACGAAAAAACCGGCCAGCCGCTGGTGGAACTGATCCTGGACAAGGCTGGGCAAAAAGGCACCGGCAAATGGACCGGGCAGGACGCCTTCGATATCGGCTATCCCATTCCGACCATCAATGCTGCGCTGGCGGCGCGCATCCTCTCGGCTTACAAGACCGAACGCCAGCAGGCTGGGATTGTATTGACCGGCCCTCAGCCTGGCAGCGATGTCAATAATCGCACAGCCTTGCCGGCCAGCGCCAGAGGCGCCCTGTACACCGCCATCCTCATCACCTACGCCCAGGGCTTCGGCATGCTGCGCACTGCCAGCCAGGAATACGATTACCACTTCAATTATGGCGACATTGCCCGCATCTGGCGCGGCGGCTGCATTATTCGCGCCGCCTTTCTGGATGACATTCGCGCTGCATTTGCTGCCGAGCCGGAGCTGCCCAACCTGCTCCTGGCCCCGTTTTTCAAGGAAGCAATTAATAACCATCAGGACGCATTACGCCACATTGTCCAGTTTGCCGCCCGGGTTGGCATCCCTGTGCCCGCTCTGAGCGCCTCTCTGGCCTGGTATGACGGCTACCGCAGTGCCACCCTGCCCGCCAATCTCATCCAGGCACAGCGCGATTTCTTTGGGGCACACACCTATGAACGTATTGATCAAGCGGGCATTTTCCACACCCAATGGGAAGAATGACCCGTTGATCTTCATTTCACCTCAATTGGAAAGGGGTAACCATGACCGACCATGAATTAAACCAGGACGTCATCCAGAAATTATTGCTGCTTCAAAAAGACGAGATCAACAGCCACCACACTTATGCCCGTCTGGCAAAGATCGTCAAGGACGAGAACAACAGCCAGGTGCTGGCCCGCATCTCACAGGAAGAATTGAAGCATTACCAAATCTGGAAGAAATATACCGGCCAGGAAATTAAACCCGATTCAATCAGGATCAATTTTTTCTTCTGGCTGGCACGCATCTTTGGCCTGACCTTTGGCATCAAATTGATGGAAAAAGGCGAAGAAAAAGCCCAGGAAGCCTATGCGTCATTGCCCAATGATATTCCCGAAGTGGAGAAAGTCCTGGCAGATGAAGAGACCCACGAGAATGAACTGCTGGAAATGCTGGATGAGGAAAGCCTGAAGTATGCCGGATCTGTGGTGCTGGGTTTGAATGATGCCCTGGTTGAACTGACCGGTGCTTTGGCAGGCTTCACCCTGGCCTTCCAGAATACGCGCATCATCGCCCTGGTCGGGCTGATCACCGGCATTTCGGCCTCATTTTCAATGGCCGCCTCTGAATATCTTTCCACCAAATCAGAGGAGAGCGAGCAAAACCCGCTCAAGGCGGCAGTGTACACCGGCATCGCTTACATCTTCACCGTGCTCATTCTGGTGCTGCCTTTCTTCCTTTTCCAGAATTACCTGGCCAGCATGGGCATGACCATTCTGAATGCCATCCTGATTATCGCCATCTTCAATTACTATATTTCGGTCGCCAAAGATCTCTCCTTCCGCCGCCGCTTTTTCGAAATGGCCGGCATCAGCCTCGGCGTGGCGTTGCTATCTTTCGTGATCGGCGACGTCATCCGCCGCGTGCTGGGGATTGATATCTGAGTTTTGGCCTGACTGAGCCTGCTAAAAGTCACAGGCAGGCTCCTTTTCCGGCAGAAACAAAAACCGTACGCTTCGACATGCCAGCGTACGGTTTTTCTAAACTCACCTTCCGCACTTCGTAAACATGCGGGAAGTGATTTATTGACACAAGACACCAATTCTCTTGATGCTCAAAATATTCAGCTATTCATATGCCAGCACTTCGCGAATCGTCATGCGCGAGGCACTGCGTGCCGGCAGGAAACTGGCCACCACCGACAGCAGCACGATCAAACCCAGCCAGATCAAAAAACCCTGTATAGTGAAAGCAAACTGGGACGGCGCATTGAAGATTGCCATTGAGACCACATTGGACAACAGACTGGTGATGGGGAAAGACACCACCACCGCCAGCACAAAGCTGATCATGCTGATCATCAACCCTTCAATGATCACCAGCTTGATCACCACCTGGTCATATGCTCCAATGGCGCGCATCACCCCGATCTCACGCGTGCGCTCCATCACATTCATGCTCAAAGTTCCTGCCAGGCCAATGCTGCCCACCAACGCGGTTAACACCGCCAGCAAAAGCAGAAAGACAACCAGAATATTGATGTAGGAAAAGATTGATTCATTGAGTGTGTTACCGGCTTCCACCTTGTTCACTTCAAAGCCGCGCTTGCGGAAAACATCGTCCACCTGCTTCGCCACCGATTCTTGAAAGGCAGTGGTGTGTTCGGTAGTCACAATCCGAAAATTGGTGGCTTCGTTTGTCAAATTTAAATCCCGGGCAAGCACCGGATAATTGGCGTAGGCAAAAAGCTCATCCATGCCGGTGTATTGCAGAATACCCACCACCTGCCAGTCCCGCTCGCGCCCGTTGATCTTCATACGCAGCGTATCTCCAGCCCGTAAATTGGGGTTCTGTTTCCAGATCGCCTCGTTGACCGCCAGAGCATGCTCATCCGTGGGAATCAACCAGCGTCCTTCCAGAAGAATGGGTTCGATCAAAGCAGTGTCCACTGGTGAGCCAAACAAGGTGACATTATTATTCACCGTGCCATCTGCCTTCAATAATTCGGCACTGGTGATCACCCAGCCTTCCACATGCTCCACGCCAGGCACCCGGCTGAGGATCGAATTGACAGTGGTCAAGCGGTACGGTTGCTTGAAACCCAGGTTGACATCCGCCTTGAAATATTTGGTGGTCTCCTCAATCTTCCTGTTCAATGAGACCTGCACATTGAATACCGAGATGAAGATTGCCCCGCCCAGCATGAGGTTGAACAGGGTCAAAAACAGGCGCCCCTTGCGGCGGAAGGTATTGCGCAGCGAGATGAGCAGCGGGCGGGAAACGCCTTTGATGCCCTCCAGCTTGCGGTCGATCCAGCCTTTTTTATCGGTGTTCTGGGCCTGTCCGGATCCGCTAACTGCCTCCTGCACCGTCTTGCCAGCCCCTTTTAATACCGGCGAGATGCCTGCCAGCAGCGGAACGGCAATGGCAATCACCACCTGCAGAATGATCGCCAGCGGAATGATGGTATACTGCCGCAGATTGGCATTCAAAAGGTCGGCTGCCAGGCGAGCCGTTGCCAGGGCTGCCCAACTGCCGGTCGGAATGGCGATCACCAAAGCGATCAATGAAAAGCTCAGAATCAGCAACATGTACATGGCGATCACCTGCCGCCGCCGGGCGCCGACCAGCTTCATCACCCCGATCTGGCGCAAATGCTGCCCCATCAGAGCTGAAAGCGTATTGGTGATCAACGAGCCGCTCAGGAACACTACCAGCACGCCCAGGATGAGCAGAATGCCGATCAAGGCGTTCACAATGGATGACAAGGGATGTATATTGGTTTTTGCCAGATTGAAACGGTACACTTCCCAACCACTGCGGTTAAGGTAAGACTCAATCCCTTCTGCGACCGTCTTCAAATGTTCCCTGTCATCCGGGTTCTCGGAGACAGTGATAACCATACGGTTGTAATACAGCGGTTCGTGCAGCCAGTCCAGCGTCTCTTCCAGAATATAGCCAGTGCGGTCGCCCATGAAGGCACCATATCCCAGGGTGCGGTCCATAACAGAACCTGCCGCCTTGATCTCCAGCTTGCTGCCATCCGCCAATTCAATCTCCAGCCAGTCGCCCACCTCCGCCCCCAGCGCCTCAAGGGTCTTGATCTCGATGATGGCTTCCTTCCTAGCAGGGGTGGTTTTACCCTCCAGCGGCAGCAAGCTGTTGATGGTAGTCTTGTTAAAATCCGGGATCACGGTCAGGGTCAAGACATCCCAATCTCCAGAAGCCTTCTTCACGCGCACGTTCACTTCGCGGCGCGCTTCAACTGCCGCCACCCCCTCCAGGCGCGCTACGGAATTGACAAATTTTTCTTCAAAGGGCTTGGTGAGGATCTCAATATTGGCCGGGTTGGCGCTGGCATAGCTCAAATCGAGGTCCTGCGAAATGATCACATACGCCCCGGCGATCATGCCCACCGCAAACACCCCGATGGTGATCGAAAGCACCACCAGAATGGTACGCGCTTTGTTCTCCCAAAGGTCAGCCAGCACCTTGCGCCAGCGAGGTTTCATGCTCATCATCTGCTTCCAGGACAGCTAAGATTCGCTGCGCGCCGCATCATTTTCCTGACGCCGGAAGGTGACCACCCGGCTGATGGCCTCATACAGTCCCTTAACCTCATGGATCAATTCCATGATGGTTGCGCGTCTGAGAGCCACCAATTCCACCGGCGTTTCCAGGGCGGTGCGCACGGTGGCGATCGCCCAGTTCTCTTCCAACAATTCCACCTCGCCGAAATACTCGCCAGCCGAAAGGCGCGTCACTACCTTATCCTGGCCGCGTTGGTCTTTCACTGCCACCTCAACCTGTCCGCGAGTCAGGATATACAACGCTTCCCCCACTGCGCCTTCCTCAATGATGGTTTGTCCAGGCTCATAGTGCATGGACTCCAGATTGTGGGTCAATTTGAGCATTTGCGGGTGGGAAAGCATGGGGAAGGTGCGCCGCACCCATTCGTTGATGATCTCGCCATCCGAAATGACCACCTGGCGTGACATGCGATCTGCCAGGTTGGGATCATGGGTCACCATGATCACCGTTTTGCCCTGCTGACTCAACTGCAAAAAAAGCGCAAAGATCTGGTCTGCCGTGCGTGAATCCAGGTTGCCGGTTGGCTCATCGGCAATCAGGTATTGGGGATCGTTGGCCAGGGCGCGGGCAATGGCGGCCGCCTGCTGCTGGCCGCCGGAAACTGCTGCCGGCATCTTGTTGGCCAGATCGGCCAGGCCGACCATGTCCAGCAATTCCAGCGCCCGCTTCTCACGCTGCGCAGATGGATAGCAGTTGGCGAAATCCATGGGCAGCATCACATTTTCCACCAGGCTGAGCATGGGCAGCAATTGGTAAAACTGGAACACAATACCCAGGTTCTTGCCGCGCCAGCGCGCCATTTGGCTCTCACCCATATTATGAATATAGACATCCCCCACCTTGATCTCGCCAGAGGTAGGCCGGTCAATGCCGGTGAGCATGTTTGCCAGGGTCGATTTGCCGCTGCCCGATTTTCCGGTCACACCCACAAATTCACCAGGCAAAAAGTTCATGTCCACCCCGCGCAGGGCAGAAAAATCTCCGGCGCTGGTTTTGAACGTTTTTACGATCTTGTGCATCTCGATCGCCGTACCTTCACCAACGGCACCGGCCAATTGCTCTTCAATGTCAAGAGTGTTTTGTTGGAGCATGTTCATGCCTGCCATCCTGTATTCTCATTGAAAGGGAAAATTTCACCATCAACGATCTGCAACACCCGGCTGAAGCGGCTGGCCAGGCTTTGGTCGTGAGTTACCATGATGATCGTCTTGCCCTGCTGCACAAGAGATTCAAATAATTGCAAAATGACCTCGGAAGTGTTCGAATCGAGATTGCCAGTGGGCTCGTCAGCCACGATCAAGGCAGGGTCATTGGCCAATGAGCGGGCAATGGCAGCGCGCTGCTTTTGCCCGCCGGAAACCGCCCCTGGCAGTTTGAAATGCTGGTCATCCATTTCCACCATGCGCAACAGATCCATGGCCCGCGACTGGCTGGTGCCCTGCACGAAAAGCCCGCACAGGTCCATGGGCAGCATCACATTGTCCAGAACGGTCAGGCTGGGCATCAGTTCAAAGGACTGGTAGATCACACCCACATTCATGCCGCGCCACAAAGCCATGGCATCCTCATCCAGCTCATGCACCGGCACACCACCCACCCACACCTCACCAGAGGTTGCGTGGTCAACACCGGTGATCATGTTGACCAGGGTTGATTTGCCCGCCCCCGATTTACCCACTATGCCCACAAACTCGCCCCGCCCGACTTCAAGATGAATGTCTTTCAATGCGGGGAAATCCCCGGCAGCCGTCTGGTACACCTTGACCAGGTCCAGCATGCGTACCAAAGGCTGTTCCATTACATTCGGCAACACAGGTTGTCCTTCGTTTTGCAGCAAGCGGTCATTCCTTCCTGTTTCCAATCGTACCAATTTCATTTTTAGCTACCAATAATCCTTTGTCCACACAAAAACGGCTGAACGCGCCCGCTCACATCTCGATCAGCCCAGGCTTTTTTCATAATCAAAACAACCTGCTTTGCAAACCTTGCGGGCTGCATCAGCAGGCAATTCATGCCCCATTTTGTTTCATGGTTTGCCCGGCCAGCGGATAAACCCGCCCCGGTCAGGTGCAGAGCCATGATAATCATGACAGCCATAATGGCCGTTGTCCATATTGTCAGCATTTTCTAACCTCAGCAGTTTCGTAATTTGCGTATCAACCAAATAATCAAATGAACCATTGCTGTCAAAGCTGTAATATTTTCGCAAAATACAAAACGCTTGTGCAAACTACCGAAACCACTGCCTGGTTACAAATAGCCAAGATCATTATACCCCAGAACCATATATATAAAGTGTATATAGTATGGTTTTTACAAAAAATTAACAATCCTGGCAAAATGCAATATAATACAGTTTCAAGGTATTCATCTGTCTGTCTTTACACTCAATCCGAACCATAAAAGGGCTGGAAAACATGGCAGTTCAACACATTTTACTTGGCATGTTGTGTCTCAAACCCAGCACAGGCTATGATCTGAAGAAGATGTTCGATGCAGGCGACCGCCTGGCCCGCGCCCATATCCCCCTCAGCCGCATTTATCCTGTGTTAAAGACCATGTGTGAACAAGGTCAGGTCACTTTCGAAGAAGTGAATCGCACCGGCAGCCCGGATCTGAAGATCTATACCATCACCCCCGAAGGCAAGCAGATCTTTCTGGAATGGCTGCGCGAACCGATCAGCGGCGACCGCTATCGATTTACCCATTTTTTGGAAAAATTCTCTTTCTCCCCCCTGCTGGAGAAAGATGAAACGCTGTCCATGATTGATGATGAATTGGCTTTCCGCCGCCAGCAGTTTGAAAAAGCGCGCACAACCTCCATCGTGCCCTTTGAAGAATACAACCCGGACGACATTTTCCAATTCCAACGATTCGCCCAGATCAGCACCATCCTGGAAGATTTCAGCAACGCCAACCTGGAGAATTTCATCCGCTGGCTGGAGAGAACCCGCCAGCAGATTGCGGACCAATGGTGAAAACCGGACAAGCCGGCTGAACGCAGCACTGTCCAAACTTCGCAAAGATCAGTCCAATCACTCTCTCGTCAAAGGAAGCAAGTCATGAAAGACAAAATAGAATCGCTGCTGCAAAAAATGAGCCTCAAAGAAAAAGTATTCATGTTCCTGGGCGCAGACAACTGGCACTCGCGGCCCCTGCCCCGCCTGGGCATTCCTTCCCTGAAGATGACAGACGGCCCGCACGGCACACGCACCATCACCAGTCTGGAGGACGACCACACCGGGCTGCCCGCCACCTGTTTCCCTACCGCCACAGCCATGGCCGCCACCTTTGATCCGGCCCTGGTGGAAAAGGTCGGCAAAGCCCTGGGTATCGAGACCCGCGCCAAAGGCTGCGACATCCTGCTGGGGCCGGCGGTCAACATCCACCGCACACCGCTTTGCGGGCGCAATTTCGAATATTTTTCCGAAGACCCATACCTGGCCGGGCGCATGGCCGTAGCCTACATAAAAGGGGTGCAAAGCGAAGGTATAGGCACATCCCTCAAGCATTTTGCTGCCAACAATTCAGAGTTTGAACGCATGACGATCAGCTCAGAGATTGACGAGCGCACCCTGCACGAGATCTATCTGCCAGCCTTCAAGTCCGCCGTGCAGGAAGCCGAACCCTGGACGGTGATGTGCTCCTATAATCGCATCAATGGCATCTACGCCTCGGAACATCATCAACTTTTGACCAAAATACTCAAGGAGGATTGGGGTTTCAAAGGCTTTGTCGTTTCGGACTGGGGCGCCGTGCACAACCGCCCGCGGGCCGCAGCCGCCGGGCTGGACCTGGAAATGCCGGGCAGTGACACCTTCCCGCAAGAACTGTTAAAGGCCGTGCGCCGCGGCAAGGTCAGCCGCAAGGTCATTGACGACAAGGTACGCCGCATCCTGACCATCACTGAAAAAGCGGATGCTTTTGAACAATCCAAAACTATCCTGCCGGAGACCACCGACACCCCACAAATGCGCCAACTGGCATTGGAAGCCGCCTGTGAAGCCATTGTGCTGCTTAAGAACAAGGACAATCTGCTTCCGCTGCTCCCAAACAAGGTGCGTACCATTGCGGTGATTGGCGCCTTTGCAGAGCAAGCCGTCATCCAGGGCGATGGCAGCTCCCGTGTCACCCCTTATCATGCCACCACACCTCTCGAAGGATTGCGCGTGCGCCTGCCCGCTTCGATCGAACTGGTCTTTGCCCCCGGATGCCGCATTGACAACAAGCAGCCTGTGCTGCACGAAGTAGAAGAAGCCCTGGCTGCCGCCAAGAAATGTGATGTTGCCCTGGTTTTTGCCGGTCTGCCGGACAAAACCGAATCCGAGGGTTTCGACCGCGAGAACCTCGACCTGCCCGGCGATCAGAATACCCTGATCGCAAAGGTGGCCGCTGCCAACCCGCACACTGTGGTTGTACTGCAAAACGGTGCACCAGTCGCCATGCCCTGGATCGATCAGGTACAGGCTGTCGTTGAAGGCTGGTACACCGGCCAGGAGAGTGGCGAGGCAATTGCCGCAGTGCTGTTCGGGGACGTCAACCCTTCCGGCAGATTGCCCATGACCTTCCCCGTGCGTCTGGAAGACACCCCGGCCTACATCAATTACCCCGGTGAGAATAGCCAGGTGCGCTATGGCGAGGGCCTGTTTGTGGGCTACCGCTATTACGACAAGAAGCGCATACAGCCGCTGTTCCCCTTTGGGCATGGCCTGTCTTATACCAGCTTTGCCTACCGCGATCTGGCCTTCAATGCCCGCGAGCTCAATCACGATGGCACCCTCGAGATCAGCCTGGAGCTTGAAAACACCGGCAGCCTGTCCGGCAAGGAAACGGTGCAGGTTTATGTGCGCGATATTGAATCCAGCCTGGTGCGCCCGGTGAAAGAGCTGAAAGCCTTTCAAAAAGTGGAACTGCAAGCCGGCGAAAAACGCAACCTGCGCTTTACCCTGACCACACAAGACTTTTCCTTTTACTCACCCGCCAGAAATGGTTGGGTTGCCGAGCCTGGTGAATTCGAGATCCAGGTGGGCAGCTCATCCGGCGATATCCGCCTGCAGGACACTTTCACATTATTGTTCACCGATGGCAGCGGCAATCCCCTGTTGAGCCGTTTCGATGTGGATACCAAGCTGAACAAGATATTTAAAGACCCGCAGGCCAAGAATGTGCTGTTCCAGTTTGCCGGGGAAAAGATGCATGACCCGCGTATCCATATGGCGATGGGCATGACCCTGCGTCAGATCGCCAAGATCATGCCCAATGATCTGCCGCAGCATGCTTTGGATGCCCTGGATCAAAAGCTGCGCGAGATCGTGTAAATTTCGCTGAAACGGCAAACGACACCAGCTGATCAAATACTGGTATCAAGAAAGGTGGAAAACATGAAAACCGTTGGTTATATTGGCCTGGGATTGATGGGCAAAAGCATGGCCCGCAATATCCTCAAAGCTGGATTCCCGCTGGTGGTGCATAACCGCAGCCGGGGCAGCGTGCAGGAACTGGTGGCAGAAGGTGCAAAAGAAGCGTTCAATCCGGCGGAAGTTGCCGCCCAATGCGACGTGGTCTTCACCAATCTGCCCGACTCGCCGGACGTGGAACTGGTCGCCCTGGGCGAAAATGGCGTCATTGAAAGCGCACGGCCAGGGCTGATCTTTGTGGACAACTCCACTATTAAGCCTGCCACCGCCCGCCTGATCGCTGAAAAGCTGGGCGAAAAAGGCGTGCGCTGTCTGGATGCCCCGGTCAGCGGTGGCGACATCGGCGCGAAGAACGGCACATTGACCATCATGGTTGGCGGACCAGCCGATGCCCTCGAAGAGATATACTCGATCCTGGAGGCAATGGGCAAGAGTATCACCCATGTCGGCGAAGCCGGTGCAGGCCAGATCGCCAAAGCCGCCAACCAGATCATGGTCGCCGCCCAGATGGTGGCCATGGGCGAGTTGCTGGTCTTTGCCCAGAAAGCTGGCGCCGATCCGCAAAAGGTGATCCAGGCCATCCGCGGCGGCGCCGCCCAATGCTGGACCCTGGACACCAAACCGCCGCGCCTTTTCGCTGGAAACCGCCAGCCCGGTTTCAAAGCCTACATGCAAGCCAAAGACATGAACATCGTCATGGAGACTGCCCGCGCCTATGGCGTACCTGTCCCGGCCGCGGCGGTGCATACCCAACTTTTCAACGCCATGCTGGAAAATGGCATGGCCGAGCTGGACAATTCGGCGGTGCTGGGCATCCTTGAAAAGCTGGCCGGTATCACCTTGCAGGAAGGCGCACCCCAGGAGTGAATTTCCCGGGCAGCACATCGGATTGAAAACGATACAGGACCTGTTGCGGGCATCCTTCCGCCAAGAATGATTCACCTATCTGACGCCTTGCGAATCTTCAAAGATTCGCAAGGCGTCGTTTCTATTGACTTGACGCGCCGGGTTATTTAGATAAATAATATATAATTTATCTATTAATTGTGACAAAAGTAGCAGACTCTCCCTGCTGAAACGGGTATTCTATAAACATTCCCATTTCATGAAGAGGAGTAAATATGCAAATCTATATCCGTACCCTGATCACATTTTTCCACGATCTGCTGAGCGCAGTGTGGATCGGTGGACTGTTCACCCTGACCCTGACCGTGATGCCCGCCGCCCGCAACGTGCTGGGCATGGGACCGCAAACCATGCAACTCATCGAAAAGGTCAAGCATCACCAACGCAGGTTCGTATACGTCGCCATTCCTGGTCTGTTTTTGACCGGCTTGTTCCTGGGACGCAGCAACTCCATCCCAAAAAGCCTGTTCACTTTCCAGAACCCATATGATAGTGCCATGACCATCAAGTTGATCCTGCTGATCGTAATGACGGCCATTGCCATCATCCGCAGCCGGCGCAGCGACAAGCCAAAAGAACCCGGAAAACCGGACAAGACCAATATGGTATTGATGTTGATCAATCTGGCGTTGGGCCTCACGGTGCTGTTATTGAGTGGTTACATGGATTCGGTAGCTGCCGTGATGCTGGCAGGCAAATAACGCCAGCATTTCATCCGGCACAGAATACACCTGGCGGCTTTTCATCCTCCAGACAGGCGCGAGGCACAGAAAGCCGGCCCTACGATAAATCTGATTGCCGGCCCTCAGACAAAAATAGCTGCCCGTGCCATATGAATGCACGGGCAGCTATTCCTGCTCCCCAAGAACTATGTCCTGATCCCTTTAAAACGCGAACTTCTCAAAGTGGATGCGCTCTTTGCGCACGCCCTGCGCGCCCAGCGTGCCAGCCACCAAATCCATCATGATACGCGGGCCGCAAGTGTAAAAGCCTGTAGTCTGAGGATCGCGCCCGTCCAGGGCCAGTCGTTGCAGCTTCTCCAGATCAAAGAAACCTTTTTCTCCCGGCCAGTCTGGCTCGTGCGAAAGCACCGGCACCCATTGAAAATGAGGCATGGCTTGGGCAATCTCGTCCAGATCGTCCCGGCGGATCAGGTCCTCCTGTGTGCGCGCCCCCCACAGCAGGGTCACTTTGCGCTGGGGATCCCGGTCACATAGATAGAGCAGCATGCTCAACAGCGGGGTGACGCCAATCCCGCCGGCGATGAAAACCAGCTCCTGCTCCTGCGGGAAGTTCACATGAGAGAAAATGCCATACGGCGCATCAATGCGTACCTCATCGCCGACCGCCACCTGCTCCAGCTTGCTGGTGAAATCCCCGGAGGCCTTGATCGAAAAACTGACCGAATCCGGGCGGGTTGGGCTGGCTGCGATGGTGAAGGGATGCGATTCTTTTTCCACGCGCCCATTCACTACCGTGATCAGTGCGAACTGCCCCGGCTTGTAATCAAAGACCTTGCCCGCCTGCGGAGCAATGGTCAGGGTGCGTACGTCTTTTGCTTCCGGCCGATTCTCAATCACATGATAGGCGTTCTTTTTCAAGATCCAGCGGCGGATGACCTGATGATACACATAAAAAGCCATGCCCAATGCAAAATACGCGAAGTAAGCCCCTTTCACCAGCGGAGAAAGAAAGGCCGCAGCCGTATTCAAAACATGCAGCAGTACCAGGGCAATGGCGACCAGGCTGAAGTTGTGCAGCAAAACAGAAACCTTGCGCTTGAACCCCCAGCGTTCAGCCAGATATTTACGGAAGTCCTCGATCGGCTTGATGCGCCGCAGGAAAGAGTCGACCAGGAAAATGCCACCGGCCACAACCAACAGACCAAACAGGATCAATGCAATTTGCGCCGGCTGCGGGGTAATACCGGTCAAGGCAACCTTGAAGCGGCTGTGAATGAATGCCAGTGAGAAGCTGACGGTAGCCATGATGCCATGAAAGCGGTAAAGATTGTCCATGCCAAAATGACGCTCGATGAATTTTGGGCGGGCGCTGATCACAAACTGGTTCACCAGCCACACAAAAGGCGCCGCCCCCAACAGCACCGAAATAACATAGGCAGGATCGCCCAGTGCGCCCGGCCGCGCTGCCAGAATCAATCCGGCAACCACCAGAGGACTTAAGAAATACACACACATCCAGATTATACGCTTTGCCTTCATGCTTTCCTCCTTACAAGAAACCTGCCAGCAAAACTCTTGAGTGGATTTTTACTATTTTATACCAGAATAGGCTGGTTTATTCATCTGCCTTCCCGGCCTGCAATTTAAGACACAGGCGGGCATTTTCGGGTATAGTTAAGCCGCCCTCCATCCCAGGTGTCTGCAAACCCCAGATGCCCAGCCCAGGAGCATCAGTGAAACGCACATTCCACTGGTACGACAACCTCACTATCAACAGCTTCTGGTTTGCGCTCACGGCCCGCTCGCAAATGCTCAGCGCCCTGCTCGTGCCCCTGCTGGTGCAGCGTTATCTGGGCGAGACCGCCAAAGGCGCCTATCTCGGCCAAATGCGCCTGTGGGTGTTGATGATCGCCATCCTCGTCCAGGCGCTGATGGGCATGCTCTCCGACCGCTGCACTTCCCGCTGGGGACGCCGGCGTCCCTTCATCGTGGCAGGCGCTCTCGGTGAAGCCCTGGTGCTGCTCCTGATGGGCTTTGTTGCGGGCTTGCAGGGCATGCACGGCTATATCATTCTGTTCCTATTGTACATTTTTTCCGCCATTTTCTCCAATAGTGCCCAAAGCGCCCTGCAAGCCCTCATCCCGGATGTTGTGCCGCCTGAAAAACGGGGCATTGCTTCGGGGGTCAAAGCCCTGTTTGAAGTTCCCCTGCCGATGATCTTCGTCTCGCTGGTAATCGGCAAAATGGTCAGCCAGGGCAATCTCAGCGGCGCCATCGCCGCCATCATCGCCACCCTGATCGTGTGCATGCTGATCACCCTGCTGACCCCCGAAGAACGCCTGGCAAATCAGCCGCCGGCCTTCAACTGGCAGCCCCTGATACGCATGCTGCTGATGACTGCCTGCTTCACCCTGATCATCGCCGGCACTGGCACACTGGTCAAGTGGGCAGCCCAGACCGTGCAGACCTTCCTCTTTCTGCCGCATATCGTCCTCATTTCCATTATTGCCACGCTGGGCATGATGGCCGCCGTGGTGCTGGGAGTGTGGTTCAGTGTGCGCATCAGCCTCGACAAATCCATTCCGCAGCGCAAGGCATTCACCTGGTGGGTCACCAACCGTCTGGCCTTTCTGGTGGGGGCAACCAACCTGGGCGGCTTCATCCTCTACTTTCTGCAGGAGCGCTTCCCGGAATTGCAGGGCGAAAAAGCTGCCGGGCCGGCCTCGACCCTGATCATGTTCGTTGGGGTTACCATCCTGATCTCTGCCCTGCCCAGCGGCTGGTTAAGCGACCGCATCGGCAAGAAGAACGTTCTCATGCTCAGCTCCCTGCTGGCCGCGGCCGGCACGGCAGTGGTCATCACCGGCCCCACCCTGACCGCCTTCTACATTGGCGGCGCACTGGCCGGGATCGGCATCGGCACTTTTTATTCTGCCAACTGGGCTCTCGGCACCGAGATCGTCCCGCAAGAAGAAGCCGGGCGCTTTTTGGGCCTGGCCAACCTGGCCGGGGCAGGCGCGGGCGCCATCGGCGCTTACATCGGCGGCCCCATCGGCGACCAGCTTGGCTACAGCTTCCTGCTGGGCATCTACGGCGCCATGTTCCTCCTCTCTCTGCTGGCCCTGAAAGGCATCCCCCAACAGGAAAAACTGCCTGCCCGGTAAGTGATTTTTGTCATATTTTCTTGCAGTTTTTCCCCACCCTCTCTATACTATTCAACAGATGATACACTGATCAACCGCAGGAAAAGAAACCATGTCCAAATTATTCCTCATCCAGAATCGCTACTGAGCTGTTCAAACAAAGCACTGGTCAGTGCTTGCAGGCTTCAGCTTCAGCCCCGGCTTCCTGGAAGAGGATGGGGACAAGCTGACATAATGCCGCATGTTTGCTATGCGCATTAAGGCCGCCTGCCAGCACGGGCGGCTTTGTCATTTAACCCCATTTTCTATCAGGAGGTAATTTGCATGTCTGAATTCAAACCACGTTTCTCTGCTTCACGCGCCGGGATCATCACCGCCGGCGCCGCCATTGGTATTCTGGCGCCCTTGCTGCAAAAGCTGGGCAACCCGCCCAACATGGGCATCTGTGTGGCCTGCTTTGAACGCGACATCGCCGGGGCGCTGGGCCTGCACCGCGCCGCCGTGGTGCAGTACATCCGCCCCGAGATCATTGGCTTCGTGCTGGGTGCCCTGATCGCCGCCCTCATCTTCGGCGAGTTCAAAGCCCGCAGCGGCTCGTCGCCTGTGCTGCGCTTCATCCTGGGCAACTTTGCCATGATTGGGGCGCTGGTGTTCCTGGGCTGCCCGTGGCGCGCCTTGCTGCGCCTGGCTGGCGGTGACCTGAACGCCATCACCGGTCTGCTCGGTCTGGCCGCTGGCATCGCCATCGGTGTTCTGTTCCTCAAGAATGGCTATTCTCTGGGACGTTCCCACCGCAGCCGGGCTGCCGCAGGCTGGGCCATGCCGGCGCTGATGGCCGGGCTGCTCCTGCTGCTGATCCTTGCGCCCCAATTTAGCGAGGGCGGGCCGATCTTTTTCAGCGCTTCCGGCCCGGGCTCCATGCATGCTCCCCTGCTCATCTCGCTGGTCGCCGGATTGTTGATCGGTGTGCTGGCCCAGCGCACCCGTTTCTGCACCATGGGCTCGCTGCGGGATGTGATCCTGATGGGTGACACCCACCTGATCAGCGGCATCGGTGCCCTGGTGGTGACTGCGTTCGCCACCAATTTGATCCTGGGGCAGGTCAGGTTCGGCTTCGCCCCCCAGCCGGTAGCCCATTCCAGCCACCTGTGGAACTTCATGGGCATGGTGCTGGCCGGTCTGGCCTTTGCCCTGGCTGGCGGCTGCCCGGGACGCCAGTTGATCCTCTCCGGTGAAGGCGATGGAGACGCAGCCATCTTCGTGCTGGGCATGATCAGCGGGGCAGCCTTTGCCCACAATTTCAATCTGGCTGGCAAGCCGGACGCCCTTGTGGATGGCGTTCTGACTGTGGGCGGCATCTCTCCCTTTGGCGTGACGGCTGTCATCCTGGGGCTGATCGTCTGCCTCGCAATCGGCTTCAGCATGCGCGAGAAGCTGGCGTAAGGTTTGCCAAAAACTTTGAATGATCCTATAATCTATGAGGAAAGTGAGTTTAAGATGACCAA
This sequence comes from Anaerolineales bacterium, assembly GCA_020060485.1. Next base: position 24,489 of record JAGVAB010000166.1, read on the forward strand.
ATTGGTGGATGCCCGCGGTTTCTCCTGCCCGCAGCCGGTGATCATGGCCCACAAAGCCATTCAGGAAGGCCAATTTCCCTTCGACCTGCTGGTGGAAACGGTCACCTCGCGTGACAATGTCTGCCGCATGGCAGAGAAGACTGGCTGCACGGTCAGCGTGGCTGCTGTGGCAGATGACGAATTCAAACTGACCATCACAAGACCTTGATCGATTTCAGCAGGCCTGCACACTCTTTCGTAGCGTGTGCAGGCCGTAAAGAAAGACTGGCCAATGATCTATTTTGATAATGCCGCCACCTCCTGGCCCAAACCTGCCGCCGTCCCGCAGGCCATGACTGCATTCCTGGAACAGGTGGGCGCCAACCCCGGCCGTTCCGGGCACCGCCTTTCGGTGACGGCAGCCCGCACCATCTACGATACCCGCCAGGCGCTGGCCGACCTGTTCAACGCCCCCGACCCGATGCGGGTAGTCTTTGGCCACAACATCACCGAAGCCCTTAACCTGGCCCTGCGCGGCTTGCTGCATCCCGGCGACCATGTCATCACCAGCAGCATGGAACACAATTCCGTCATGCGCCCGCTGCGCTGGCTGGAACAGCAAGGCGTGGCGCTCAGTGTGCTGCCCTGTTCGCCGCAGGGCTTCCTCGACCCGGATGACATTGAAGCCGCCATCCGCCCGCACACGAAACTGATCGTCCTCAACCATGCCTCCAATGTGGCAGGTGGACTGCTGCCGGTGGCCGAGGCGGGGCGCATCGCCCGCCAGCATGGCCTGCTGCTGCTGGTGGACACTGCCCAAACGGCCGGCGCTTATCCCATTGACATGCAGCAGGACAATATCGACCTGCTGGCCTTCACCGGTCACAAGTCACTCTACGGCCCAACCGGAACGGGCGGCCTGATCTTCGGCGAGCGGGTGGCGGCTGAGGGCATCCTGCCCCTGCATCTGGGCGGCACCGGCAGCCGCTCCGAAGCCGAATTCCAGCCAGATTTCCTGCCAGACCGCTTTGAAAGCGGCACACCCAATGCCGTCGGGCTGGCCGGTCTGCTGGCCGCACTGCACTGGCTGCAAGACAAAAGCGTGGATGCCATTCGCCAACACGAAACCACTCTTGCCCGGCAATTGATCAGCGGGCTGCAGCAAATCCCTGGGGTGATCCTGTTTGGCGGGCAGGACGCCAGCCGCCAAACAGCCACTGTCTCCTTCAACATCGCCAGTCTGGAGCCCTCCACAGTCGGCCAGCGCCTTGATGCAGAATATGGTATTCTTTGCCGGGTGGGACTGCACTGCGCCCCGGCGGCCCACCGCACCCTGGGAACATTTCCCGATGGAACCGTGCGCTTTGGCATGGGCGCTTTCAACACCATTGAAGAAGTGCACCAGGCCTTGCAAGCCGTTGAACATCTTGCCGGAGAGGTCAAATGAAACAATATACAGTCATCCTGGTACATTCCAGCAGCCATGCCATGCGCATTGAACATATGTTGAACCAGAAAGGCGTTACCTGCAAGCTGATCCCGGTGCCGCGCCACCTCAGCTCGGATTGCGGCCTATGCGTGCAGATCGAAAAGCAGCATGTGCCCATCGCTGAGGAAGTGGTCAAGGCATCCAGGCTGGACATCCAGGGCTTTTTCGATCTCTGGTAACTCCCGAATATAAGGAAGAAAACAGAAAGCCATGTCCACGCAACCAGCAGAACTCCCACCCGACAAGGAACTGCGCCTGACCGCCCTGGCCTCCTGCTCCGGCTGAGCGTCGAAATTCAGCGCCGAAGCGCTGGCGCAGGTGCTGCGCCCTGTCAAGGACATCTTTAATATCGAAGACTATCCCAACCTGCTGGCCGGGCTGCGCGAACCGGACGATGCCGCCGTGTGGAAGCTCGACGAAGACCGCGCCCTGGTGGTCACCACTGACTTCTTCACCCCGGTGGTGGATGATCCCTATCTCTACGGCGCCATTGCCGCGGCCAACAGCCTGTCGGACATCTATGCCATGGGCGGTCACCCCTTCCTGGCGCTCAACATTGCCGCTCTGCCGCCCAATCTGCCGCCAGAAGTAAATGGCGAGATTCTGCGCGGCGGAGCCAAGACCGCCCGCCAGGCAGGCGTGGTCATCGCTGGCGGCCACACCGTGCAAGACAAGGAACCCAAATACGGCCTGGTGGTGCTGGGTTTCTGCCACCCGCAGCACATGCTGACCAAAGGCGGCGCGCAGCCAGGCGACATGCTGGTATTAAGCAAACCGCTGGGTTTTGGCGTGTTGACCACCGCCATCAAAACCGGCAAGGCCGCCGAGGCCGAGATCACGGAAGTAACCAACTGGATGCTGCGCCTGAACAAAGCCGCCAGTGAGCTGGCTCTGGCGCATGGCGTGCGGGCTGCCACCGACATCACCGGCTTCAGCTTCCTGGGTCACAGCTGGGAAATGGCAGCCGCTTCTCAAACCGGGCTGTGCTTTCATTTGGCACAAATCCCGCTGGTCAGCGGCGCACAGCGGCTGGCCCAGGAATGGGTCTTCCCCGGCGGAGCCTTCAACAATGAACAATATTACGGCAAGCATGTGCGGTTTGATGAGTCAATTGGCGAAGAAACCCGCATGCTGCTCTTTGACCCGCAAACCAGCGGCGGTCTGTTGATGGCCGTCCCGCCCCAAAACCTGGATGCCATGCTGCACCAGGCAAACCAAATGCAGCAGCCGTTGTGGGTGGTCGGCGAAGTCTGTGAGGGTGAAGGCATCACCGTCCTGCCATAATCTTAAAGGACCTCTGGGGTTTGTCGTGAAAGCACACACCAGGTATTGTCCAAAGTGCACTCACATTCAGCAATATCGTGAATTGAATTGAAACGGGTACACGAAAAGCATGTAGAAAATCACGCCCTATTTGCTGCCGTTGTGAAAGAGCGACAATCGCACCGCACGCAGGGCTTGCTCTGGAGGCAATGCCAGGGAGTACAGGTGAGCGACTGTAGCTGCGAAGCGTCCAGGCCGTGATGGGGATTGCTTCAGTCGCCGCTTTGCGGCTTCCTTCGCAACGACAAAATCTACAACATTTTAGTGCTCCCAATTGAAACCAGTGTAATCGCATTTGAGCTTTCAACACTTGCCTCAGCCGAAAAGTAAGGGGGTGTGAATAAAATTTGCTGCGCAAATTTTATTCACACCCCCTGTTCAGTTTTTTTGCACGTCACGTCGTCATTGTGGCGGCAAAAAGAGTGGAACAACTGAAATTTTCGCTCTTATCGTTGGTCACTATTTCTAATGCGATTGCCTAGAATCGGGTTAGGGTCTTGAGGGGGGGCAGACCAACCTGGGGTACAATACTTGCACCACAAAGTTGAACCTTGCCTGCTTGACAAGCAGCCTGAATTCCTGTACTTTGGAAACATACTGGTATTCACTGAACCGCTTTTCTGTTATTCTTTACCGTACAACTTGAAAACAGGCTGTTGTTGGAGCGATTTTTTGCGAAGCAATCTCCTGTTTTAAAGCAAATTCAAGGCGAAAACAGCCGGCAGATTGCTTCGTCAGAAAGAACACCTCCTCAATGCAATGTACGGTAGAGAATTCTGTTATTGATATGGAATATAAAATGGAGGCAAATGACCGCACACCGACTCCGTAAAGTTTTCATACTGACCGTGCTGCTGGCCATCCTGATCAGCGCTAGCGGTTCGCCCGGCGCCGCAGCCGCCGCCCCACCCCAGAGCGCGCCGGCAGACTGGCTGCTCTTCCAGAACAACACCTGGAAATACAGCATCAATTACCCGCCCAACTGGACGGCCGCCGCAGAATTCACCAACAGCAGCAGCCGCCCATTGGATGTGATCCGTCAGCGTGATGTGTTAACCGGCATTTCCGGCGCTTCGGTATCGATTGACGTCTGGCAAAAATCACCGGCCACCAACCTGATCGCCTGGCTGAATGCCAACCAGCGCCAGATGCTGGAATTTGCCGCAGTCACCATCCCCTCCGCCCCCAACGCAGTCATCGCCGGGCAGCCGGCCGTCATCGTGGCACAGGCGGAAAGCGGCATGTCACCCGGTATGATGATGGCCTATATCAACGCAGCCGACCGGGTGCTGCTGGTGCAGTACATCGCCGGAGATTATGGAAGCGCTCTGCCCGTATTTGAAACCATGCTGGACAGCATCACCATCTCACCTCTGGGCGCCACTCTCGACAACCAGCCTAAAAATATTCCACCCTTGCAAATGCCGCCTTCCGAGGCCGGGCATAAAGGCAGCACCTGTGTGCTGGCCCCCAACAGTGAAGGCTGCTGCGGCCACCCGCGCATCACCCATTGGCGCTGTGCCGCCGACAGTGTGACCGGCAACCATAAAAGCAACTGTGTCTACTGGGCTGCCCTCATGCGCCCGGACGTGGGCAAGGCAGTCGGCTCCGGCAATGCCAACCAGTGGGCGATCAAGGCCAAAGCTGCCGGACTGGACGTGGACACCACCCCCCGCCTGGGCGACATCATGGTCGCCGAGAGCTTGTCCGTCTATGGTCATGTGGCCTATGTCATTGCTGTCGGCAGCACCACAGTTACCGTCACCGAAATGAACTGGTGTTCCACCTGCCCCGAACGCACCCATGTGTATGCCATCAGCGGCAAGAAGTTCATCCATGGCGAACCGATCGCCGGCGCCAACCTGATCGCCCCCACCGGCCAGATCGCAGTCAACCAACCCGCTTATTCCTGGAACGCAGTGGAAAAAACCGAAGATTACATCATCAATGTCTTCAATTCTTCGGGAACATTGATCTTCGACAAACGCTATGATGAACATCAGATCTGCAATCAGGGCATATGCAGCATCACCCCGCCCTTGCTGCTGGTCAATGACATTTACGTCTGGAAAGTGCAGGCCATCCGCACCGACAACACGGCCCCCTGGAGCCCTGCCAAAGCCTTTTCTGTGGGTATTCCCACAGTGCCCATCTCACCCAATGCCACTGTTTACAGTGCCAAACCAACCTTTACCTGGCAAAATGTAACCGGCGCCGTCAGTTTTAACCTGCAAATCAACCTGCCCGATCAGATCATCTTCGAAAGAAAATACCAGGCCGCCGGGCTGTGTACCGGAAGCACCTGCGCCGTCACCCCGGAAGACCTGGCACTTGAATCCGGAACCTACACCTGGCGGGTCGAGACTCTGGACAGCAATGGCATTGGCCCGTGGAGTGAAGATCTTGCCTTCCAGGTCATCACCTCCAGCGGCGGCGGCCTGGTTGCGCTGCAGGGCAGCCTGACCTTGCCTGGCCGTCCGCAGCCACCCAATCCGTCCTGGGTCACCGCGTTGGCCGTTCAGGTCATTAGCATAGGCAGCCCGCCCCCTGGACAAAGTTTCAACCTGACCACCGATGCCAACGGCGCATTCACCATTTTCGATCTGCCCGCCGGGGAATATGACCTGCTGGTCAAACCTGCCGGGGCATTGCAAAAAGCCTTCCGGGCAGTCAGCCTGCAAAGCGGCGAAAACCAGATCAATTTTGCCAACTTCAAGTTTGGCGATGCCAATGGAGATAACTACGTCAATGCCACCGATTTCTCGCTGCTCAGCGCAGCCTACAGCGCCTGCCAGGGAGATGCCAAATACAACCTGGCTGCCAACTTCAACGGGGATGACTGTGTGACTGCTGCCGATTTTTCGCTGCTTTCCGCCAGTTATGGCGCAGCCGGCGAACAATAAACAAGCCCTTCACGGAATGGAAAACGGGCCTGTGCAGGAATGCAGGCCTGTTCTGTTTGCAGATTTTTTTGCTAACCCATCGATGAAAAAAATGGAGCAGTCCCTCTCCTGCTCCATTTTCACAAAGGGCTCCCCTGTTGCCCTTTCGGAGGGTGTCGCCACCCTCCTGCGAAATATCAGTAATAATTTCTAACTGTATGTACTATAAAGCATTTACCGTCATAGTTCAATAGACGCAGCACGAGTTTGACTAGACATTTGTACTAACCCTCCATAAAAACCGTCTTTTTTGAATAACAGGCTCTTTTCTCTGCATATCAGACTGGTGTACAATGGATTCACAACACAGCCAATAACACAACACTGAAATGCAAAGGGGTCACAAGCTCATGAGAGCAATCAACCACTCACGACAACCCAAACATATCCGCGTGGCAATTCTGGATGACCACCAGCCGATCATCGATGGCTATCTGTATCGCCTTGTCAACATTCCCAACATCGAAGTAGTGGCCACCATGCACTATGGCGAAGAACTGGAACCCACCCTGGCCAAATTGCCCGTTGATGTACTTTTGCTGGACATCGGCGTGCCGACCAGTCCCAACAACAGCAACCCCTACCCCATTCACTTCTCCATTTCCAGCCTGTTGCAGCGCTATCCCGACCTGACCATTCTGGTCATATCCATGTATGCCCAGCGCGCCATGATCAAATCCGTCATGGAGTCTGGCGCCAGCGGATACATCCTCAAGGATGATCAGGCCGCCATCAAGGAATTGTCCGTCATCATTCAAACTGTAGACAGCGGCGGCATCTATCTCAGCCAGACAGCCGCCAAAGAGATCTACAAACACCGCACCGGCCAGTTGGAACAGCCGCTCACCCAGCGCCAGGTGGAAGTGCTGTCACTGTGCGCTTCCTACCCGGATGCCAGCACCGCCGACCTGGCCCAGGCCATGAACATTGCCAATTCCACCGTGCGCAATCTGCTCTCCAGCGCCTACATCAAGCTTAAGGTGCGTAATCGCGCCGCCGCCATCGCCAAAGCCCGCAGTATGAATTTCCTGAAACCCGAAGACACCCTCCCCGCAGTTCATCCTTCAGAGGAAAGCAACTTCTGATAAAATCATACTACCAAGCCGGTATTTGTTTGACAGCCTCCATTAAAACCACTCAATGATCCTGGCCCTGGATTGGCGCGATTGCAGGTGCAGTTCAGCGTTTCTGCCCTGATCTGGTGTTTAAGGATTGATACCCATGCCCAAAAAGCCATTGATAAAACTATTTGCCACCATCAGAGCTTTTTTCGTGAAGATCTCGCCAAAAGGGATCTACACACCTGATGACGGCATCCATTACTGGCGCGAAAAAATTTTCATGCGGATCGCTCTCATCACGTTTTTGGCCGCCACCCTGGCGCTGGTCGGCATGGCGTTTGTGACCATAAAGACCCGCTATTGGTCCGTCCTGGTTGTAGACATTCTTGCCTATCTGATCGCCATCCTGGCCGCCTTCGGAAAAAAAATCTCCCTGAAAAACCGCTCCTATCTGTTTATTGGCATGGTATTCATCATGGGCGTTGCCCTGCAGGTCATCGGCGGCCCGATCAGCAATGGCACCTTGCTGCTTTTCATTTTTCCCATCCTGGCTGCTGTCTTTCTGGGTGCCCAAGCCGCTGCGCTGTGTATCGGGGTGAATATTCTGGTCATGATCATCCTGGGGAGCTTGCTGCAATCCAGTATGTTGCAGCACACTGGCATGGCAGCCTATTCCCTGATGGACTGGGCCGGGGTCAGCATTGGTTTTACAACCTTCAGCATACTCATCACCTTTTCGGTTTCGGTGCTGCTGGAAAACGTGGTTGAAAGTTTCGAAAGCAAGAAGAAAATGGAAGCCGCCCTGCGGGAAAGTGAAACCCGCTACCGGGCCATCGTTGAAGATCAACTGGAATTGATCGACCGCTGGCTGCCCGACGGCACACTGACCTTCGTCAATCAAGCCTGCGCCGATTATGTGAACACCTCACCTGAAAAACTGCTTGGCATGAATTTTTTTGACTTCCTTTCAGAAGACCAGCAAATCTTCCTCAAGCAAAATCTTAAAAATTTGACACCCGAAAGCCCAGCCATTACCACCGAAGAGATCATCACTGTGAATGGCAATCAACGCTGGATGCGTTGGACCAACCGGGCATTGTTCGATGACAACGGAGAACTGCTGGAATATCAGTCGGTGGGCAGTGATATCACTGATCAAAAAATCGTTGAAGATGAACTGGCGCAAAGTGAAAGACGCTACCGCACCATCGTTGATACCCAGAAAGAATTGATTGATCGCTGGAATCCGGATGGTATCCTGACCTTCGTCAATGCTTCATGTTGCCAGTACTACAACATGTCGCGGGAGGAGCTGCTGGGCACTTCCATTGTCGACCTGGCGTCAGACCACGAAAAACAAAGGCTTCAAGATTATATGCTGACCTTCAATATCGAACAGCCCAGCCAGATCTACCAAACCTTCCGGCCGGATGCGGCCGGCAATATGCGCTGGGTGGAATGGCAGGACGCTGCTATTTTTGACGATAAAGGGCAGATCGTGGAATTTCAATCCGTCGGCCGCGATATCACCGAAGAAAAACGCGCAAAAGATGAATTGCAGAAAAGTGAAGCTCGCTACCGGGCTGTTGTGGACGACCAGGTGGAATTGATCTCCCGCTGGCTGCCTGATTCCACGCTTACGTTTCTGAATGATTCAGCCTGCCGGTTCTTCAATAAACCGCGCAAAGAACTCCTCGGCACCAGCATGATTGATCTGGCGCCAGATCGCGAAAAACAAAGGCTGCGTGACTATATCGCCTCCTTCAACGCGGACAATCCCAACCAGTCCATCCAGATCACCGGCATGGACAAGAATGGCAGCCTGCGCTGGTTTGAATGGCATGACCGTGCCATTTTCGATGAACGCGGAAAAATTGTCGAATTTCAATCCATCGGGCGCGATATCACCGAAGAGAAACGGGCCAAAGAAGAATTGCTGATCAGCGAAGCCCGCTACCGGGCAGTGGTGGAAGACCAGATGGAACTGGTCTGCCGCATGCTGCCAGACACCACTCTCACCTTCATCAACAATGCCTATGCCCATTTTTTTGGAAGAACAACTGAAGACTTGACTGGCTGCAAGCTGTCGGACGTGGCCAGCCCGGAATTGACGAGGCTGCTTCAGGCTGTCTTTGACCAAATTACCGTCGAAAATCCTGTGATCCGCAGTTCTCATGAAGAGATCAACGCCCAGGGTGAAACGCGCTGGTTTGCCTGGACAGACCGCGGCATCTTTGATGCCCAGGGGAATTTGGTCGAAATTCAATCCATCGGGCATGACATTCATGAGCGCAAACTAACCGAACAGGCCTTGCGGGAAAGTGAGGCCCGCTATCGTGCCATTGTGGAAGACCAGACAGAACTGATCTGCCGCTTCCTGCCGGATGCCACCCTGACCTTTGTCAACCATGCATATTGCCGTTTTTCTGGAAAATCAGCTCAAGAATTGCTGGGCTCAACCGTTTTCGCGCTGCTCCTGGAAGAAACCAAACCCCTGTTCACGGAAGTCATCTCCAGCCTGACCCCGGATCACCCGGTTGCTTCGGCTGAAATGCGGCGGCGCGCCGGCAGCGGAGAGATCCGCTGGCTAAGCTGGTCTTACCACGGCATCTTTGAGGGACACCGCCTGATAGAAATACAGGCCATCGGCCGCGACATTCATGATCGCAAACTGGCTGAGCAAGCCCTGCAGGAAAGCGAAACGCGCTACCGGGCAATTGTCGAAGGCCAGATCGAGCCTGTCTGCCGTTGGAAACCGGATTTCACCCTCAACTTTGTCAATGATGCCTACTGTAATTTGTTTGGCAAAACGCGCGAGGAATTGCTCTGGCATTCCTTTCAGGACCAGGTGCCCGCTGAAGATTGGAATATCGTGGTTAACATCGCAGAAGAACTTTCACAGGCGGGGCCGCACGGTGTCAGCATCAACCGGGTCATCACCCCTGCTGGCGAGCGCTGGCTGCAATGGGCTGTGTCTGTCATCCGTTCCGAAAATGGCAGCATCATCGAATTCCAGTCTGTCGGTCACGATATCAGCGAACAAAAAGAAACCCAGCAAATGCTGCAGGCATTCCTGAGTGAACAGATCAAACTGACCGAAGCCAATCGCGAGCTTGTCCAACGGCTTGAAGCCCTGTATCTGACGGATGTGAACCGCCATGAAGCACAATTGAGCCTGTTGGCCAATGAATTGCATGACGATGTGTTGAATGCCCTGGCTGTGGTCAGCGCCAACCTCGACCCGGAGGAAACCCCGCCCCATGTGATTGAAGCCTACGAGCAAGCCATCTACCGCACACGCGAGATTGTCAATGGTCTGCGCACCACCATGCTCAATTATGGCCTGTATATCGGGCTGGAAACCCTGGCAGACGAATTCTCCGACCAATTTCCCAAGGGCCCAGCCTTTTTCGTTGACGTACCCCGCATCGATACCCGCTACGACCCCAACGTGGAACTGCATCTCTTCCGCATTGCCCAGGAAGCCTGCAACAATGCCATCAAACACGCCAACGCCACAGAAATTCACATTGATGGCATACTTGAGACCGACAAAGTGTCTTTGGAGATCATTGACAACGGTTGCGGCTTCACCGCCGATGAAAGGCTTGACCTGCCCGCTCTGTTGCGTGAAAAACACTTTGGCCTGGCAGGGATGTTCGAACGAGCCGAATTGATCCATGCCGAGCTGCGCATCGACTCTGTCCCTCAACAAGGCAGCCGCGTGCGCATCCTCTGGCAGGCTCACAACGACCAATTATCGCCCATCACCCAGGCTGAGGATTTTTACAGAAATAACCCTTAAAAGGTCTTGACAATCCCCAAAATATGGTTACAATAAAAAATGATCCTCTATCGGTTGCCCCCCTCAATCGGTAGGGGATCACTTTTTTAACATCGGGGAAAGACTACACCAGGAACGAAACCAGGATCGGCACCAGAAGTGTCAAGACCAGACCGTTCACCACCGCCACCAGCGTGGTGGCGTGGTCTGTGAATTGTTGAATGACAGGCAGCGTGGTATCCGAGCTGGTAGCGCCGGCACTGGCCACCGCTGCCAGTTTGCCAAAGGTACGCACCAGCAGCGGGGCCAGCAGCAAGGTGGAAACCTCGCGCAGGATGTTGGCGATCAAAGCCACCACCCCCAGCTGCGGGCCGCGGGCTTGACTGATCATAATGCTGGACAGGCTGTAATACCCCAATCCGGCGCCCACCGAGACCCCATCCCGCACACTGATCCCTGGCAGCACCAACGCCACCATACCCGCCCCAGCCAGCGATCCGATCACAATACCTGCCGGCACAAGCAACATGCGACCATTCACCTGACGTAGATGGACAAAGAATTGCGGGTCAAGCCCCATTCCCACACCCACCAACAGCAACAAGATGCGCACCAGTTGCATGGAGACCGAATCGGATAAAAGCGCTTGCGGCGCCACGCCTCCTGCCCCAACAGCCACACCCAGAACGAATAAAGCCAGTAAGACAAGACTGAATTTCATTGGCACTACCTTCCTTCGGCCATCAGGCGCACAGCCAGGATGCTCCCGGCCACCGCGCCCACTGTCAACACCAGCGCCTGAAGCCCCAACCCGGCCAGGTTTTGCATCACCTGGGGATTGCTCCCCACAGATATACCCAGCACCACCATCAAGGCACACACTACCCCGCGGGTCAAACCTTCCACCCACGGGCGCAATACTTGTCTGCGGCGCAAAGCCGCCCCCAGGCCAATCCCGATCATGAACAACAATATCAAAATCAGCATACTTGACACTCCGTCTTAAAATAAAAGTGTCGCAAAGATACCATAAATTGGAACATTCGGGATAAAATCGGTTCTTTGGTTCCTGTAAACCGCCTGGCTGAATCCCAATCCAATGATACAATTAATCCGCCCCAGCCAATCGAAGGTAATGTTGCGCACAGAAACTGAAACGAGATGAAACTTTTTAATGTTGGCCCACTTGAATTATTGTTGATCGTGATCCTGGCCCTGGTTGTCTTTGGGCCGAAACGATTGGTGGCCGGAATGCACGACATCGGCCAATGGCTGCGCACTGCCGCCAAATCTCCGCTGTGGCGGGACATCATCCGCACCACGCAGGATGTGCGCAACCTGCCCAATGAACTGCTGCGCGAAACCGGCCTGGACCAGGAATTGCAGGAAATAAGCCGCATGACCCAGGAATCGATCCGCATCGATGAACTGGATGCCGAGCGTAAAAAGCGGTCTTCTCTTGAAGAAAATGCTGCTGAAAACGAAACAAATATTCTTCCCCCCAAACCACCAGCAGAAGAAACACCGAAACATTCCACGTAGATCGCAACGCGGCCGAGCTTTTGCTGCCCGGCCTACATTTATGCACTTCGAGGCGCAATGCAAACCAAACCAACATCCCTGAAATTGCAGATCTTTCTGCTGACCATCATGCGCGGCATGATGAACATCAACACACGCATGGTCTACCCCTTTCTAATGGTGTTTGCGCGTGGCCTGGGCGTTGACCTGAAAACCATTTCCGGCACGCTCACCATCCGTGCTGTTTTCGGCATGTTGACCCCCTTCCTGGCGCCCCTGGCCGAAAAGCACAGCCGCCGGGCTGGCATGTTGCTGGGCATGGCCATGTTCGCCCTGGGCAGCGGCCTGGTTGTACTTTGGCCTTCTTTGATCACCTTTGCCATTGCCATGTCAATCACCTTTCTGGGCATGTATGTTTATATGTCTGCGGTGCAGGCCTACCTGGGTGACCACGTGCCCTATGCCCAGCGCGGCCGGGCCATGGGCACCTTTGAACTGGCCTGGTCTTTTTCTTTCATCGTTGGCATGCCGCTGCTGGGATTTCTGATTGGCCGCTATGGCTGGCAGGCGCCCTTCCCCATCCTGGCCATTTTTGGGCTGATCGCGTTGATCATTATCCGGGTCTTCATCCCCAACAGTCTGCCAGAAGGCAACGGCCAGGGCAGCCAAATGCTCTCAAGCCTGAAAAATGTCCTCGCCGCACCCGCAGCCCGGGCCAGTCTGCTGCTGATCTTCACCTTCCTGTTGGGCAATGAAATGATCAACCTCATGTTCGGCGTATGGCTGGAAGACACCTTTGCCCTGAAGATCACCGGCCTGGGCGCAGCCTCGATCATCCTGGGTCTGGCAGACTTGAGCGGTGAAGGCTTGTCCACTGTCATCATTGATAAATTGGGCAAAGAACGGACGATACGCATTGCGCTGGCGGCATCTGCAGCCGCATCGCTTTCCATGCCCTTCGCCAGGAACAGCCTGGCATTGACCCTGGCAGCCCTGTTTCTGATCTACTTGAGCTTTGAGGTGGCCTTCATCAGCATGATGACCCTCTCCAGCGAGATCATGCCCAAAGCACGCGCCACCCTGATGGCTTCCAATGTGGCCGCCGTCTCGCTGGGCCGCGGGGTTGGCGCCATCATTTCCCCCATGCTGTACGGCGTCGGCTTCATCGCCAACGCTGGTGCGGCAGTATTATTTGCCGCCATTGCTTTCTGGCTGGTCAGTAAGGTGAAAGTGAAAGAACAACCCCTCCCGCACCTTTAATTCGATCCCTCCTCTCCACTGCTGGAAAAAAGAGACAAGTGCGCTTGCACCTGTCTCTTTATAAATTGACTACACGCAGCATTTATCCCAAAAATCCCAGTAACCCGATCACGCCTATACCAATCACAAGCAGCCCCAGCGCCAGGAACAAAAACGACACAATGTTGGCGCCAGGCTCCAGCACTGCATCTTCCGGGTCATCGGGATGATAATACACTCGTACAACGCTCCCCGGTAGATATTTGGCAAGGACACGATACGCCCGTTGTCCATCACTTGAATTGTAATCAAAGAAAGAGCGCCTGGCGCCAAGATATTCCAGACCATTCACACAGTAACGATATTGGAAGTTACGGCTGATGCCTTGACTATTCGTCTGGGTTCCAATCACCGTCCCCTCCACAAATGGCCAATTACGCGCCCGCATGCCCCGGACCATATTCCAAATAGCCGTTCCCCCTATTGCAACTCCCAAACACAACACAAGTTCAGCAATAATAACTGGCATTTCTTCACCGTTTCGAAGTTATCGGGAGAAGACATTAAGTATCTCTTGTTACATCAGTCCCAGTAAGCCGGCAACGCCTATCGCCATGAAGGTCAATGGCAGGATGAGAAACAGGAAGAATCCGGCACTCATCCCCGGTTCCAGCACCGATTCGTCCGGCTGGTCCGGGCGGTAATACACCATGATCACCGCTCCGGGCGCGTAGCGGGCAACGATTTTTACTGCCCGCCGCCGGTTACTGGAGCGGTAATCGGCAAACGAACGCCGCTTGCCGCTGTATTCTTCACCATCCACTTCGTAGCGGTAGGTGATCTCTGCACCATAAGTGGTGGAACTGCTGCCATCATCATAGCTGGTCTCTTTAGTCACCTGCGACTCCAGAACCCGTCCTTCTGTCGTGGGCCATTTGCGCGCCCGCACGCCCTTGACCAATTGCCACACAAAAAAAGCGGCGAGCAAAACACCCAACACAAAGAAAACCTCGGCCACAATCTTCGACATTTGCCCCTCCTTATTCCATACCGATCCAGGAAGAAAAAAGCAATTCCCTTAGCCGGCCACCACCTGTAAACCGGTCAGGCGGCTGACCAGGTGGCGCAGCCCCCACACTGGCAAAGCCAGCGCCAGGTGCAGCGCCAGACTGATGCCAAACACCAGCGCCAGCCCCAGCAGGGCCTGGTTGACCCACGGGCCAAGGGTATCCACCATCCACGGCCCGGCCCCGGCGATGACCATCACCAACAGCGCCAGCCCCAAACCAATCCCGACCGGCAGCCAGGCATGCCGGTCGGAAGCCGAGGGCAGCATGGTACTGCTGATGGTAAAAGCCAGATAGAACCACAACCAGAAATCATTCTGGCGGGGAACAGCCAGCAGCCCTTGAAAGAAAGACGGCCAATCTCCCTGACGCATGAAAGCCGCCAGCGGCACCATCCCCAGGCAGACGCTGCCCAGAAATGCAATCACTGCCCCGCCAACCAACAGCGGGGCAGTGCCAATGAACGCATCTGTGACCGCACCGGCTTGCTCGGTCTCCACATATCCCAGGCGCAGCTTGCCTTCGTCCGTCAACTTGGGCAGCAGGGAAAAGCGGCCTGTTTTCACACCCAGCAGGCGCGCCGCCAAGTAATGGCTGGATTCATGCAGCAAAACGCCAGGGAAGAAGAACAACGAGAACAACCCCATGGAAAGGCCGGGGCGGCGGGTGATTAATAGCAGCAAAGCCTGTATCTCGCGGTGCAGCCAGCGCTGCACCAGCAGGAAAGGCCCCAGGCAAACCACCAGCCACAACAACCCGTCCAGAGCGATGTCGAAGATCACTTCTTCAAGCTGTCAGCTGCCGCCTGCACAATGCCGGGGAAATCATCCACTTTGAGGCTGGCCCCGCCCACCAGAGCGCCGTCAATATCCGGCTGGTCAAAGAATTCCGCCGCATTGGAGGCTTTCACCGAGCCGCCATACAGCACCCGCACTGCCTGGGCAACCGTCTCGCCAAACATGCGCTTGAGCGTGGGGCGGATGTAATCCGCCACGACCAGATTGGCATCTTCGCCGCTGGCCGCCCGGCCTGTACCAATCGCCCAGATCGGTTCATAGGCAATGACCACTTTCCCGGCCTGATCGGCGCTCAAACCAGCCATGCCTTCGCTCACCTGACGGGTCACAACCTCGGCAGTCTGCCCGGCTTCGTTCTCTTCGAGAGTTTCGCCCACGCACATGATCGGGGTCAGCCCGGCGGCCAGGGCAGCCTTGACCTTGGCGTTCACGGTTTCATCGGTGTCGGCAAAAAAAGCCCGCCGTTCGGAATGTCCCAGAATCACATAAGCGCAAAATTCCTTGACCATTTCCGGCGAAAGCTCGCCAGTAAATGCCCCGGAGGCTTCCCAGTGCATATTCTGCGCTCCCAGGCCTATCCCGGTGCCAGCCAGCATTTCTGCCAGGCTCAACAGGGAAGTGGCCGGCGGGCAAATGACCTGCTCCACAGTTGTGATGGGCTGCATTGCAGGCAAAAGCGCTGCCGCCAGCTTACGGGCCTCTGCCACGGTTTTGTTCATCTTCCAGTTTCCAGCTACCATTGGTTTTCGCATCGTCTTACCTCACATAAAAATGATTTATTGTCACAGGATCCTGGCTGTCCGGATTCATCGCCGACAAGCCAACCCATGAAATATTGACCCTATTCCTGGGGTTTTGGCACTTGCAGATCATATTGTTCGCCAAGTTTGAACTTCATCGCCTCCCGGTTGAAACACGCCGGGCAGGTGTGGCGACCCAAGAATACTATTGCTATGCCCTCCCCGCCCAAGTTGTTACAGCATGCAATCAATGCCCACTCGATTCGTCAATAACAATCGCCATCTTGTAAAAATGATAACAATTGATATTTTACCAGAAAGCCTTTTAAAAATTCTTTTGTATAATAAACTTATGGCATAATAGCCGGAGTGCCGCCAAACAATAAGGTATCTGGATTTGCAAAGGGTGAAACCATGGAATTTACAAAGAACGCTGAACAATCAGTTGTCCTGGTAACCGGGGCAGGGCGCGGCCTTGGTCTGGGCATTGGCCGGGCATTTGCCGCGGCGGGAGCAAAGGTGATCTTCCATTACAACACCAGCCGCCAGACAGCCGAAGAAACCGTGAGTGAGATATTGCAGCGCGGCGGGCAGGCGCTGGCCTGCCAGGCAGATGTCAGCGCACCGCAGGAAGTGGAACGTCTGTTTGCTGCCGCCCAGGCAGAATTTGGGCAGCTGGACGTTCTGGTCAACAATGCCGGAACCTATCCAACCTCCCCGCTGCTCGAGCTTGATCCCGAAGAATGGGATGCGGTCATCAACTCGAATTTGCGCAGCACCTTTCTCTGCACCCAGGCCGCGGCGCAGATCATGAAAAACCGCATGAGCGGAGCGATCATCAACATCGCTTCCATCGAGGGCAATTTTCCTGCCGTCAATCACGCACATTACAATGCTGCCAAAGCAGGCGTGATCCAGTTCACCAAATCCGCGGCTCGCGAACTGGGCTGCTACAACATCCGCGTCAACGCCATTTCTCCCGGGTTGATCAACCGCCCCGGTCTGGAAAAGGACTGGCCGGAAGGTGTGGCGCGCTGGTGCAGCAGCGCCCCTCTGGGACGCGTAGGAACACCCCGGGACATCGCCAACGCCTGCCTGTTTCTGGCTTCGCCTGCCGCCAGCTGGATCACTGGCGTCAACCTGCCGGTGGATGGCGGCGCTTCCACTACGCCTGCCTTTTAAAAACATTTTCACTTAAAGGTTAAATCATGACACTTTCAAACCTGGAAATCGAGCAAATCATTGCACAGTTGAACCTGCAACCGCTGCCTTTCGAAGGCGGCTGGTTTGCCCAGACCTATAAATCCAGAGACATCCTCAGCGGGCCAACCCTGCCGCAACGCTATCCCGGCCCGCGTGCAGCAGGCACAGCCATCCATTACCTGATGACCTCTGCACAGCAAGGCTTCTCTGCCCTGCACAGGCTGCGCGGCGATGAGATCCTGCATTATCATCTGGGAGACCCGGTGGAATCCCTCTTGCTCTATGCCGATGGCTCTTTCCAAAGATTTGTTATCGGGCCGGACATCCTGCACGGCCAGGTGGTGCAGTTGGTAATCCCGGCCGGAACCTGGCAGGGGCATCGTGTTTGCAAGGAAGGACGCTACACCCTGATCAGTTCGACCATGGCCCCCGGCTATGAAGATGAAGATTTCGAGCTGGGCAACCGCCGCGTGCTGTGCCAGCAATACCCTGAACTCAGGGATGAGATCATCGGCCTGACCAGGGAATAGAAACAGCGGCCCGATACCCGAAATACAGAAAGGCCCCAAACTACATCGACTCAAATCGGGGTATTTAAAAAACTGCTCCCCTTTTCAGGGGGCATATGGTGGAGTAAAGAGCATTCCCAAAGGAAGGTATTGATTCATAGAATATAAAGCACCGCCCCAAAATGGGCTGCCGCCCCCAGCAGTACAAACAGATGCCAAAGTTCATGAAAACCAAACACGCCTGGGAAGAAATTACCTTTCTTGGTGATGTAGATTACCGCACCCAGTGTGTACAAAATACCGCCCGCCAGAAGCCAGCCAAAAGAGGCAGCAGGCAGCCGGCGCAGGAACTCACCCCCCGCAAACACACTCAGCCAACCCATGACCACATACACGCCAGCCGTCAGCCATCGCGGCGTATTGAGAATGACAAGCTTCATCACCACCCCCACCACAGCCAGTGCCCAAATGACAGCCAGCATACCCCACTGCCAGAAACCCGAAAAAACGATCACACAAAACGGCGTATAGGTTCCAGCGATCAAAAGATAGATAGCGGAATGGTCAATCGTACGCAGGATCTCCAGCGTCCTGGGGGCAGCGATCACTGAATGATAAAGGCCGCTGGCGAAGAACATGCCAAACAGGCTGAACCCGTAGATAACAAACGAGATCATCCTGGCAGGGGTGCTGCCACCCCACACCAGCAACAGGCAGGAACCCAGCAGGGCAGCAATTGAACCGCCAAAATGTGAAATAGCGTTGAAAGGTTCACGGATTTTCTGGAGCACAGGCACCTCACAATGGAATGTTTGATAACGCTACCCCAGTATAACCAGCCGCCTCCCTGGGTGGACGTGCCCTGAGTCATAATGTCATTCCTATTCCACCCAATGTTTGGATGTGAACAGGTAATGCAGGAGCCGTGCAACAAAATGGTGGCACTTAAACCTCAAACCTTCGTCCTCCATGTGAATCAAATGCAGGGCTGGCCCGGTCTGGGTCAGCCCTGCAAAAATTCAGGATATGATCGTCTACTCTTGCGGGCCGCGCAGTTGTTCTTCCATCTCTGCCAGACGCTGCAATCTTGCCCAGCGTAGACGGGCATCATCATTTGCTTCCGACATCAGCCGCTCTGCGCGGCCTTCATCACTGTTGACCAGCATGCGGTAACGGGTTTCATTGTAAGCATAATCTTCAACTGCAATGCTGGGCGCCTTGGAATCGATCACCAGCGGGCTTTTACCTTCCTTTGCCAGTCCAGGGTTGTAGCGGTAGAGAGACCACGCCCCGGATTGTACTGCCAGGCGCTGCTGCTCCAGGCCCTGTTCCATTGAGATGCCGTGGGCAATGCAGTGGCTGTAAGCGATGACCAGCGAAGGCCCATCGTAAGCGTCAGCTTCCAGCAAGGCGCGCAGGGTCTGCACGTCAGAATAACCCATCGCCACCCGCGCCACATAGATATTGCCGTAAGTCATGGCAATCATGCCCAGGTCCTTCTTCGCCAGACCCTTGCCGTTGGCAGCAAACTTGGCTACAGCCGCCCGCGGGGTGGCCTTGGAAGCCTGCCCGCCAGTGTTGGAATACACTTCGGTGTCCAGCACCAGCACGTTCACGTTACGCCCGCTGGCCAGCACATGATCCAGGCCGCCATAGCCGATGTCATATGCCCAGCCATCGCCGCCCATGATCCACACACTTTTGCAGATCAAGTCATCCGCCAAACTGAAGAGCTGCTGCGCCTCCGGCGCAGGGTCGCCTTGCAAGATAGTCTTGAGAGCCGCCACACGTTCGCGCTGCTGGCGGAGGCCCGTCTCGCTGGTCTGGTCAGCTTCCAGCAAACCGCTTGCCAGGCTTTCGCCAATCTTTCCAGCCAATTGGCGCACCAATTCGCAGGCATATTCGTGCTTCTTGTCGGCTGCCAGGCGCATACCCATGCCAAACTCGGCATTATCTTCAAACAGCGAGTTGGACCAGGCCGGGCCGCGTCCGTCCTTGTTCACTGACCATGGTGTCGTCGGCAAACTGCCGCCATACACCGAAGAGCAGCCAGTGGCATTGGCAACGATCGCCCGGTCGCCAAACAACTGCGAAACCAGCTTTACGTAAGGCGTCTCACCGCAGCCGGCACATGCGCCAGAAAATTCGAACAATGGCTGCAACAACTGGGAATTTTTGATCGAGGTCACCGCGAGAGCGCTGCGGTCCACATCCGGAATATTCATAAAGAAGTCCCAGTTGGAGCGTTCCTGCTCGCGCAGCGGCGGCTGCGGAGCCATGTTGATGGCCTTCATTCCAACCTGTGCTTTGTTTTTGGCCGGGCAGGCCGAAACACACAGCGAGCAACCGGTGCAATCTTCCGGCGCTACCTGGATCGTAAACAGGGTATTGGGGAATTCAGAGAACTTGGCCGGAATGCTCTTGAAAGATTGCGGGGCGCCTTCCTTGATCGCCGGGTCATACACTTTCATGCGAATGGCCGCATGCGGGCAAACCAGGGCACACTTGCCGCACTGGATGCAAAGCTCCGCCTCCCAAACCGGGATTTCGAGGGCGATGTTGCGTTTCTCCCACTTGGCTGTACCGGAGGGATAGGTGCCATCCGGTGACATGGCTGAAACCGGCAGTGCATCGCCATCGAAGACCAGGATGCGTTCCACCACATCGTGGACGTACGCCGGTGCTTCAGCCGGCATGCCCAGGCGCATGGACAGACTGCCGCTGACGGCTGCTGGCAGCTTGACCTGGAAAAGATTAGCCAGAGTCTCATCCACAGCGCGGAAGTTTTGCTGCACAACAGCCTCACCGCGTTTGCCATACGTCTTTTCAATGGTCTTCTTGATGTGGGCAATGGCCTCATCCCGCGGCAGGATGCCGCTGATGGCAAAGAAACAGGTCTGCATGATGGTATTGATCCGCCCGCCCATGCCAGCCTTGTGGGCAACCTCATACGCATCAATCACATAGAAACTGAGTTTTTTATCAAGGATCTGCTGCTGAACTTCCACAGGCAAGTGCTCCCAGACTTCTTGCGGCCCATAGAGGCTGTTGATCAGGAACACCCCGCCCGGTTTGGCAAATTTGAGAATATCCAGCCGCTCCAGGAATGAGAATTGGTGACAGGCCACAAACGAAGCCCGGTCATCACCAATCAGATAGGGAGCCCGGATCGGCTGCGGCCCAAAGCGCAAATGTGATATGGTTACCGAACCAGATTTCTTGGAATCGTAGACGAAATAACCCTGGGCGTAATTGTCCGTATCCTCGCCGATGATCTTGATCGAATTCTTGTTGGCGCCCACCGTGCCGTCTGCACCCAGGCCAAAAAAGACGCATTCCACGGTATCCTCAGTCAAGATGGCAAAGCCAGGATCGTACTCCAGGCTGGTATGGGTCACATCATCCACAATGCCCACTGTAAAGTGATTCTTGGGTTTGTCTTTCGAAAGCTCATCAAAGACCGCCTTGACCATGGCCGGGGTAAATTCCTTGGAAGCCAAACCATAGCGTCCGCCGATCACCCGCGGTGCAGTCTGGAAAGGCGCCAGATCACTGCTCAAGCCCTCATTTAATGCAGCCAGCACGTCCAGATATAGCGGCTCACCCAACGAACCGGCTTCTTTGATGCGGTCCAGCACAGCAATAGATTTGACCGTGGCCGGCAAAACCTTCATCAAATGTTCCACCGAGAAGGGGCGGAACAAGCGCACCACAACCACACCAACCTTCTCCCCCTGTTGGGCCAGATACTTGGCCGTTTCAGCTGCCGTTTGTGCACCGGAGCTCATCAAAACAACCACCCGCTCCGCATCTGGTGCGCCTGCATAATCAAACAGATGATACTCGCGGCCGGTGATTTCCTTGAAATGCTGCATCGTCTTTTCAACGATCCCCGGGCAGGCCAGATAATAGGGATTGACCGCTTCACGCCCCTGGAAATAGACATCCCAGTTCTGCAGGGTGCCGCGAATGAAAGGCCGTTCAGGCTCCAAACCGCGGGCGCGGTGGGCAAAAATCAACTCCGGCGGAATCATTTCTACCAGCTGTGCGTCAGTCAGATACTCAATCTTGTTAACCTCATGCGAGGTGCGAAAACCATCAAAGAAATGCAGGAAAGGAACTCTGGACTCAAGGGTTGCGGCCTGACTGATCACCGCCATATCATGCGCCTCTTGCACAGAACAGGAAGGCATCAGGGCAAACCCGGTAGAGCGGGTAGCCATCACATCCGAATGATCGCCATAAATGGAAATTGCCTGGTAGGAAAGCGCCCTGGCCGAAACATGGAAAACGGTCGATGTCAATTCACCGGCGATCTTGTACATATTTGGGATCATCAGCAGCAGCCCCTGCGAGGCTGTGAAGGTGGTGGTCAGTGCGCCTGCTTGCAGTGAACCATGCACCGCGCCGGCTGCCCCGCCTTCCGACTGCAATTCCGCCACCAGGGGAACTGTGCCCCAGATGTTTTTCTTGCCCGCTGCCGCCCATTCATCCGAAAGCTCGCCCATACCAGATGAAGGAGTGATCGGGTAAATGGCGATCACTTCATTAGAGCGAAAAGCTGCATTTGCAGTTGCTTCATTTGCATCCACCGTGATGATTTGCGAATTCATTACCTGCCTCACTTTGGGAAAATACTGAAAGAGATCAGTTGGCTTAAGGTTGTATAATATATATTATAACATATACCATGTTCGGCATTTCTTAAGAAATATGATATATCTTAAAGGAAAGATGATATAATTTTATTATTCCTCTCATTTCAGGTAATCGTTGGGAGTTGCCATGCCAAACCTTGCCCCGCTGAAAGATTCGCCATCTTTAGACAAACTGGCCTACGAAAAGATCAAGGAAGCCATCCTGAATTTCCAGTTCTTGCCCAACCAGGCGCTGGTTGAAGGCGACCTGGCTTCACAATTGGGCATCAGCAAAACCCCGGTGCGGGACGCCCTCATGCGGCTTGAAAAAGAAGGCCTGGTCACCCGCATTGCCTACAAGGGCACTTATGTATCAGATGTCAATAATCAGGATATGGCCAATATTTTTGACATTCGGATCGTGCTGGAAGGACTGGCGATCCGCCTGGCAACCGAAGCCATATGCGAAGATGACCTTAACTATATGGATATCTTGATCCACAAACATGAAACCGCCCTGAAAAACCACGACGTGAGCAGCGCCTCTGCCATCAACAACGAATTCCACAACCTGATTGTAGACCACTGTTCAAATCCCCTCTTGCAGCAAATGCTGCACAACCTGGACGATCACCTCAAGCGCTACCGCCTGCTCTCCGTCTCTCAGGGCATGCGCTACGACAAATCCATCCCGGAACACAGGGCCATCTACGATGCATTGAAAGAACGCGACCCCGACAAAGCCGAGAAGGCCATGCAGCAGCACCTGCAAAGCGCAAAATACGATCTTTATGACCAGGATTTTGAAGAATTGCAGCACAATCTTTCCATAAATGCGTGAGGACGGATTCCCTCAAACCAAAAGAGCAGCCTGTGCTGCTCTTTTTTTATGGCAAACCGTTCTGAAAAACTTGTACCACTTTCTTAAAAACTGTTGACAAAACATGTTTAATTTTGTATCATACATCATATAACATATATATTATAAATCCCCTTATTTATGCTCATTATTAATATTCAGCTCCAATTTCACATCGCTTACTGAATTCAGGAGGAAACATGCCTAAGGTAGTGGTTGTTGGCGGTGGCTGGGCTGGCTGTGCAGCAGCACTTGCAGCAAAAGCAGCTGGTGCGGATGTTACAGTCCTTGAGCGGACGGATTGTCTGCTGGGTACTGGCCTGGTGGGTGGCATCTTTCGCAATAATGGACGTTATACGGCAACAGAAGAAATGATCGCCATGGGTGCTGGCGATCTTTTCCATTTAATGGATCAGGTAGCACGGCACAAAGACATTGAATTCCCTGGTCACAAACATGCCAGCCTGTATGATGTCAGTTTGATGGAACCCCTGGTCAAAAGGTATATGCTTGCCAAAGGCATTGTGCTGAAAATGCAGCACCGCGCCAAAGATGTCCGGCTCATGAATGGCAAAATAGAAGCCATCGTGATTGAAAACCACGCGGACGAAGAGGGCGATACCTTCATTGAGACTACCGGCACAGCCGGGCCGCAAAACAACTGTACCAAATACGGCAATGGCTGCGCCATGTGCGTCCTGCGCTGCCCAAGTTTTGGCGGGCGGGTCAGCATCGCTGCCAAAGCAGGCGTCGCTGAAAAGATGGGCGGTAAACCGGATGGCAGCATTGGCGCCATGTCTGGATCGTGCAAGCTGCATTTTGATTCAGTCTCACCTGAAATTGCCGAACAACTGCGCAAAACCGGCGTGGCAGTAGTGCCCGTTCCCCAGGAACTGGTACACACCGACAAACTGGCCTCCAAAGCCTGCCAGCAATATGCCCTGCCCGAATTCGCCGAGAATGTCGTCCTGCTCGATACAGGTCATGTCAAACTAATGACCCCCTACTTCCCGTTGGAAGAGCTGCGCCTGGTTCCAGGCATGGAAAACGCCCGTTATGAGGACCCCTACTCCGGCGGCCTGGGCAACTCCATGCGCTACCTGGCCCTTTCCCCACGCGACGACAACCTGAAAGTGGCCGGCCTGAAAAATCTGTTCTGTGCCGGAGAAAAAGCCGGCCTGCTGGTTGGGCACACCGAGGCCATCGTAACCGGTGTATTGGCCGGTCACAATGCTGTGCGCCAGGCTCTCGGCATGCCGCTGGTCACCATCCCCACCAGCACCGCCATTGGAGACTCGATCACTTTCGTGCGTGAACAAATGGAAACCGAAGAAGGCATGTCACAGAAATTCACCTTCTCTGGCGCAACCTATTTCAAACGCATGAAAGATTTGAGCCTGTACACTACCGATATCGCCGAGATACAGAAACGCATTGATGCCGCAGATATGACCAATTTCTTTTCCCAATCTATTGTCTGAACCAACAGACAGGACTAAAGGAGGTAACCAAAAAACAACACAGCGTTTACCAGCCAATCGTTCTATTTTGTCAATCAGAATGCCATCTCTAGATCTGTTTTTTTAGGAGGCCGTAATGGATTCCGTTCCAATTTTGAATGCTGCACACTGGGTATATGCTGCTTTTGTCATCCTCATCTTTGTGTTCCTTGCCATGAAGCGGGACACCTCAATCATCGCCATCATTGGCTTGTTCCTCATCGGCTGGATCAGCCTGGGAACGCCAATTGGCGGTTTGCAAACCATCTTCAACGGCATGGTGCGGGCTGGTATCGTCCTGCTGGATGTAGTCTTCATCATTTCTGTAGTGGTGGCATTGGCAAAGGGCCTCGAAAAGATTGGCGCCCTGCAACTGATGGTCACCCCGTTCAAGAAACTGATGCGCGGCCCGAACGTCGCCTTTTGGGTGGTCGGTTTTGTCATGCTCGCCTTTTCCCTGTTCATCTGGCCCTCGCCTGCCACTGCGCTGGTAGGCTCAGTGCTCTTCCCGGCTGCCCGCGCCGTTGGCCTGCCGGCCATCTCGGCCGCCCAGGCCATGAACCTGTTTGGGCATGGCGTTGGCCTTGCCGGCGACTATGTCATCCAGGCTGCTCCCAGGCTGACTGCTGAAGCTGCCGGTATTCCAGTCAAGGATGTGGTAGCTGCCTCGGTGCCTTTGAATCTGGCCGCCTCGATCGTTGCCATCACTGTCGCCTGGTTCTTCGTGGTACGCAAAGACATCAAAAACAATACCGAGACCGACACCGAATACCTGAAATTCAAGGAACAATCGGAAACTGCGGTAGAATATTGCAAGACAGCCAAGGCAGCCGCCGTTGTAGTGCCGCTGGTCTTCCTCGCAGCAGTAGTGCTCTTCATTGTCTTTGAGATTCGCGGCGGCGACGCCACAGCAGTATTGGGTGGCATCTCGCTCATCATGCTGGCCATCTTCTGCATGGTGGATTGTCAGGGCAATTTCTCTGAGGGTATGGAACGCATCACTGATCACGTTCGCGATGGTTTCCAGTTTGGCATGAAGGTCTTCTCACCAGTATTTCTGGTGGCTGGTTTTTACCTGGTCGGCGTTCCAGAACACTGCACCGCCATTCTGGGCGACAAAGGCGCTCCCTTGATCCTGGACATCATCAAGAACCTGACAACTGTCATTCCGGTCAACAAAGTAGTGGTAGGCTTTATGCACACCATTCTGGCCGGCCTGACCGGCCTGGATGGCTCCGGCTTCAATGATCTGCCCTTGATGGGTGCCCTCGCCCAATCCTGGAGCCAGGCATTGGGCCTGAAAACCGCTTACCTGGCAGCCCTGGGCCAGATCTCCATGATCTGGATCGGCGGCGGCACCATCATCCCCTGGGCACTGCTGCCGGTCTCGGCCATCACTGGCGTGCCCGCCATGGAATTGGCTCGCAAGAACTTTTGGCCCTGCATCTTGGGTGTGCTGGCAGCGACCATTCTCGCCATCATCCTGATGTAAGCCCGGAACCCTTCGTGTTCAGTTGAACGCGGCGCTTCCGGTACACATTGCCGGAAGCGCCGCTTCACCAAAAAGGTTCTTTTGTGAAACCAAACGCAAATCGAGACCGCAAGAAACTATTTTCCGCAAAAAAAGTGCAAGATAAAACCAAAGAGCAGTTTGTTTGTTCAGGCTGTCTTGCCGAGTTTTCAAAGCGGAACGCCAGACTGTATGACAACCTGTGCCCTGAATGCGGGGGCAAGATGATCTTAAAAAATGGTGTTGAAGACCACTGAGCAAGCGAACAAGCTTGCCGGGATGCAAGCAACAACGATCTCTTTGATAACCTTAATAAACCCTAAACATCGATCCATCATGCTTATCGTATACCGATAAAACGAAACAACTGACATGACAACTCCTGCAATCAAGATATCTTCTCTCTGGGCAACGCTTTCAGCCCTGCTCCTCGGCACATTGATCGGCACGATGGGCAACAGCATCGTTTCCATCGCGCTGCCTTCATTGATGGAATACTACAGCATCACCCTTTCCACAGCCGTCTGGTCGATCACCCTGTATACGCTGACCTTCTCAGTGCTCATCCCGGTATTTGGCAGTCTCAGCGGGGCAATAGGGTTCCGGCGCTTGTTCATCAGCGGCATGCTGTTGACCATCCTCAGCTCTCTGATGTGCATTCTGGCACGTAATTATCTGACATTTCTGATCGCCCGCATTTTCATCGGAGTGGGCGTAGCCACCATTCTGCCCACCATCATGGGAGTCATCTCCCATTATTTCCCATCAGAAAAGCAGGGGCAGGCAACAGGTTATTGGGCATTGGTGAACAGCCTGGGGCACGCGCTTGGCCCCAGCATCGGCGGTTTTCTCATCAACCGTTTTTCCTGGCAGTCGATCTTCTGGATCAATATACCTCTGGCCCTGATCAGCGTCGTCATGGCAGTCAAGGTCTTCCCGCCAGACAGGCGCATCCCCAACCATCATTTTGACTGGATTGGCGCCGGGTTGATGACGGTCTTCGTCTTTTCGGGCATGATGGGCATTTCCCAGGCCGGGCAGAACGGCCTGCAAGCCAGCAACACGATCATCCTCTTTACGGTAACCCTGGTCTCTTTCTCGATCCTGCTCTGGCATGAAAAGCGAACCAGCCAGCCCTTCCTGAACTTGAACTTGTTCACCAAGCGCGACTATATTGCCTCCATCATTCCCATTTCTCTGCAAGCCTTCACCCAGTTCGGTCTGCTGGTTTCTCTGCCAATCTTTCTGATTGAGATGAACAAGGTGGAAAAACAATTCGCCGGACTGGTCATTATGACCATGACCATGACCATGGCGATCACCAGCCCGTTTGCCGGGCGATTGACAGACAGACTTTCCGCCAAATGGGTATGCCTGACAGGTGCAGCTTTGATCGGCACCGGCGCGCTTTTGATGTTTGTGCTGCGTTCGGAGATCAATTCATTGCTGAGCTGGATCTTCTTCATCTTTTGCCTTGTTGTTTTTGGCGCCGGATTTGGCGCCATCCAGTCCGGTTCCACTGTGGCTGCCATCCAGGCCTCACCCAAAGAGATTGCCGGGGTATCCACCGGTTTCTTCCACATGATCCGCTTCATCAACGCCTCATTGGGCTCGACTGTCTTTGGAATCCTGTTTGAAAATGCACCACAAAACACAGCCGGGAGTTTCTACAACTCTTTCCTTCTCATCATTGCCCTGGCTCTGGTTACCATACCCTTTACCTTCTGGATCAAAGCCGGGTACAAGAATGCCGTCGCAGCCCGACAGGCTGGATAGATGATGCCTGTTCTTTTCAAACAAACTTGACTTTTGCAAAGAACGGAGTAGAATAGTATAAGATATATGATATACGATATTTACTCAATTTAGCCAAATTGTATTCCACCTGTTACAGGATATTTCACACATAAGGAGCGTTCCAAATGACAAAAAAATGGGATTTCAGATATCAAGTTTACAAGCACTTGCAAGCCAATCAAGGCGCCATCTATGCCGAAGTAAAACAAATCGCTGAAGAGATTGGCATTACCCCAGAACTCAAAGGCAACATCGGCTTAACCGGTGCCGTTTCCGGCTGTCACGGTTTACTCAGCCGGGAAGTGGATGAAGCTCTTGCGGCAGTTTCCCGGCGGGTCATCCCCTCGGCAGTCTTTGACGAAAAGATCCGCGACCTGGTTAAATCCCACTACGGCGATGAATACGATGCGGCTCTGGTCAGCACCTGTGAGGCTGCTCTGGCAATCTCTTTCGATGTGCTGTGCATGCCCCCCACCCTTGGAAAGGGTGATTCCTACCGCGCCCGCTACCTGGCCCCCTACGAGCGCCACATGCACCACCAGGGCGCCTATGGCAAACCCTTCCCGCCACACTACAAGGAAATCAACTCCGAACGCGGTGAAGCGGCGGGCGAGTATGGCGTGCAGGGCAAACGTGCCTACAACCTGGACACCGTTTTTGTGAAGCCGGTTGGCGCTGACTATGAATGCCACGGTATCAAATACTGCCCCTGCCCGGACATGATGCATGTAGAAGGCGAAGCCAGTGTGCGCAAATTTGATGAAGTTGCCAGCCGCCATGCAGACACCCTGGCCGGGTTTGCCTCCCTGGGCTATGATACCCCCGGTTATGGCTATGGCGACAAGAAAGACGGCGTTCCGATCCTGCAAACCGGCCTGGCATCCCTGGCCGAAAAATATGACGTGCCCTACATCATCGACAACGCCTGGGGAGCGCCTTTTATTGGCACCGATATCCGCAAGGTCGGCTGCGATGTTATCATGTACAGCATGGACAAGGCTTCCGGCGCTCCCACCTGCGGCCTGATCATCGGCAAGGAAGAATCGATGGTGCCGATCCGCCGCTCGATGGGCATCCATGGCGCACGCTATGGCACTCTGTCCTCCCACGGCAAGGCCGTCTTCGTTGGCTACGATCCCGGCAAGGAAGCCCTGGCTGGCGCCTATGCAGCCATGAAGATCCTCAAAGACAAACCCGAAATCTCGCTCACGGCTCTGGATGATCTCTACAAGATCTGCCTCGAAGAATTTGAACTGCTGCCCCAGGAACTGAAAACCAACTGGAGCATTTACAAATCGGTCAACTCAATGGCAGTGGAATTGAATTACGCCGACACCTGGCACAATGGCAATGCCGGAATTCCCATCTTCTCAATGGAAGACATGTATGCCGGCACGCAGATCTTGCAAAACTGCATGTCGCAAATGGGTCTCATTCCCACGATTGCATACGATGGCAATATCTACATTTCCAATGGCATTGGCAACCTGGACGAAGAAGGCAAGCTGATCGAGCTGCCCACCCGCCTGTCGGTGAAAGCCTGCTTCAAATCAGTCGAGGTGATCTGCCGCCATGTCGGTTTGATCTAAAACGCACATGCTTATCCCCGGGTTTCTGATCTTGCCCCGGAGAGCAAACAAGGCAGGGTGACATGAAATTCTGGCGAGTTTAACCACGCTTTGAAGATCATCACACCCTGCCTTGAGCATTCTTTCTGATATGATTGCCTGAATGAAAGTCGGATAAAGTAAAGGACAGTACCCCATGAAAAAAGCCCTGGATCAGGTTGTTGACGCAATTGATATTGAAACTTTCCTGTATTGCAAATCGGAAGAAGAAGCCAAAGAGCTGGCCGAGCAGCTGGCTCTTGAACTGAACCTGCCGCATGGCGATATTGTCTTTCTGGAACATAAAGTTTGGGGCGCCCGCGTTCGCATTCGCAGTTATATCCATCATCCAGGCGATCATTATCTCTGGCTGCAAGCCGAGGAGGAAGCATGAAAAAGATCCTCCTGGCTCCGCTTGACCCCGTACACGACAACGCCATCAAATTGCTGAAGAGAAAACTATCTGAAAGCGGTTATGAAGCCGTTTCCATGCCGCCCGGCACCACCACCGAAGAAGTCGTCCAGCAAGCGCTGGTATTGCAGCCGGCGGTCATCCTGGTCAGCCGCACCCTGGGTTACAAAGTGGCCGAGATCCTCAGCCAACTGGTGGATCTGGCCGAAGCCGCCGGCCTGCGCGATCAAACCCGCATTGGAGTGGGCGGCATGGCCATCACCAAAGAGATCGGCACCGAGCTGGGATTCGACGGCTGCTTTGTGGGCGAACTGAAGATCGGCGAGGTGATCGACTTCATCGAAGACCGTATTTCTGTCGATGCCATACTGACCACTCAAAAAACTACCCGCGCCCGCCCGGACATCACTGCCGGGTATACCTACCAATTCTTCGACCCGCAGATTGAAAACCACCTCAACCGCATTGTGGACCAAATTCTTGCCTGGACGGGTGACAAAACCACTGACGGTATTGAGCGCGCCAAAGTGCGCGCCGAGATGATTGAACACCAGGCCGCCGAGCGGGAAAACCACGCTAACCCGCAGACCCGCGACCGCCTGGTGCAACGCTATGTGGCCCTGTGCGATCCCGACATCCAGGCCTTCTACCGGGATGGTCAACTGCCTTCCGGCGTGCGCTGGTTGGGAAAATCGGAAATCGAGCGTGTGCCCGGTTTGTTCGAGGTCGCGCACGGCGAATTCACTCCTCTGCGCCACACGGGAGACAGGCCGCTCTTCTTTTCACAATACGGCACCGGTTGCCCGGTGATGGATGTGATGCACATCAAGGTGGCCGAAGCCTGGGGCATTGACGGCGTCTTTCATTTTGACCCCTCCTGGAACGCCCAACGCGAAGGCTTGCTGGAAGGCTACCTGACCCACGAACACGACGGCACCATCCTGACCCTGGAGAACCTGAAATTTATCCGTCATTTCATGGAGCCTTACACCCTGTGGAATGTACGCGGCCACCGCGGCCTGAACACGCCCGAAACCCAGGTTCTGGGCCACGCCGCCGGAGCCGACCTGTTCAAGATCAACATCCCCTACGGCAGCACAGCTGGCGGCACCGATCCACAGCGCCTGACCGTAGACGGTGTTTACTCCCTCATGCTGGCTGCGCAATACGGCATCCCCTTTGATATTCCCGGCAACGACGAACTGAGCGGCGTGCCGCCTTTTAAGACCTTTGCCGGCATCCTGATCATGATGGCCCTGGGCCTCCGATTGGGTGCCCGCCCCATCCCCAAGCCATTGCTGTGCTTGTCACCTTACATGACCATCAACGGCCTCATGGACGATAACATGATCGAAATGAATGTCGCCAAACTTGCCGTGTGGCGGGATATCGTGGATACGCCGCTCTGGCCAGGCGAACCGGTGGGCTTCATGACCCACACCCCCGACCGGGTACAGTCATCCCTGCAAACCTCGCTGCATGCCACCCTGGCCGCCACAATGGGGGTGGATGCAGTCACCATTGCCTCATCCGATGAAGCCTACTCCAAAGGCCCCATCTCGGTGCAGGCCCGCGTCGACACGCTGCGCGCCGTGCGTGATCAACTGCGCTTCCAGGGCAGCCTGAAGACCTCCCTTACCCCGGCCACCGAGGCCATCAAGGATGAGATTCATCAAAAGATCACCGAAACCCTGACCCAGGTGGCCGAGCGCGGCGACTTTGTGGCTTCCATCTACGAAGGGCTTCTCGGCAGCCAGGAAGACGGCCTGTACCCGGGGCGGGTCGGCAGCGGCACAGTGCGCGGGTGATCCTTGATGAAAACACTGGGTTTTGTTGGCACAGCGAAAAACACCGGTAAAACCACAACCGCCCTGCACATTCTCGATCTGGTCAATGCAGCCGGCATCGGCACCGCGTTGACCAGCATCGGCTATGACGGTGAGAATACCGACCATGTCACCGGTCTGCCCAAGCCGCGTTATTTCGCCGGGCAGGGTATCATCATCGCCACCGCCCGCCGCTGCCTGGACTTTGGCACCGCCCGGTATACGGATGTGCAACCCACCGGGCTGAAGACCATTCTGGGCGAGATCGTCATCGCCAGGGTGGCCGAGGCGGGATATGTCGTCCTGGCCGGCCCCAATCGCAAAACAGACATCCATACCCTGTTGGGGTACTTGAAAAGCCAGGCCGTTGAACTGACCATGCTGGACGGTGCGCTTAATCGCCTGGCGGCCATGGTGCTGGCAGATGGCATGGTACTGTCCACCGGCGCCGCCTTTGATGAAAGGGTAGAGGTAGTCGCCAGCCATGCCGCCGCCATGGAAAGCCTTTTCCACTACCCGCAGTACAACTTCGCAGACTACACAGATGTCCGCGTGGTAACCTGCAACAGCCCGAATGCACAAACACGTCAATTGAAGATCAGTTCTGTGCTGGAAGAAAGCGCCTTGCAGCAACTGGCCGGCTGGCTGACCCCGGAAGAAACAGGCACCTGCCTGATCCCTGGCGTGTTCAGTCCGCAGCTTTTCCAGCAACTGGTTGCCGAACATCCTGCCCGGCTGGGCGGCAAGACCTTCGTCTTTACCAGTCCGCTCAACCTGCTGGCGGCTGGCAGCCCGCAAACCTGGCAAGCCAGCTTTGCCCGTCTGGATCAGCTCGGTGCACGCATTGCCTATCTGACCCCCATCCCCCTGCATTTCCTGACCGTCAACCCTTTCTACCCGCAATACCTGCAAAAAACCGGTCAATATGTGGCAGCCTACGTGGACAAGCATGCCTTGCTGCGCCAAACCCGCGCCGCCATCCGCACCGCGCCAGTCATTGATATCTTGCAGCCGCCCCACCCCGACCTGCTGGCCTTGTGCAGCCTCAAAACCTGAAACCGCTCTATTCCTCCAGATGATAAGCCGTCAGAAAGCCATTCTCGCAGAGGAAGACAAAGCGCCCATCCGGGCTGACGGCGATCGAAACCGGGAACAGGAATACCCCCTCCCCCCAGCCCTCGCCGTCATAGGTTAATTGCCCCAGCCGCCAAAGCAGCTCCCCCCGCGCGTCCAGAATATACACGGCACTATCATCCTGACTGGATGACATCAGCACATAAAAATTGCCGGCATCGTCCAGGGCGAAATCATACACCCCGTTTCGATACAAGGCAGCATGGCCCAATTCATCCAGCACAGCTCCAGTTGCCACATCCATTTGCAGAATGGCCATCCGCTCCTGGTCGATGGTGTACAGATATCCTTCCCGGTCAAAAGCCAGCCCTTTGTAGCGCCAGGATTCCCCTGCTTCCAGCGGCAGATCGCGCATCCATTCGGCAGTTTCAAAACCATACACGCGGATGCGGGGCGTGTCTTCGCGCTTATCCAGCAAATAGACATTGCCATCGTAAGGGCTGATCGCCACCTCTCCCAGTGCCCGCCAGCCAAAATCTTCCCCGCCAGCCGTCATCTGGCTGCCATCATATCCCAGGGGGATGTACCAGCCATAGCTCATATCCGTAACCACCAGGGTTTCATAAAGGTCCACTGCCACATCCCGCACATTGGCTTCCATTGGCACGGAATAGGATTTGATCAAATTCCCCTCAAAATCATAACGATGCAAGCCGTTCCGGCCATTCGCCAGAAAGAGAGACCCCAAATGATCAGCCGCCATGCCGCCGGGCAGCTCGCCGTCCGGGTCAGAAAGCTGGTCCGCTGAAATGGGAATACGCCAGAACACAGGCAAGTCAAGATACCCGGGCAAAACCCCCGCCAGTTCCACGGCATCAATGAACACTGGCGCTTCCCGGCTGTCAAAAGACAGAATGACCATGTCCACCTCGATCTCCTCTGTCACCGGCACGCGGATAGTCAGCGGGCAATCATCAGCTGCTTCTACACGCACTTCATACAGCTGGCTGCCCAACCCCGAGCGGCTGTTCAATAATTCCATGCGGATGGTGCTGCCCAATTGGTCACTGCCCCATCGGCCGCTGACCACAATATTCACCTCTTGGGGGATCACCCCAAACCCGTATTCCAGAACCAGGCTGTACTGGATCGGGCTGGATTCTGGCTGGTTGTTGAACCAGGCGGTGTATGCATCTGCACAGAAAGGTGCGTCAGGAACCCCCAAAGCCAGCTCCGGCTCGCCGATGCCCGAATCGGATCTGGCCTCCAGCGCCCACTGGCGGCGGATATTCTGCAGCTCTTGCGGCACAGCGCTGGCTTCAGCCGCCACAGGCTGGCCATCGATCCGGGTTTCCACGGTGGCAGAGGCCACCGGGCTGGGACTGGCAGCTGGCGGCTGGCTGGCAGGTGTTAATGCCCGGCAGGCTGTGGTACACAGCAGGACAATAAATAACACAAAGATCAAGTTTCGTTTCATGGCATGCACCCCGTGAACAATCTTCGGCATCAGATCATTTCATTATGACAGAAGTGCGTCACAAGTCCGTCAAAGCCGGAAAAACCGCCTCGAAGAAAACCTGTCACAGCTTGACAAGAGACAATCCATAAATATACGTACAAATAATGACACATTCGAGGATTTTGTACTATAATACCAGTACATTCTTTCATAAAAACCCGACAAACAGGAAACATACCAATGGATCAGATTGATCCCGACCTTAAACCGGATTCTACCGCAGCCCCCGAAGAGTTGGTAGGCCGCAAGCTGCGCCAATTGCGCAGCCAGCGCGGTCTTTCGCTGCGGGCACTGGCTGACCGCAGCGGTCTGAACGTCAACACCCTCAGCCTGCTGGAGAACGGTAAATCCTCACCTTCAGTCAGCACCCTGCACCAACTGGCCCTGGCCCTGGATGTTCCCCTCGGCAGCTTTTTTGAAACCCAACCACAGACAAAACGGGTGGTCTTTACCCCGCGCAGAGACCAGCCGCCCAACGCGGCAGAAAACACCCACATCCAGAACCTGGGCAAGGAGCTGGCAGGCAACGGCCTCCAGCTTTTTCTGGTAACCCTCAAACCCGGTGCAGGCAGCGGCGATCAGCGCATCGTTCACACCGGGCAAGAATTCGTTCACTGTCTATCAGGCCGTGTCCACTACCGCATTGAAGACAAGGAATATCTGCTGCAGGCTGGCGACAGCCTGGCCTTTGAAGCCCACCTGCCTCATTGCTGGCAGAACGATAACGACAATGTTTCACAAATCATTCTGGTGTTCAACCCGGCCGATGGGCGCGATGAGCCTGGCGGCCGGCATTTCTCTCTTGAATTTATGAAAAAGGAGTTGACCATGAAAATTGCATTGATCACAGACGACGGAAAAACCATCAGTCAGCATTTTGGCC
Organism: Anaerolineales bacterium; assembly: GCA_020060485.1. Next base: position 59,766 of record JAGVAB010000166.1, read on the forward strand.
GGGCGTCCCACTACCTGGTGTTAACCATTGAGGACGGTCAAATAACCGGACGCGAAATGCGCGCCAAGCTGGGGCACAACCAGTTCCAGACCGCCGGCCATGTGGAAGAAGTGCACGGCGCCGGTCACGGACAGGATCCTGCCTCTCATGACAAGCATGTCAGCATGGCAGAAACCATCGCCGATTGCAAATACCTGCTGTGCGGTGGAATGGGACGCGGCGCTTACGACAGCATGCGCCGCCTGAACATCACCCCCGTGGTGACCGAGTACCGCGACGTGGAAGAAGCCGCTCAGGCCTTCATTAACGGCGAAGTGGTTGACCACACCGAATTGCTGCACTAACCCTGTCAGCAGGAGAAAACAATGATTCTTCTTATCTCAAGCTTGCAGCCAAAAGCGCAAAGCCCCATTGACGAACGTTTTGGCCGCGCCAAATGGTTTATGCAACTGGACACAGAAACCAACCAATGGCTTGCCCTGACCAATCCAGGCAGTGAAAACCTGGGCGGGTCTGGTGTGGCCGCAGCCCAATTTGCCATCGACCACAAAACCCAGGTCATCATCAGTGGCAGCTTTGGCCCAAACGCTGCCAAAGCATTGAGAGCTGCCAATATCCGCATGGTACTTTTTTCCGAAGAAGTAACCACTGTCCAACAAGCCGCCGATTATTTTCTACAAGGCAAATTGCAGGATTTTGCCTGATGCCGAAAAATTCAGGAAGGCTATGCGAATAGCGGTTGCCAGCGGCAAAGGCGGTACCGGAAAGACGACAGTCGCCACCAGCCTGGCACTCAGTTGTGCCAGCCAGGCGGTGGTGACTCTTTTCGATTGCGATGTTGAAGCCCCCAATGCTCATCTTTTTTTGCATCCGGTGTTGGACAATCAGCAAAATGCCTTCATCCCCGTACCGCATATTGATGCTTCCCTGTGTACCGTATGTGGAAAATGCGTTGAGGTTTGCCAGTTCCATGCCTTGGCCAAGATCGGCAGTTCCATACTTACCTTCGACCAGCTTTGCCACGGCTGCGGGAGCTGCACCTGGAACTGCCCAACTGGTGCGATCACCGAGACGCCCAATACCATCGGCCTACTGGAAGCAGGCCACACCCCGCAAGGCATTGGCTTCGCACAGGGCACATTAACCATCAGCGAACCCATGCCCACCCCGCTCATCCGCCAGTTGAAGCAATGGGAACAACCCCGCCCCGCCCAGATCACCATCCTTGACTCGCCGCCAGGTGCCTCCTGCTCAGTGGTGGAAACCTTGCGCGGAGCAGACTTTGCACTGCTGGTTACCGAACCTACTCCCTTTGGACTGCACGACCTGAAACAGATCATCGGCATCGTCCAGGAATTCAACATCCCGGCCGGAGTAATCATCAACCGCGATGGATGGGAAGACGGCTCGCTGGAAGCTTTTTTGGCGCAGAACGCCATTCCGGTGCTGATGCGCATTCCCTTCTCCGCCAGGATCGCTGCCGGATTATCTGCTGGACAACCATTGGTGGACATCAACCCGGATTTGCGTGCCCAATTCTTGCAAGTGTTTGTGCAAATACAGTCCATCATCACAGACCAACAACCAGCCGGTCAAAGAGGGGCAGCATGCTGAAGACGATTTTTCAAACCAAACAGTTGATCCTCTTGAGCGGCAAAGGCGGCACAGGTAAAACGAGCCTGAGCGCCGCCTTTGCCCACCTGGCATTTGAATCAGAAGACCCCATTCCGGCTGTGCTGGTGGATGCCGATGTAGATGCCGCCAACCTGGGCCTGGTACTCCAGCCGGACGGTGCCCAGCAGAACGAATTCTGGGGCGGTGCCATCGCCCAGATTGATCCGCTTAACTGCAATAACTGCGGCCGCTGCGCCCAGGTTTGCCGTTATGATGCCGTTCTGCCAGTGGAGGATGCCAGTCTGTACAGTATTGATCCCCTGGCTTGCGATGGCTGCGCCGCTTGTGTCTACGCCTGCCCTCAAGATGCCATCCGCATGGTGCCGCAGCAGGAGGGGCTGTGGTTTCATTCCCATTCAAGATATGGCGATTTGTTCCACGCCGAACTGTTTCCCGGCAAAGAAAATTCCGGCAAACTGGTCACACGCATCAAACAACAGGCCCGCCTGACCGCAGAAGACAAACACATCCCTCTGATCCTCATTGACGGCCCACCAGGCATCGGCTGTCCGGTCATTTCGGCCAGCGCCGGCGCCGATCTGGCCCTGATGGTCACTGAGCCGAGTGTGGCTGGCATTCATGATCTAAAACGGATCATGACAACCCTCCAGCATTTTCGCATTCCGGCGCTGATCTGCATCAACAAAGCAGATCTATACCCTCCTGGAGCGCAGGAAATCTGCAACTATGCACAGGAGCAAGGCGTGGAACTTGTCACTTCCATTCCCTTCGATACGGCCATCACCCGCGCCATGCTGCATGCACAACCAGTGACTGCTTATGCCCCCGATTCAGCTGCGGCCCAGGCTATTCGCCAACTATGGCAGACAATGGCAAAACACCTGAAAAGCATGGAAGGAAATGAATGAAAGACCACGAGAAAATCGTCGAAGCGGTACAATCCCGCCTGGAGACCGTCATCGACCCCGAAACCGGAACCAATGTCGTTCACATGCGTCTTGTGCGCGACTTGCAGGTCGATGCAAACGGTAAGGTGACTTATCTTTTCCAACCCTCATCACCATTATGCCCAATTGCTGCCTCGCTGGCAATGAGCATCATTGAAGCCATCCATGAAGTACCTGGTGTGAGTGAACAGGACATGCAGGTGATTGGCTACGTATATGCCGATGAGTTGAACGCCTTGCTTAAACCGCTCTTTTCAAAAACGCCAGACAAATAAACGTGAAATACCTTGCCGACGACAGAGCGCAAACCGGATACTGCATCCAGCGCAGCGACCGGTTCACTCACAAAAAAACAGGAGGCCAGAATGATCGCTTTCGGACCAGTTCCATCCCGGCGGCTTGGTTTCAGTCTTGGCATTAACCACATTCCCCCAAAGTGTTGCTCTTATGCCTGTGTGTATTGTCAGGTAGGGCGCACTTCCTCCCTGATGATCGAACCACGCACTTTCTACACCGTTGATGAAGTCGTCAGCGCTGTACAACAAAAAGTATATGATTGTGCACAAACAGGGCAGAAAATTGATTACCTGACCTTCGTGCCCGATGGCGAACCTGCGCTCGATCAAAACCTGGCAGAAGAGATACGCTCACTGCGAAGATTTTCCATCCCCATTGCCGTCATCAGCAATGCAACCTTGCTGACGAACACCACCGTAGTTGAGGCCCTGAAACTGGCCGATTGGGTTTCCTTGAAGGTCGACAGCGTGAACGAAAACATTTGGCGCAAGATCAACCGGCCGCATGGCCATTTGCGCCTGGAAAAAATACTTGAAGCCATGCTGCGTTTTTCCGGCGACTACCGGGGAAAACTGGTTACAGAGACGATGCTGGTGAAAAATCTGAATGACAGCCACACCGAATTGGAAGAAATCGCCGCCTTTCTGGAGACCCTTTCCCCTGACACTGCCTGCCTGTCTTCTCCCATCCGCCCGCCAGCCGAAAAGTGGGTATTGCCTCCCAACCCGCAAACCATCAACAGCGCCTACCAAATCTTCTCGGCCCGCCTGCCGAAGGTGGAATTGATCACCACTCCGGAGAAGAACTCTTTTCCATTGACCAGCCAACTGGAAAACGATCTTCTGAGCATTACAGCTGTACACCCTCTGCGAGAGGACGCAGTGCGCAGACTGGTGGAGCAATCAGGCGGATCCTGGTGCCAGGTGGAAGAACTGATCACTGCTGGTGATCTGCTGCGGCTGGAATACCAAGGGGACACCTTTTACCTGCGCAATTTCAATGCCCCGCCATCCAACTGACATGCGGCACACCGTTTCTATCCTTCAGGTAATTGTTGTGCAGAGACCATCCCATTTTCCCGCCAGATTTGGATCACTCCCGCAAACTGCTCTGGGTTTTTCACGACCAGACGCACAATAAAATACCGCCACAACAGATTGATCCAGCGCATCTTCAAACTTTTTCTGCGAACATGTACCGGTAATCGTACCCTGTCTGCCAGCTTTCGCCCCATACGGATCGCAGCTTGTTTCTGCTTTGGATAATTCTCATTATCCAACGGCGCATAAGCGGCGTTCAGGCTGGCCGTATTCACCCCTACAATGCCAATCTTGTTGCCAAAGAAATCCGCCAGTTCCCTGGCAGTGCCTCTTGTGGGCGCCACACCGCTGGTGGCAGCCCCCACCACAAGCATGCTACCAAAAGAGCGCGTATAAAGGTTCAACAAGGTTAAACGATCCATCAAAGATTTCATCTGCGCCGTTGGCCGGCTGGCATACACCGGTGAACCAACAACCAGGCCATCCGCTGCCAACAGGCGTTCTTTGAGCATTTCCAAATCGTCCTGAATAGGGCATACGCCTGTGCGCAAGCAGGTATGACAACCGCGGCAGTATTCAACAGAATAATCACCAATATGGAGCAGTTCTGTCTCGACCCCTCTTTGTTCGCAACCCTGCAAGATCCAGCACAAAAGCAGCGCAGTATTGCCGTTGCGCTTTGGGCTGCCGTTCAAAGCAATGATCTTTTTCATTTCCATTTGATTCTCTCATCCTTCACAGTTTTTTCCCCAGCATACCCATTGTTGACCGGTACAACTGTTCTTTTGCCAGCAAATCCCAATTCTCCCCATAGGTCAACAGCAGGCCATTGAAAATCGAGAAGTACAGCATCACCAACTGGTCAGGGTCCGCTTTTTCCAAAATGCCCTCCTGAACGGCTTCGGCGAAAACCGGTCGGAGCGCAGCATGGAAAATTGCGCCAATTTGTGGCAAATCAAACCCCAAACCTTCCACACCCTTAGTGCCGCTATGCAGCATCAAGGAAACCAGCAAACGCATGAAATGTTGCTGCTGGTCATACAAGGCAATCGATTCATCAAAAAGGGCATCCAGCTTGTCAACGCTGCTGCCAGTAAAAGCAGCAACTGACGTTAGCATGATTTCCACAGCATTAAACCCGTCTTTCAGAATGGCTTTCAGTAAATCTTCCTTGCCGCTAAAATACCAGTAAACATTTCCCTGGCTCATATCTGCGGCTTTGGCGATATCGGAAACCTTGCAATGAAAATACCCCCGCTCCGCAAATAATTTGCGCGCGGTCTGCAAGATCTTTTTCTGGCTTTCTTCACGCATCTGCACATTGAGTTTTTTACTTCGCGGCATATCCTCTCTCCTTTAGCAACCCGTTTGTCACTGCTCATTTTATCATTGACTGAATATTAAGTCAATCAACAAGACAAAGAATTGGCCTCCGATTTTGCGGAGGCCAATCAGGATTATGTAAACAACGTCACCCTGCTGCGAACGAGAGTGCGATTACTTTGCCCGATTGCGGGTGATCACATCAAAGATCACTGCCGCCGCCAGCACTGCCCCTCTCACAATATACTGGTAAGAAATATCAATGCTCATCAGGTTCATGCCGCTGGTCAAAGATGTCATCACCAGTGCGCCGATGATCGAGCCCATCACCTTGCCAACGCCGCCAGCGGCAGAAACACCGCCCACATAGGCTGCCGCAATGGCGTCCAGTTCAAACAGCGTGCCGGCAGTGGTTGTGGCAGATTGCAAACGGGAGGTGAAGAGAATGCCGGACAAAGCTGAAAGCATGCCCATCGAACCAAACACCACATAGGTCAGTTTTTTGACACTGATACCGCTCAACTCGGCCGCCTCGGGATTGCCGCCAATGGCGTAAATATGGCGTCCCAAGACCATTTTTGAGGCAACATAATTGTAAACTGCCACCACGATCAGCACCACCACCACCGTCCAGGATAAGCCACGGTAACCAGCCAGTACCCAGGTGATGTACCCCACCAGCGCAGAAATGAATACCATCTTGAGAATGAAAATGGATTTTGTCAGAACTTCAAAGTTATAAGCCTGTTTCTTGCGGCGGTCATTGATCTCGCTGAAAATGAACATCACGATTGCAACCAGACCCAGCAACAGCGTCACTTTATGCACCCCCGGCAGGAAACTCATTTCCGGAAAATCGGGAATAAAGCCGTTGCCGATGGCATTGAAAGAAGGGTTGGGAACAATGATCGTGCCCGTGCCCGCCGTAACCATTTGCAGTGCCCCACGGTAGATCAGCCACCCGGCCAGCGATGCAACGAACGAAGGGATCTTCATCTGCGCTACCAGGAAAGCAGTTGCCATACCGGCCACAACCCCCAATGCCAGCACCATCGGAATAACGGCAAAGACTGGCATCTTGAATTGCACCAGCGCAATGGCCGCCACCGCCCCCAGAAAACCGGCCAGGAAACCCACCGAAAGGTCAATGTGGCGGATGACGATCACCAAAGTCATACCCACAGCCAGAACGGCAATGTAGCCGGTTTGATTCATCAGGTTGCTGATATTACGGGAAGAAATGAAAATACCCTTGGTCATAACAGTAAAGATCGCCATGATCACGAACAGGGCAATATACATGCCGTATTCCCGAATATTCTGGCTAAGTACTTTTTGCATATCTTTTAAAAATGATGACATCTTTGACCTCCTCAATTCGTTGCCAATTTCATAATTGCTTCTTGAGAAGCTTCCTCGATCGGCAGTTCACCGCTGATCCTGCCCGAGGAAACAATATAAACCCTGTCGCTCATTCCCAAAATCTCGGGTAATTCGGACGATATCATAATGATGCTCATTCCCTGCTGAACCAGATCCTTCATGATGGTATAAATCTCATACTTGGCGCCCACATCAATACCGCGGGTCGGTTCATCCAGGATCAAAACATCAGGCCGCACAAACAACCACTTTCCCAGCGAGACTTTCTGTTGATTTCCGCCGCTGAGATTGGAAACTTTTTGTTCCACAGTCGGGGTTTTAATATTCAGTGAATCTCGGTATTCATTGGCAACTTTCACTTCCGCATTGTTGTTGACCACGCCGCGCCTGGCAATCTCCTGCAAATTCGCCAGAGTGATATTCTGCTTGACATCCTGGATCAGGATCAAGCCATCATGCTTCCTGTCCTCGGTCACATAAGCCATCCCGGCCTTGATCGCTTCTTCCGGATGCCTGAAGTTTTTCTTGTGACCTTTGATAAACATTTCCCCATCAACCCTGAAGCCACCCGGATTGCCGAAAATGCTCAGGGCCAGTTCTGTACGGCCGGAGCCCATCAAACCGGCAAAGCCAACAATCTCGCCTTTGCGGATATTAAAATTAACATCCTTGAGAATACTCCTGCCCAACGTCGGGTTGTAAGCATTCCAGTTCTTCACTTCCAACACCACGTCACCCAGTTGTTTTCGTTCTCGTTTCGGATAGATGTTTTCGATTTCACGGCCTACCATGTGCTTGATGAGCACATTTTCGGATACTTCACCCTTATGAGCATCCAGTGTGCAAATCGTTTTGCCGTCCCGCAAAACTGTAACCGTATCCGCAATCTCAATCACTTCCTTGAGCTTATGCGAGATCATGATACAGGTAACGCCTTGCTGTTTCAGGTCGCGCAGCAGATCCAAAAGGTTGGCACTATCATCCTCGTTCAAGGCTGCCGTGGGTTCGTCCAGGATCAGCAGCTTGACATTCTTGCTCAACGCTTTGGCAATTTCTACCAATTGCTGCTTGCCAACGCCCAGATTTTTAACCTTCATCGCCGGGTTGAGGTCCAGGCGTACTTTGCGCAGCAATTCCCCGGAGCGTTTGATGGTTTCGTTCCAGTCAACCACGTAATTCTTCTTGAGTTCATGACCAAGGAAGATGTTCTCAAACACCGTCATTTCAGACACCAGAGCCAATTCCTGATAAATGATGGCGATTCCGGCTTTCTCGCTGTCGCTGATGCCCTTGAACTTTTGCTCCTGACCTTCAAAAAGAATATCCCCGCTGTAATCGCCAAAGGGATATACGCCGCTGAGCACCTTCATCAGGGTGGATTTCCCCGCACCATTTTCGCCTACCAGACAGTGAATTTCGTTTTTGGCTACACGAAACCCAACGTCTTTCAACGCCATCACGCCAGGAAATTCCTTGGTGATATTTTTCATTTCCAGGATTGGAACACTCATAACAGCTCCGTCTATAAACTTTAATGATTTTTCAGGAATAGTGATGGCCGAAACCACCACTATTCCTGTTTTTACGAACTGCTATTGGTTACTGGATTCCGGTGAAATCGCCGGCTTCGTAGTAACCCGAATCGATCAAGGCAGCCTTCACATTGTCCTTGTCCACTGCAATCACTTCGGACTGCTTGGCAGGAACG
>JAGVAB010000025.1 GCA_020060485.1 Anaerolineales bacterium
GCTCATACGTTGTGCATTTACATCAATCGCTTGTTGGGTAAGCCAAATTTCCTTCAGATCAAAGCTCTGGCTTTTCCTAACTAGCATAAGACCCTAGTAGATAATTTCTATGGTTTTATGCACGAGAGGGTTGGCGGAAGCCGTGCTTTTTTTACAAATCTTGCAGAAAGAATGGATACACAAATCAAGATCACAAAAGAAAGATTGTTAAGCCAATCTCCAGATCAATCAGAGAGGTAGGAATACAGCAAGGAAACAAACATCTGCCTCCAGACGCGCGAACAGACCCGCAGACTTCCCTCTGCGGTTAAGTTTCAGGTGAATAGCCGTCTTACTCTAGAGGCTCGAAGGCGGCAGCGTGAATCTCTTGCTGCCCCACGGGAGCTTTGTGAGGTTCTTGCCGGTCCCCAGGCGATCCATATTGCAGCGGGTGAACTGCAAGGCCGTCATCTCGTCAGGCAGGTTCTTCACACCTACTTTGTAGGCGTAGGCGAACAACGTCGCCGCCACCTTTTCCGGGACAGCATAGCGGTCTGCCTGTTCCCTGGTCAGAATATTCCAGACCACGATCAGCAGCCTGCGTGCAATCGCAACCAGCGTTTTGTTGTGTCCTTTTCGTAGCAGCATCTCCTGGTACACTTTCTTCTGTTAAGACCGGGTAAAAAAGTTCCCTTTTCATCGGTTTAAAATGTCCGCTTTTCAACGGTACAACATGTCCGTTGGGTCAAGCTTCAATAGGCACCTCCTCTTTTGAACGTCCGAGAAACCCGGCTTTTCGCTTTTCTTTGAGCCGGTAACTCTCGCCTTTGATATTGAGCATCGTAGCACGGTGAGGAAGTTCTACACCATGGGCAGCACAATCGGCGCTGTACGCACGGTATCAGGGACGGAGGATGTGCTCAATTGAGTGTTGGGAGATCATTACGGGGCGCAGCGGAGTGCTTCGCACGAGGGGTCTGCAACCCGAATACTTGCTGCCTGATTCTTATCCCGGTCCATTTCAAAAAATTAATTGATCTGTCGTCGCGAAGCCCGAAAGCTTTTTTCGGGCTGTGGCGATCCCCAAAATAGTGAGGGGGATTGCTTCAACGGGGCGGAAGCGGCGAAGCATACCCTAAAAGACAGCTATTTCCGCCTCGTTTCGCAATGACACATAAAGAGTCAGATAGCCAGCCTTAAACAAAAATACCCTTTGCAGGGTATCTCGGTTTTACGTGTGCCCTCGGCAGAACTCGAACATCGTCCCCTTGCTCCCTTCGGGAGTGCTCCCCGCTTTGCGGGGACTTCGTGCGCGAGGGGTCTGTAACCTTAAACAAAAATACCCTTTGCAGGGTATCTCAGAGGAGCTTGTGCCCTCGGCAGAACTCGAATCTGCAACCTTTTGCTCCGCAAGCAAGCGCTCTGTCCAATTGAGCTACGAGGGCATTCAGGGCTCAGTTAATATACCGCGCACCGGCCGAATCGTCAAGTGAATATTTTGGTTTGCTGCCAATTTGACCCCTGTTCACCGGTTTGTGCCGGCCGGATTGACGACTTGTCCGGCTTTGTTGACACCCACCCCGCCAGACGTTACAATCAAGCCCTAATGGAAATCCTGGATAATCTCAACCCCCAACAACAACAGGCAGTAACCGCCGGCGACGGCCGGGTGCTGGTGCTGGCCGGGCCCGGCTCGGGCAAAACGCGCGTCCTCACCCGTCGTGTGGCTTATCTGATCCAAAACATGAATGTGCCGCCCTATGATATTCTGGCGATGACCTTTACCAACAAGGCAGCCCGGGTGATGAAGGACCGCCTGGCAGACATGCTTGGCCCGCAGGGGCAGAGCGTATGGGTGGGCACCTTCCACTCGGTCTGCGCCCGCATCTTGCGTCAGCAGGTGCGGCTGCTGCCCTTCACCGCCAACTTCGTCATTTACGATGCCGATGACCAGCTTCGCCTGATGAAGCAGGTGGTCAAGGACATGGGCCTGGACGAGAAGAACAACCGCCCCGGCAGCCTGCTGAATTACATCTCACAAGCCAAGAACAACCTGATCCTGCCGGATGAATATGAAGCAGGCAGTGACTACCGCCAGAAGAATGTCAAAATAGCCTACGAGCGCTACCAGAATTTGCTGCAAGCCAATAACGCCCTCGACTTCGATGATCTTCTGTTGTGGGCCGTGCGCCTGCTGCTCAACCGGGAGGAAGCGCGGGAATTCTATTCGCGCCAGTTTCAGCATGTGCTGGTGGATGAATTCCAGGACACCAATCAGGTGCAGTATGAGCTGTTGAAGCTCTTCTCCTATGCGCATGGCAATCTCTTTGCCGTGGGCGATGAAGACCAATCGATCTACCGCTGGCGCGGGGCCGATTACCGCAATGTGATGCGCTTTGAGGAAGATTACCCCGAGTGCCAGAAGATCCTGCTGGAGGAGAATTATCGCTCCACCCAACTGGTTCTGGACGCGGCGCAGGGCGTCATCAACCGCAACACCAACCGCACGCCCAAACACCTCTTTACCCAAAACGACCGCGGCGCGCGCATCATCCTGCACGAAGCCGAGGATGACCAGGGCGAAGCGCAGTTTGTGGTCGATACCATCCGCCATCAGTTGGAAAACAAAACCGCCCGCGGCAGCGATTTCGCCATCATGTACCGCACCAACGCCCAGTCGCGCCGCTTTGAAGAGGCCTTTCTGCATGCCGGCATGTCCTACACCATCGTCGGCGCCCAGCGCTTCTATGGCCGGCGCGAGGTCAAGGACATCATTGCCTACCTCTATCTGGTCTACAACCCGGCCGACGAGCTGAGCCTGGGACGGGTGATCAACGTGCCGTCGCGCAAGATCGGCGCAAAGTCGCTCGAAGCCCTGGCAGATGCGGCGCACCAGGCCGGCTTGCGTCAGCAGGCGGTGCTGATCGAGCTGGGCAGCCAGCAGCAAAAGTCACCCTATTGGGATCAGATGGGCCGCGCTGCCCCCGCCCTGTCCGGTTTTGGCCGCATGCTTGCCACCTGGCAGCAAAAAGCCCAGGAGCTGGAACTGCCAGCCCTGTTTGATGCCATTCTGGAAGACATTGACTACCGCGGCTATCTGCTGGACGGTACCGAGGAAGGCGAAAGCCGCTGGGAGAACGTGCAAGAGCTGCGCAAGCAGGCCTACGAATACCGCGAACGCGGCCTGTCCGAATTCCTCGAGAATCTGGCGCTGGTCTCGGATCAGGACACCTTGCAAGACAAGGGCGATTCGCCCACCTTGCTGACCCTGCACGCCGCCAAAGGCCTGGAGTTCAACCAGGTCTTCATCACCGGTCTGGATGAATGTCTGCTGCCGCACAGCCGCTCGTTCGACGAACCGGAAGAGATGGCCGAGGAACGCCGTCTATTCTATGTGGGCATGACCCGCACCCGCCAGCAGCTCTATCTGGTGCGCGCCGAGCAGCGCTTCAACTATGGCGCACCGTCCTACAGCCAGCCCTCGCGGTTTTTGACCGACATTCAGGAGAACTTGCTGCAACATGATTCCAGCGGCCGCTCGGTGCGCTTCACGACCGAAAATACAGCCTGGCAGCAGCCAGAGCGCTGGACCTCATCCACCCGCTGGCCGGGCAGCACGGGCAGCCATCCCGGCGTGTCGGACAGCGAACGCCAGGCCCCGCCCATGCACGCCAAGCCTGTACGCGGCAAGTCCAAAACAGACAGCAGTTGGAAGGTCCAGCGCCGGCCGGCTGCAGATGCTGCCCCCTCCCATAAACCTGCACCCAGACCAGCAGCCCAACCGAAAGCAGAACCGAAATTCAAGGCCGGCATGAAAGTGCGGCATGAAAAGCTGGGGCCGGGCGAGGTGCGCCAGAGCATAGTGGATGCCAACGGCGAAGAGGTGGTCACCGTTTACTTCAGCGAGCAGGAGCGCGAGATCAAGATTCTCACTTCCTTTGCCAAACTGGACATGGTGAAGTAAACGAATTTTTGGAAGAAAAAATCCCCCCTACAAATCCAACCGCTCACCCTGGCAAGCCCGGTGAGCGGCTTTCTTGCGCATAACCGCCCACAGTCCAAAAACTGTGAGCGGTTTATCCGTCATACCACTGGCCTGGAGGCAGCCTGACTAATTATTCTTGGTCTCACCCAGGGTCACATTCAGGTTCACGGTTTCACTGCCGCGCAGCACCTTGATCGTCACGGTATCATTAGGCCCGTAGCTGAACAAGGCATTGGCAAAAGTGGTATTATCATCGATTTCTATCTCGCCAATGGCCACAATGATGTCATCCTTCTGAATGCCGGACCTGGCGGCCGGGCTGTCGTTCAGCACCGCAAAAACATAAGTTCCCCATTCCACCGGCAGGCTGTAACGCCGGGCAATGGACGGAGAGATATCCTGCGAGCGCACGCCCAGATAGGGCCGGGCGAAATAACCGTTCTGGATGATCTGGTCACTGATGATGGCCGCCGTATTGGAAGGGATGGCAAAGCCCAGACCTTCGGCCACTGCGCTGCCCATCCCACCGCCGCGCACGATCAGCGTGTTGATGCCAATCACTTCCCCGGCCAGGTTGACCAGCGGGCCGCCGGAGTTTCCCTGGTTAATGGCCGCGTCTGTCTGGATCAAGCCTTCCATGACATAGCCATTGCCGGTGTCGATCATGCGTCCGGTGCCGCTCACCACCCCCACCGTAACCGTATTCTTAAAAGTACCCAGCGGTGAGCCAATGGCGATTACCGTTTCGCCGGGCTTGAGCTGGTCCGAATTGCCCAGCGGGGCCACTGCCGGCATGGCGCCATCTGCTTTCAGCACAGCCAGGTCGGCAAAGACATCATAATTGACAATGCTGGCAGGCAGCTCGCTGCCATCCGCCAGAACCACGCGCACTTCGCGGGCGCCTTCGATCACATGATGGTTGGTTAGGATGTGCCCATCTGCCGAAATGATGACCCCGCTGCCACTGGATTGGCCCTCGGTGGCTGTGCCGAAAACAGAGGTTTGACCGGGTATGGAGGCCAGGACAGTAACCACCGCCGGGCCGATCCGTTCGACTGTGCCGATGACTGCGCTTTCCACCGTGGTGCTGGAAACGGACAAGGTCTGGGTGGGCAGGGCCAGCGCCAGCGGGGTGTTGGTCGGGAACAGCGCTGTTTCCCTGGCGGACAGTTCCCGATCCAGGCTGGTCTTTACCACCCAGCCGCCCGCCACCGCGCCTACCAGGGCGCTGCCACCGGCGATGAACAGGATCAGGATCAATAATAGGACTGTTCTCAGTCCTGATGAACGTCGAGGAGGTTGGCTTGCATACATTTCATTGCCTTCTTTCATAACATCCCATGCGGAATGGGTTCTTCATGATCAATGAGCGTTCGGGTTAGCGATAGCACTTTGATTTGTTGTCGTTGCGAGACCCCCTTAAGGGGTTGAAGCAATCCCCTATGCTTGCAGCAATGAACGCCAAAGTGGCTACGCCTCGCTTGTCGCGACATTCCGTGCTATTTCAATTCACCCGAATTTACCTTTACTATAAAGACGACTTCACATAAGCGAATTGTACGCCCGGGTTTTTAAGAAAATATTAATGCCGTATTTGATTTCTATCAAAACCCTGGTGGTTGCAGGCAAATATGCCTACCCTGCGGCAGCAGCCCAGGTTATAACCTGTCATCCTGCCTGCAAGAGAACAGGCAGTTCCAGAGTGAACACAATGAATTAATGTTTGGCGTGAAGAATGAGGACGACCCGTCCGCGGCTGCGAACTGCCCTTTCCCCTTACGGGCAGCCTTCCACTGGCTGGACATCGACAGGCTTGAAGAAGACCAGCGTCAGGCGGTAATTGCCTTTAAGATAATTGTTGAGCACTTCATTGCCCCGGAAGAATTTGAAATAGTAATAACGGCTGAGCACTTTCAGATCATCTCCTGCCTCAGGGTTGCGGCGCAGGATCAGTTCGGCCTGGCAGTTCTCCAGCCCTGCGCCCGGCGCCAGATAGCGCAAGTTGCGGTCGGCAAACTCCTGTTCGCTCAAGTGGCGATACTGGTAGTCGATCAGGGAATGCGGGCCGGCATCCGGCCAGGCAAAGCGGGCGATCAATTGCAATTCCTCACCAGCGTAAAAACCCCTGTCTGCCACAAATTGAATGCCGCCAGCTGGGAACTCATCATATACCCACAGCACCGGATATTGTTTTGCCTCATCCATCTCGGCCAACTGGGCAATGAAGGAGTGATCCTTGATGGCCCGTATTTGCCAATTGGCGTAATTCTGGATATGGGTCAGGGTGAACTCAACGGCCAATACCAATATTAAGGCCGCACCCAGGGCGGACAGCAGCGGGCGGCGTTTGAGGATCGGCCAGCGGCCAATGGCAACCAGCAAGATCGCCACCGGTAAACCGAGCAGCAAGGTGTTGCGGGTGTCGGTGTCAAAGGGCACACTGGCAAAGATCGAACGGGTCAGTCCCTTGTTGACCACCACGTAGGGGAAGAAAGCCATCACAAACAGCAGCAGAGCATACCCCAGCCAGGCCCAGTGAGCAGGCCGCGGGCTAAACCACCCGGCGGTCTCCTGCACCCAGTCACGGCGGTCAAAGAACAGCACCGCACATACTGCCAATATGAATATCGTCAACCACCAATGGCGGACGAACAAGGTTAGCAGCACGTCCGCAAAACCCAGGCGGAAGAAACTGGCCGTCCATTTCCAGATCACGGGCAAATCCAGTATAAACGAGTTATAACCTGTCGAGGGATAAAAGATTTGGCGAATGCCCCACGCCGCAAATGGCAGCAGGATCAAATCCAGCCGCCGCGGGGCCAGCTTGCGCAAACCATCGAAAAGGGCAAGGCCTTCCCGTTTGAGAAGAACCAGGAGATAGAAGAGCAAAAAACCGAAATAAAAAACATACAGCGACTGCAGGAAGTTCAACCCTGCCAGCAGGAACAGCAATGCCAGACCACGCTGCAACCAGCGCCGCCAGCCGGTGGCAGACTCCATGCGCAAGGTGAATAATACGCCCGCCAGGAAAAGGGCATAACCAAGCATATAGGCCACAACTGTATTGACCACGGCCATCTGGAAAACGGGGTAGATCACCGAAAACAGGGCGATCCACAAGCTTTCAACGCGGCGCGTCAAGCCGGATTCCTGGCAGATCTGATAGGTTAACAAACCAATGGCGGTGAAACTGATGAAAGCCACAAAGTGGGAAGCAAAAAAGGCATTGGAGAATGCACCCAGCAAAAGCAGGTAGGGAATGAAAATGGGAATGCCTTGTATGGTCCAGATATGCATCTGCGCCGGGTCACGGCTGAGGATGATCGGATAGTTGAAGGCCCCTTCCCAGAAGGTCCAGTCCATGAGCAGCAGAAAGCCGTGGGCGATCAGTGTCACCAGAAAGATAAGCAAATACGGCCAGCTGCGCTGCCAAAAACCCGGTTTTGATGTCGGCTGCATGCTCTCGGATGTCATTTTTCTTCCCGAATACCCGGATTTGTGCGCTGCTCGATGCGCTCCTCGATCACATACCCCGGCCGGCGGCGAGCCTCATCCAGCGAGCGCCAGATGTACTCGCCAAGGATGCCCATCATCGAGATCTGCAAGCCGCCAATGAAAAGGATCACCGCCATCTGGGATGCCCAGCCCAGGGGAGCGATGCCGCGCAGGCCATTGATCAGCACCACGATCAGGTACAGAAAAGCCAGCAGGGACATGACCATGCCAATGGCCGACATGATGCGGATGGGTTGATAGGAAAATGAGGTGATCGAATCGATGGCCAGTTTGAACTTTTTTTGCAGGCTCCAGCCGGATTGGCCATGAATGCGCGCCTGTTTGTCGTAATGGATCTGCCCCTGGCGGAAGCCCAGCCAGGTGATGAGGGCCAGGATGCTGGTGTTGCGCTCGCCAAAGCGGGCCAGAGCTTCGGTCACTTCCCGATCCAGCAGGAAGAAGTCTGCCCCCTCGGCGGGGATATCCTGAATGCCGACCATGCGGCGCATGATGAAGTAATACAGGCGCGAGGCGGCCAGGGTGGAGGATCTCTCACCCAGACGCTGGTCGCGCACCGCCCAAACCACCTGGGACCCATTGTGCCATTCGGCCAGCAAGTCGGGGATGACTTCCGGCGGATCCTGCAAGTCACCTGCCAGGGCGACAACGCAATCACCGCGGGCATGGTCAAAGCCGCAGCGCAGGGCCATGTGCGAGCCAAAGTTGCGCGAGAAGCGGTAGGCGCGCAGGCGGGCATCCTGTTCCACCAAATTGCGCAGTACGACGGGAGTTTCATCACGGGAATGGTCATCGATCACGATCCACTCCCAGTCCAGACCGGCCGCGTCCAGTACGGCACACAGGCGTTCATGCAGCAATTCCAGGTTCTCGGCCTCATTATAGGCCGGGGTAACCACCGAAAGCAGGAAATGATCGCCGGTTTCATTCATTGACATTCTTTTACTCCGCTCTGCCTGGAGCGCAGGCTTTGCGCAAGGCGGACGCAACGCGCTTCTGATCGGCCTCGTTCATCGGCACATACAACGGGATGACAATGGCATGATCCTGGGCTTCTTCGCTGTGCCGCAGGCGGTCGCAGGAACCGGGAGGACAGTCGCACTCGCCTGGTTTGACGCCGCAGGACCATGTGCCCGCCGGGTAGGCAGGTTCGCGATGGGCGCACATCACCCCGCGCCGGGTGGCGATCCTGTCATCCAGCATGGACTGCATCACCTGGCGCTGGTCGCAGCCTTCGGGCAGACGCACAGTGTAGCTCTGCCAGTTGCTGCGCGCCCACTCCGGCTCACAGGGCAGTCCCAGGCCGGGGATTTCCGCCAGCAGTTCATGATAGCGGGCAGCCAGGGCGCGCCGCTGTTCAAGAATGTACGGCAAGCGGGCAAGCTGCACCCGTCCCACCGCAGCCTGCAAGTCGGTCATGCGGTAGTTGTAGCCGGGCACGTCGTACGATTCAAAGATGACCTGGCTGGATTTGTGGCGTACGGTGTCCGGCACGGACATGCCGTGCTGGCGCAGCAGGCGAAACTGCCTGTCCAGTGCCGGGTCATTGGTGGTTAACATCCCGCCGTCTCCGGTGGAGATGACCTTGCGCGGGTGAAAGGAAAAACAGGCCACGTCGCCATGCGGTTTGCCGATCTTTTCCCAGTTGCCATTCCACAGGATCTCGCTGCCGGTGGCGCAGGCTGCATCCTCAACCAGCGGCAGGCCATGCTGCCGGGCGACAGCCAGAATGGCCTGCAAGTCGGCCGGCATGCCCACCTGATGCACGGTCAAAATGGCTCGCGTGCGCGCACTGATGGCCTGCTCGATCAGGGCTGCATCCATATTATACGTTCCGGGCTGGATGTCCACAAAGACAGGTGTAGCCCCGCAGTAACGCACGGCATTGGCGGTGGCGATGAAGGAGTGGCTGACAGTGATCACTTCATCCCCCGGCTGCACACCCACCGCCAGCAAGGCCAGGTGCAGGGCATGCGTGCAGTTGCCGACTGCACAGGCATGGGCTGCACCGGTCATGGATGCAAATTCCTGCTCGAAGGCGGCCACTTCCGGCCCCTGGGTTACCCAGCTAGCCATGATTGGTTTGTGGGTGGCCTGGGCTTCTTCTTCTCCCATGAAGGGTTTGGCAATCGGGATGAAAGGCAGATCACTCATTAATTTTTGTCCTCAGCCTGCCAGTTATAGACCAGTTCCTCGGCCAGAAGTTCTTCCAGGCTTTTTTCCTGGTTGAGATACCAGTCCTTGAGCTGCTGAAGACCGTCCACCAAACTGACACGCGGGGCATAGTCCAGCAGGCGGCGCGCTTTGCTGATGTCGGCGTACAGGCGCAGGTTATCACCCGGGCGGGGCACATCGTGGATGATTTGCGGATCAATGCAGCCAGCCACGGCGGCCACCTGCTCCGCCAGGGCATTGATCGTCATCTCTTCGCCGTTGCCAATGTTGATCGTCTCGCCGACCACGTTTTCGGCCAGCCCGGCCAGCAAGATGCCATAAGCCGTATCCTGGACGTTGGTGAAATCGCGGGTCTGGCTGCCGTCTCCAAAGACGATCAGCGGTTTGCCGGTCAGGGCGCGCAGCATGAACTTGGGGATCACCTCGCCGCTGTCGCCTTCATGGTGGCAATGCGGCCCATAGGTGTTGAAAGGACGGATAACCACGGTTGGATAGCCATAAGTGCTGTAAAAGGCGCGGGCATAGGACTCCCCGGCCAGCTTCGAGCCGCCATACACAGTGGTCACAAATGGCGGGTGTTCTTCGTCCATGGGTACCTTGTAGCCGGTGCCGTAGATCTCGGAAGTGGAAACGCACACAAAGCGTGCCACGTCCGCCGCGCGGGCGTCCATCAGCAGGCCCAGGGTGGCAGTAGCGTTAACATCGTGATTCTCCTGGGGAGAATGGATCGAATGGCGCACGCCCAGGGCCGCCAGATGGAAAACGAGATCGATGCCTTGCATCAGGAACTGCATCTGGCTTCGGTCGCGGATGTCACTCGCGTGCAGGCTGACCTGTCCTTCAGGCAGCCCAGCCAGATTCTGCCGGCGGCCATTGACCAGGTTGTCAACTACGGTCACCTGTGCGCCGGCATCGGCAAGCTGGCGCACCAGCTCGGAGCCGATGAAGCCTGCTCCGCCGGTAACCAGCACTTTTTTACCCTGGTAATTCAACATTGTTTTTCCTTAAGATCATAATAAGATGGTAGGCATTCACTATTTTACCGTGTAGGAGGCTTTTCCTCCAACGCAATCAGAGTCAATTTTCTACGCCCCAATAAAATGCGTTTTTTTGAGGAGAGTTAGCAGGGGGTGTTTTTAGATCTCTCTTCCAGTTGCGCCTCAAGCTGCCGGATGCGCTCCAGTAATTCCACCGGGTGCAGTCCCAGGCTGATGCGCACAGACTTGATCAGACTGGCCGGCGGAACAGGTTCACCATCTTCCAACTGCACACTGGTCAGGCGCAGCACCCCGTCACCGGTGAGCACGTCTGCCCAGCCTTCGGTGGCCGAAAGGCCGATGACCCGGCCAGGGATACGCCCGACGTAGTTCACTTGCGGGCCTGGTTCAGCCGCCCACACCAGCAGCTTGCGTCCTTGAAGGTGAGTGTATGCACCGGGGTAAGGGCTGGTCAGGGCGCGCACCAGATTGTATGTCTCGCGGGTGGGGCGCTGCCAGTCAATGCAGCCATCCAGAGGCGTGCGGCTGCATGTGTAACTGCCGCTGCCCGGAATCTGATGAATGCGGGGGGCATTCCCTCTCAGCAGTGCGGCATGGCCGGACAGCACTACGTCCACCGTGGCCTGGCATACCTTCTCATAAATCTGCGGGGCGGTCTCATC
This sequence comes from Anaerolineales bacterium, assembly GCA_020060485.1. Next base: position 11,313 of record JAGVAB010000025.1, read on the forward strand.
CGGGCCGATGGGCACGCGTTGCTGCAAGACAATATCGCCTTCATCCATGGCTTCACTTAAATAGAACAGGGTCACCCCGGTATGATCTTCACCATTGAGGATGGCCCAGTTGAGCGGGGCAAAGCCGCGGTATTCAGGCAGCAGGGAATCATGCACCGCCAGACTGCCCAAGCGGGGCGCTTCACAGACCGCCGGCGGGATTAATACCCGGCAGCCAACCACAAAGGCCGCGTCAGCCTGCCATTCGCCGGCCAGCAGGGCGGCATAATCACGATCTTTCATCCATTGGGTTTGCACGCAGGGAATGTTGTGACGGGCGGCCAATTCACTGAAATTCTGCTCGTAGCGCTCTGTCTCGTGGGCATGCTGCGCCAGGCTGACCACACCGGCCACATTCGCGCCGTCTTCCAGCAAAGCCTTCAGGGTCAAATAGCCGCGCTTTGTGCTGCCAATGAATGCCACCCGCATTGTTCCACCGCCTGAAAGAAATGTTCGCACCGGCCTTTTTTGCCGTGCCTGCTAAAAGTGTATCACGGTTGCGAGGGGAAAGACAGACCTTAAACCGCTGCCAGGGTGGGGACGGATTTGTTAATTTTTTCTTCCAAAAACCAGGCTTGCAGCGACGGCATTCAAGATCAACCAGCTTTTGGTAAAAAAGGGAGATCGCCCTGGACTTCAATCCCTGGCAACGGATTGGGATTGGCAGAAGACCGGGCATTTTTCGATTCAGATTGGGCATGGCATTCTCAAGAAAGCTTGACATTTACGATTTTCCAAAACATGAAGGTCATCCAGATCAAAGTAGATGCAAAATGCTGACAAAAAGCTCCCCTTCCCGCAGAAGAATGCATTGGGATATGTCACGCAAGCAGCGGGGAGGGGAGTTCGAGGGGTGGGGTGAATAACCCCCGGTGACGCACAGACCGTCTTTCGTCCGGCCTCGTGCCATCAATAAAAGAAGCAAATGGAAAATTAACTTTGAGAAAGCCATGTTCAGATTGGGAATTGTTCTTGACAATATAGAACAATTATTCTATAATTATTCATAGAAATCCATCATTCAAAAGAAAATGTGAGGTGAATTATGTCAATCCTATGTGAGAAAATCCAAAAACCGGAACGTCATGCCCTGGTCGTTCGCACCATGACTGCTGTGGAAAACCTGCCGCAGGTGATTGGCAGTTCTTACCACAAGATCATGACTCTTCTTGGGGAGTACGGTGAACAACCCATCGATGTGCCTTTTGTGGCCTATTACAACATGGACATGCAGAACCTGGATGTAGAGATCGGTTTTGTGGTTGCCAAACCGCTGCCAGGGCGGGATGATATCCAGGCGGTCATTTATCCATCTGTGGCAGTGGCATCCGCCATGCACGCCGGGCCTTATGAAAGCATGGCCCCCACCTATGAGGCCCTCACCGCCTGGATGGCAGAGCAGGGTCTGCAAGCCAGCGGGGTGGTGTTTGAGTACTATCTGAACGACCCGGCGGATGTTGCCCCCGAAGAAGTGCTGACCCGCATTGAGATGCTGCTCAAATAGAAAAATAATATCTTCCCATGAATTTAAACCCCCTTGCGGGGTCGGGGTATCGGTTTGGTAAAAAATGAAATCTCCCGCGGGCTGACTGCTTGGCGGGAGATTTGTTTTCCAGGAACGCGAGGGCGGTTTGGCCTTAGCCCTAGCTGCGATCTCTCAGATTTTTGATCCTTTGCCAGATCTTGAAAAAGACCACCACATACAAAATCAGGGTGGACAACACCAGCAGTTCGATACCGAGCGGCATTTCCTGATGTGAAATGTTGACCACATTGACGATCAGCAGCGGAAGAAATGCTCCCAGGAAACCGATCAGGCGTTTGTATTTCTCGACCTTTGAATCAAGATCGGTGTAGATGTCCAGCGTTTCCCCTGGCCGGGCTTCCTTGCGAAAATACTGCCAGCCGTTGGGGAATTTGCCCAAATGCTGCCATCCGGCATCCTCAAAGATCTGCAAATAGCTTGCCATATCTTTCTGCGATGAGGACTTAAAATCCAGGCGATACACATAATTGCGAGGTTCGCCTTGAATAAAATAGTAAAATCCTGGAAAGATCGCCTGCTGCAAATGCAGCCCTTCAGCTGACATCTCGCGCAGCCATTCTTCTTCCTGTTCATCCTGCCAGGCCCAAAATAATCTGAATTTACGTACAGTATCCATCGTCTTATCCTCTTATATGTTTCACCTTTTTTAGAAGGTGCCCAAATATCTTTTTACTTGTTGTCCGTTGGCAGCCATGATCTCCATGCGCCGAATTTGTTCCAGCAATACCTGTCTGCCCTTGTCGGTCAGGGAGTAGCATTTACGCCGTTCCTCTTCCCGCACCATCACGATCAGTCTTTCTTTCTCCAGGGTGGAAAAAGCACCGTACAGCGTACCGGGACCAATCGTAACCGTTCCCTGACTGATCTCCTGTACCTTTTGCATCACGCCATAGCCATGCAGGGTTTCTGTCAGGGTCAGCAGGATGTAATAGGTGGATTCCGACAGGGGAAGATATTTTTTGATGATTTTTTCATCCAGCATCATTCACCTCGTATGTCGTATTTCGCTACATCACATTACGTTATATCGTATAACGCTATATTACCATGCGATATATCGGGCGTCAAGGTATTTGAAGAAATTCATGGAACCATTTTCAGGGATTTAAGAATGCACTGTTCACATGGCATTCTCAAGAAAGCTTGACATTTACGATTTTTCAAAACGGTCAAGGTCATCCAGACCAAAGTAGATGCAAAATACAGATGATAATGGGCTGCC
>JAGVAB010000083.1 GCA_020060485.1 Anaerolineales bacterium
GAATTGGGATTCGTCACGCAAGCAGCGGGGAGGGGAGTTCGAGGGGTGGGGTGCAGAAAACCTGGTGATGCACAGACCGTCTTTCGTCCGGCCTCGTGCCATCAATAAAAGAACAAATGGAAAATCAACTTTGAGAAAGCCATGGCTTCGGTGCTGGTGAGATGGACTGAAGTGGGCTAAAATTAGTGTTGGATTGAAAAGGAGTGGAAACTTGAATAATCCTGCACAACTAACCCCGCAACAGCTTCAGATCAGCCAGGCCCCTTTGCGGGACGCTATTTTTCTGGAAGGCCCTGCTGGCGCCGGGAAAACCGTCACTGGTGTGGCGCGCCTCATGACCCTGCTTTCGACGGGCATTGATGGCCGCCAGATTCTGGTGTTGGCACCTCAACGTACGCTGGCCTTCCCATACTATCAGGCACTCGAACAGCCGCAGCTTTCAGCTGTTGGTTTACCAACCGTTGCCACCCTGGGCGGCCTTGCCCGCCGTTCAATTGAGCTTTTCTGGCCGATGATCGCTCAACAGGCCGGTTTTCAAGACCCACATGGTCAGCCCGTTTTTCTCACCCTGGAAACCGCACAATACTACATGGCTCACCTGGTCAGCCCTCTGCTGGAGAAGGGATATTTTGATTCAGTAACCATTGACCGCAACCGGCTCTTCAGCCAGATCATCGACAACCTCAACAAGGCCGCCTCCATTGGCATTCCCCACACCGAAATTGGCGAGCGACTGAAGATTGCCTGGGTAGGCGAACCAGCCCAATTGCGCGTCTATGAGGAAGCCCAGGAATGCGCCAATACCTTTCGCCAATTTTGCCTGCAAAGGAACTTGCTGGATTTTTCCCTCCAATTGGAGATTTTTCACTCCGTCCTCTTTCCATCCGAAGCATACCGCCAGTACTTTCGTCAATCCTTTCGCCATCTTATTTTCGACAATGTTGAAGAGGACACGCCCGTCGCGCACGAGATCGTGCTGGAATTGTTGCCCGACCTGGACTCTGCCCTTTTGATCTATGATTCAGATGGCGGCTACCGTTCCTTCCTGGGAGCTGACCCGATCAGCGGGTATGCTCTTAAAGAAAATTGCCCGGTTCAAGCAGCCTTCACCCAATCCCTGGTCACCTCACCTGCCCTCGAAAACCTGCGCCAGAATTTTTCGGCCTGCCTCCATCGCCAGGAATCTGAACCTTCCACCCAAATCCATGACATCCTTCAATTCCACTACAAATCCTATCAACCGCAGATGGTGCAGGATATTGCTGAAAAAATCGCATTTCTGGTAAAACAGGAAGGCATTGCCCCTGGCGAAATTGCCATCCTGTCTCCCTTTCTATCGGATGCTCTGCGATTTTCCATCGCCACCAGTCTGGCAGAATTGGGCATTTCCAGCCGTTCGCACCGCCCATCGCGCAGTCTTCAGGAAGAGCCTGCCACCCAGTGCCTGCTCACCCTGGCCAAGCTGGCGCATCCCCACTGGCTAATCCACCCCAGACGCCACGAAGTGCGCTCCATGCTCGTCCAGGTCATTGAGGGCATTGACCTGGTGCGCGCCGACCTGCTCTCCCGCATTATCTTCAGTGAAACCCGCCCGGAAAACGGCCTGGCTCCCTTTGAACAGATTCAGCCAGACATGCAGGAACGCATCAGTTATTCCTTCGGCGAACAGTATGAAGTGCTGCGCAATTGGCTCCTGGAGTATCAACACAACGAACAAGAACTGGATATCTTTCTGTCACGCACATTTGGTGAAGTTCTTTCCCAGTCCGGCTTTGGTTTTCACCAGGACTTTGACCGGGCCGGCATTGCTGCCCGACTGATCGAATCCGTGCAAAAATTCCGACGAGTGACCAGCCAGGATGTCTCCCGGCAGCCTGGCCAAACTGGCAAGGAATACATTCACATGGTAGAAAGCGGCATCATGGCTGCTCAATATCTAAGCGATTGGCGTGATGAAAACAAGGACGCCGTCCTGCTGGCCCCAGCCTACACATTCCTGATGGCCAACCGTCCGGTGCTGGTCCAGTTCTGGCTGGAAATTGGCAGCCTCGGCTGGTGGGAGCGCCTCTACCAACCCCTCACCCATCCCTATGTCCTCAGCCGTCATTGGGATGGCCGGTCAGCCTGGACAGACGCAGAGGAACGCCAGAACAACCGCGACTCACTCGCCAGACTGGTCAACGGATTGATCCGCCGATGCCGGGGCAGCATTTACCTCTACACTACCGGCATGGATGACCAGGGCCGTGAACAACGCGGTGAGCTGTTGCGCGCCGTGCAAATCCTCATGCGCCGTCTGTACAACGTGGAGAATCAAAATGTTTAAAGCCCGTCCCGGACAAGATGAAGTGATCCGTTTCCGGCAAGGCCGGATGGGCGTCGCTGCCGTTCCCGGCAGCGGTAAAACCCAGACCCTGTCTTACCTTGCCTCGCGCCTGATCCTGGAGGAATGCATTGCAGAGGATCAGGAGATCCTTGTCGTCACTCTGGTCAACTCGGCGGTTAACAATTTCGCCGCCCGCATCGAAGGCTTCATTCAGCAATACAGCCTGATCCCTGGAACGGGTTACCGCATCCGCACCCTGCACGGTCTGGCGCATGACATCGTGCGCGAGCGCCCCGATCTGGCCGGGCTGGACACCAATTTCCAAATCGTCGACGAGCGCGAAGCCCAAAGTATTCTGGACAACGCAGCCTCATCATGGCTGAAAAGCAACCCGGATTTCATGGAACTGTACACCCTTCCCGACCTGGAACTTGCCAGCAATTACCGCTTGCAGCGCGATTGGTCACAGCTCATCACCCAGGCTGCCGGCAGCTTCATCCGTCTGGCCAAGGACATGCAGACCACTCCTCAAGATATCCTGGACTCCATGCAATCCATGCAGGTCGAGCATCCTCTGTTGCGCATGGGTGCAGATATCTATCAAACTTACCAGCAAGGACTGCGCTATCGCAGCGCGGTCGACTTTGATGACCTGATCCGTCTGGCGCTGCGTTGCTTGCAAAACGACCCCTCCTATTTACAAAACCTTAAATACCGCTGGCCCTATATCCTTGAGGATGAAGCCCAGGACAGTTCCCGCCTTCAGGAACAAATCCTCAATCTGCTGACCGGTGAAGAGGGTAATTGGGTGCGGGTGGGCGACCCCAACCAGGCCATCTTCGAGACCTTCACCACTGCCAGTCCCTTCTTCCTGCAAAACTTCCTGCGCCAGCCGGATGTGCAGGAATGCAAACTGCCCTATTCCGGGCGCTCTACGCAAAGCATCATTACCCTCGCCAACCAGTTGGTGGACTGGACCCGGCAAGAACACCCCAACCTATCCCTGCGTGACTCATTGATGGAAAACTATATCCGCCCCACACTCAAGGATGACCCGCAGCCCAACCCCAAAGACCGGCCGGACGCCATCCACATGGCGGTCAACAAACGCACCACCCCGGATAAAGAGATCGAGATGGTGGTCAAATCACTCAAGAAATGGCTGCCTGCCCACCAGGATGCCACGGTGGCGGTGCTGGTGCCGCGCAACGAACGCGGAGCCAAGATGGTTGAAGCGCTCAAACAAAACGGGGTTGAGGTTGTGGAATTGCTGCGCAGTTCGGTTTCGACCCGCCAAACGGCCGCCATCCTGGCATCGGTTTTGAACCACCTGGCAGACCCCTCCTCACCAGCCAGACTGACGCAAATGTATCGTCTTATCATTGCGTCCGATGACCACATCGAACGCAGCAAGGACCTTGTCCAGAAAGTTACAGCCCTGTTGCGCAGTTGCTCCAGGCTGGAAGAATATCTCTGGCCATACCCAGGCCGAGATTGGCTGGCCAGTTTGCATGCCAGCGACATTCCTGAAGATACACTTTCGGAGCTGGCCTGGCTGCGCAGCCTGGCTGTCCGCTGGCAGGCTGCTTCCCTGTTGCCAATTGACCAGTTGATCTTGACCATCTCCCAGGACATTTTCGCTCATCCCATTGACCTGGCAGTGGCACACAAGCTGGCGGCCTTCCTTGAACTCTTCGCTCGCAATCATCCTGATCGTTACCTGCCGGAATTCATTTTCGAGTTGGAAACCATCGTGCGTAATGACCGGAAATTTTCGGGGTTTGACGATGAAGATACCGGCTTTGACCCGGACAAACACCGCGGTAAAGTAGTCGTTGCCACCATCCACAAGGCCAAAGGGCTGGAATGGGATCGGGTTTACCTGCTCTCGGTTAACAATTACGACTTTCCTTCCAATGATAGCTATGACTCCTTCATCGGCGAAAAGTGGTTTGTCCAGGACAAGCTGAATCTTGAGGCAGAAACCCTGTATCGGCTGAAAGCCTTGATGACTCATGACCTGCCCGGTGTTTACATGGAACCAGGCGTGGCCACAATGGAAGCTCGCCTGGAATATGCCGCTGAACGGTTGCGCCTGATTTATGTCGGCATCACTCGTGCCAAACAAGAGTTGAGCATCACCACCAATAACGGTAGAAACAACAACGCCCTGCCAGCTTTGCCTCTGGTCGCCTTGCATTCCTTCTGGGAGGATTATTACCATGCCCCTTCCGCCTGATTTCCAGTTTAGCCAGAGCAGCCTGCAAGATTATCAGGACTGCGCCCGCCGCTTCGAACTGCGCTATATCTTGCGTCAGAAATGGCCTGCTCTGCAAAGCGAGCCGGTGTTGGACTATGAACACCATGTCGAACTTGGTACCCGCTTCCACCGCCTGGTGCACCAGAAACTGTTGGGCATTCCCGATGATTTGTTGGAAGCCGGGATTGACGACCCCGACCTGTTGCGTTGGTGGCAGGTATTCAAAAATGACGACCCGCTAAAGGACCTGCCTGCGCTTCGCCTGCCCGAATACCGGCTGGCGGCGGCTTTTGCCGGACAACGGCTTGTCGCCCAATACGATCTATTGAGCATCGAACCCGGCCATAGAGCCATCATCCTGGATTGGAAAACATCCACCCGCCGCACACCTTCCACTACCCTGACTCACAGGCTGCAAACCCGTCTGTACCCCTTCCTGCTCACGCTGGCCGGTACCAGGCTCAACAATGGCCTGCCTCTCAAGCCGGAACAGATCGAGCTGCGTTATTGGTTCCCCTGCGCCCCGGACAAGCCAGAGATCGTTGGCTACACGCAAGATAAATATCAGCAAGACCATGATTTCCTGATTGATATCATCCAGCAGATTACCCAAACCCCGGACGGCCTCTTCTTGCTCACCCCGCTGGAAGATCACTGCAAATTCTGCGAATACCGTTCCTTGTGCGACCGCGGCCGATCTGCCGGTGACTGGCAAGAAAATCAGGATGCGGAAACCCCGTCCCAGATCGGACCCACCCTCGACATGCAAGAGATCGGAGAAATCATCTTTTGAAGCCGCCTGAACGCGTCTGGGAATTTCTCGAACCTGTTCAGCTGCCCGCTGGCTTTGCCGACCAGGTCGGTGGTCACCCGATCGTGGCAGAAACCCTTGTCCGCCGCGGCATTCACTCCCTGCCAGCCGCCGAAGCCTTCCTCCACCCGGAGCATTACGTTCCTGCCGACCCCGCTGACCTGCCCGACCTCCCCCTGGCAGTGGAACGTATCAAACTCGCCCTGCAGCGCGGCGAAAAGATCGGCGTATGGGGCGACTTTGATGTGGATGGGCAGACTTCCACAACCCTGCTGGTAGGTGCCCTGCGTCAACTGGGTGGCGATGTCCTTTTTCATATCCCGGTGCGCGCAAACGAATCGCACGGCATCACCATCCCACACCTGCAATCCTTTCTGGATCAAGGCGTACAGCTCCTCCTGACCTGCGACACAGGCATCACAGCCCATGAAGCGGTGCACTATGCCAATGAGCGCAATATACCCGTCATCATCACCGACCATCACCAGCTCCCGCCAGAGCTTCCCCCAGCCCTGGCAGCAATCAATCCCCAGCGCCTGCCCGCCAGTCACCCCCTGCACCCGTTGTGCGGTGTGGGGTGTGCTTTCCAGTTCGTGCGGACTTTGTATGACCAGCTTGTTGCCAATCCCTGGGAACAGCTTGAATCGTTTCTGGATCTGGTGGCATTGGGAACCGTGGCCGACGTGGCCGAGCTGGCCGGAGACAATCGCTGGCTGGTGCAGCGCGGTCTATCCAGGTTGCGCACCAATCCCCGGCCCAGCGTCCGCGCCATCCTGAAACTGGCCGAAGTCGAGCCTGCATTGCTGACCGAAGACCACATCGGCTTCCAACTCGCCCCCCGCTTAAATGCCATTGGCCGCCTGGGTGATGCCAACCCAATCGTGGACTTCTTCCTTTCTGAAGATGAACAATTCATTCAGGTCATTGCCACCCGTCTTGAGGGTTTGAACAGCGAGCGCGGTTTTAAAACCCGCCAGATATTTGAGGCTGCCCAAAACCAGATCAAACAAGACAAACACCTGCTCGACTATCCCGTGCTTGTTCTGAGCCACCCGGAATGGAGCGGTGGTGTGATCGGCATCGTTGCCAGCCGGTTGGTTGAACTTTACCAACGGCCCGCCATTCTTCTGACCACTCCGCCCGGCGAACCGGCGCGCGGTTCTGCCCGATCCATTGAAGGGATTGACATCACACGGGCCATCACCGCCTGCAAGGAGTTGCTGCTTGGCTTTGGCGGTCACCCAATGGCTGCCGGCATGTCATTGCCAACCGACCGCATTCCAGAATTTCGCCGTTTATTAAACAATGCTGTCCAGGCGCAAATGACAGAGCAACCTCCTGTCAAGACCATTCCCATTGATGGCACTTTGGAACTGGAAGAATTAAGTATTGATCTTGCCCGTGACATCAATCGTCTGGCCCCTTTTGGACCGGGAAACCCGGCGCTTAATTTCATCACTCGCGGCCTGGTGTTAAAGAGCCACAGCCAGATCGGCAAAAACAAAGAACACCGTCAGTTGATCGTAGAAAACTCCCGCGGCCTGTCTCAGAAGGTACTGTGGTGGCAAAGTGCTGGTTTTCCCCTGCCTGAAAGCCCCTTTGATCTGGTCTTTAACCTGCACCCATCCAATTTCCGCGGTCAGGATGATATTCAATTGACCTGGCTTGTACACCAGAAACAACCCCAAACGGTGGAACTGCCCTCCCGTTTTGACGCCGAGATCATCGATCACCGCCTGCATCCCACTCCGTTGCAAGCTCTGACCCAGATTCGCACCAGCGAACCAGACCTGTGTATCTGGAGTGAAAACATAGACGCTGGACTCATCCCGACAGTGACCCGCCTGGAACTTGCCCCAGCCGCCGCCCTGGTCATCTGGAGCGCACCACCAGGCCGGACAGAACTGCTGGCCGCTTGCCAGAAGGTCAAACCCCGCAAAATCTATCTCTTTGATCAACTTCCCCGCGACAATCTTCTGTCCCTGGTCAAGGAAGCCATCCAATCCGCATTGGAAGAACAGGAAGGCTGGGTTTCAATCGACCATCTGGCAGCAAATAGTGCCCAAACCAGGGAAGTGATCCAGGCACTGATCGATCTCTTTCTGGCCAATGGACAGTTAACCCTGCTGGCGCAGCGTGAAGATCAACTCCACATTCAAAGAGGCGGTTCTCCAACCGAACCGGATGTCATCGAACGCCTCAAAAGCACACTGCATATGCTGTTTACAGAAACTCAGGCTTACCGGCGTTATTATGCAAACACACCGCCCGAAACGCTTTTCAGCGGTTTTTAAACATCAGCAAAGTTTCCGAAATTCTCTCCTTCCCTTTTCATCCGCTTTGTGTTAAACTTACGCAGTTGTCAGCAACAATTTACAATTGTTGCCTTTCCGCTTGCAGTGTCATCTACGGTGGTATCTGCGGGCAATCCCAGGGAAAGGAGGAATTCTCAATGCACAAGTACGAAGTTGTCATTATTCTGCACCCTGATCTTGAAGAATCAGCTATTACTGAATTGATCGAAAAGATGCAGGGCTGGATCACCGGTGCCGGTGGCACAGTGGAAAAAGTAGACCGCTGGGGCAAACGCCGGCTGGCCTACCAGATCCGCAAACAGCGCGATGGTTATTATGTCATGATCAATGCGCTCATCCCGGCCGAATTCAACACCGAGCTTGAACGCAATCTGCAGATCCAGGAATCTGTAATGCGTTTCATGATCATTCAAGCCCAATAATCACAATGGGATGATGAGTTTTAACCGGATTTGTGTCTTACAAACAAGGAGTCAGCATGAGCCGCGGTCTCAACAAAGCAATGATCATTGGCCATCTAGGTCGCGATCCTGAAATGCGCTATACCCCTTCAGGAAGACCCGTGACCACCTTTTCTGTAGCCTGTAATCGTTCCTGGAGCACCACAGATGGTGAGCGTCACACGGAAACAGAATGGTTTAACATTGTTGCCTGGGGTAATCTTGCTGAAGTCTGCAAGGAACAACTGACCAAAGGTCAGCAAGTATACATTGAAGGACGCCTGCAAACCCGCCGTTGGGAAGACTCAAAAGGCTGCGAACATACCAGCATCGAAATCGTAGCCAATGAACTGCTGATGCTTGGCGGCCGCCATGACACAGATCAACCGGATCTAAATGGATCGATTGCGGAAGTTGATGAGAACTTCCCATTCTAGTGGAGATTAAAAAATGACAGATAATGAGCAATCACGACGCCCCATGACCCGCCGCCCGCGGCGGTTTGTGGCTCGTCCAAAAATTTGCCAGTTCTGTGTGGAAAAAGGCACAGTTATCGATTATAAAAATGTCGAGCTTTTGCGCCGCTTCATCACCGAACAGGGCAAGATTCGTCCGCGCCGGCAGACCGGAACCTGTGCCAAACACCAGCGGCAACTGGCACAAGAGATCAAGCGCGCCCGGCACATCGCCTTGCTTCCGTTCACAGCCGAACCCTGGGACGACGCTATCCGCAGATAGCCGCAAGGAATTGAGCATGAGGTATGGCACCCTTCGCGGTATCATACCTCATGCCGTATCAACTTAACAATCCGGGGCAAATATGGCAAAAAATGAAAATGTCGAAAAGGGCACCAAGAAGCGCGTTGCCCTTTCCAGACAGGAAAAGAAACAACAGAAGATCATCCTGATTACCCTGATCGTCGTGTCCGTCCTGATCATTGGATCGATCACCTTTGGCCTGCTTAATGAATATGTATTCAAATATAACCGGCCGATAGCCACTGTCAATGGTGAAAATTTGCTGCCTGCTGAATTTGAGAAACAGGTGCGCTTCAATCGTTCACAGTTGCTCCAGCAGTATATGCAATACCAGCAACTATCGGCGATGTTTGGATCCGACCCGATGATGGGCGGTCAATTCACTGACACCCTGCGACAGATTGAATCCCAGCTCCTGCCCGATGGCGCAATTGTCATTGGCAGCAGCGTTCTCAATCAGGTGACTGACCAAATGCTGATCAACCAGGAAGCCCAAAAGATGGGCATCCTCATCAGCGAAGAAGATGTTAACAAGGCTTTTCAGGCTGCATTTGGTTACTACCCGGCCGGCACGCCAACCCCAAAACCCTCTCCAACCAGCTATGTTGCCTCCACCCTTTCACCGCAGCAATTGGCAATCATCACACTGACGCCAACCGAAGCACCAGCTGCGATGGAAGCAACCGCCACGCCTGAAAGCGCAGAAGTTGAATCTCTGGAACCAACCCCGACCGCCGAGCCCCTGCCCACGGCCACTGCCTACACAGAATCCATGTTTGGGGAGCAGATTTCCAATTACCTCAATATGCTGGAGCGTCTGGAAATTGGCTTCACCGAAGCGGATTTGAAGAAAGTGATCCGTGACCAGTTGACCTATGAAAAAGTGAATGAAATGGTCACGGCCGATGTACCCGCTGTGGAAGAACAGGTTTGGGCAAGACACATTCTGGTCAAGGAAAAAATCGCCGCACAGGTCATCGTGGACAAACTCAAACAAGGAGAAGACTGGGCAGAGCTTGCCTCCGAACTTTCCCTGGACACAGCCAACAAAGACAAAGGTGGCGACCTGGGATGGTTCTCGCGCGGAATGATGGTGCCCGCCTTCGAAGAGACCGCCTTTGGTCTGCAAGTTGGCGAGATCAGCGATCCTGTGGAAACCCAGTTTGGCTGGCACATCATCCAGGTGTTGGGCCATGAAGATCGCCCGTTAAGCACTTCCGCTTATCAAACCCGCCTCAATGACGCATTCCAAACCTGGTTGAATCAGGTCAGGCAAGCAGCCACAGTCGTCATCGCCGACAATTGGCAGGATTTTGTCCCCCTAACCCCAGCGTTGAATCAGGAAACAATCCAGCTCTTGCAGGAAAATCCCTAACAGACCTCACCAAAACGAAAAGAACGGCACAGACTTTTCACAGCCTGTGCCGTTCTTCTTTTCAAATGCCAGCGAAATACTGCCGGTTCACTGCACCATATCTTCGCTGAGTTCATCAGGCCTAAGGCTGATCACCTGGCTGGAAGAATCGCGTCCCATCGTGACCCCGTAGATCACATCCGCAACCTGAACTGTATTACGGTTGTGGGTGATGACCACAAACTGTGTGTCCTCACTCAATTCACGCAGCAGGTCACAGAACCGCCCCACATTGGCTTCATCCAGCGCAGCATCCACTTCATCCAATACACAGAATGGCGTGGGTGAAACCCGCAGCAAGGAAAAGATCAATGCCACCGCTGTGAGACTGCGTTCACCACCTGAGAGCAGCGAAAGGCCTTGTGTTCGGCGTCCAGGTAAACGCGCTTCAATGTCGATGCCTGCCTCGGTAGGATTCTCCTCATCCAGCAGCACCAGCCTGGCTGAACCTCCACCAAAGAGCCGGGTGAAGATTTGTTTGAATTCCTCGGCCACCGCATCAAACGTCTTGCGAAACTCACACCGCATCAATTCATCCAGCTCGTCAATCACCTCTCGCAAATCTGCATCCGCTTTTTTTAAATCTTCCACTTGCGAAATCAGAAAATCATACCGTTCCTGCACCGAGTGGTACTCATTTTGAGCATCGGGATTAATCGCCCCCAACCGCCTCAACAAAGCTCTCTGGCGTTTGATTTCGTCTTCCATTCCAGGCGGCAATTCCTCCACCGGCACAAGTTGTTTGACAATATCCAGAGGCAGCGGGTTTGGACCAGAGATCTCCACGCGGTAGTCCAGGTTCACCAATCCCATATCATCCTCGATCTTGGCCCGCAGATTATTCACCGCTTCCCGTTTGCGGGTTACCTCCAGTTGCGCCTGGGATTCGTGGCGTTCAGCCACCGAAGTTTCCTGCTGTCGGGCGCGCTGTTCGTCCTGGAACTCTGCATAGTCTTTCTCTGTAATTTCCAGTGAACGCTCGGCAGGTTCGATTTTCTCCCGTAGAACCTCGATCTGACCATTCAACAGGGTCTCTTGTTGGCGCAAATTGGTCTTTTCAGTTTCCAGGGCCTCCAGAGTGGCACTTACAGCGTGTTTACGTTGTTCCAGAGTCTCATTGCGCTGTTGATTGCCTTCCAGCACCAAACGCTGCTCCACCAGCCGTTTTTCCGCCTCAAGCGCCGCACGGGAAGCAACTGCCGCATTGGTTTTCCAATGCCCCATCTGGGTTTGATACTCCTCCAGGGGCAAAGCCATCAATGCCCGATTACAGTCACGCACCTGGTGCTGGCCTTCTTCGATCTTGCCATCAATTGCCTTTTGATCAGTCTGCAAGCGAAGGAGTTCTTCCTCTGCGCGCAGAATTTCGGTCTGGGTGTCTTTCAGTTTATTGCGCTGCCATTCACTGCGCTGGCGGGCCTGCTCCAGAGCCAGATCGGCTTTTTGAAAAGCCTTGACCATTTCATTCAATTGGCTGCGTTTTTCACGCAGATCTGTATCTAACTCCTTTGCTTGCTGTTGTTTTTCGCCAATCTCATCCAGTAATCCATCTTCCTGTTCATGAAATACTTCCAGTTCATGTTCAATATCAGCCAAAAACGCCTGCAATTCCCGCTTCTGACGAGGGCGCGCGATCATTCCTTCACGACCATCTTTACCGGCCACAATTGCCCCGTTGGCCCAAAAGACCTCGCCCTGCAAGGTTACTGCTCGTTCACCTAACGCCAATTGCGGAACAATCCGCCGGGCCGTGCTGCGATCTTGCACAACCCACACCTGCCCCAGCAGCGGTTCGATCATTGCTTCCAGTTGACCGGATGCCTTGACCAGCCGGGATGCGCTTCCAACCACACCAGCACCTTCCAGGCTTTTGCGAGTTTGAGAACCCGTTTCCCGGCCTTTGGGGAAAAGCGCTGCTCTGCCTTGCTCTCCCTGCTCCAAAAGGTTCAGTACTTCTTCCAAATCTGTACCAGAGTCAAACACAATGCCATCCAGGAAATCTCCCAATGCTGATGCAATGGCACGTTCATATTCAGCAGGCACTTCAAGTAAATGGCTAATGGCCTCATAACTTCCACGCAGCTTGCCTTTTTGTGCCGCCTCCAGAATTGTCTTTGCACCCTGGTTCAATCCGCTTAATGACTTTTCTGCCTGCTCCAGAACCTGGATTTGCGTTTGCGTTTTTGCGCGAGACGCCTCCAGTTTTGTGTGTTCGCGCTGTACTGAAAGAAGTCTCTCCTCAAGTTTACGCAATGATTGATTGCAGGATTGCAGGTCTTTCTCGGACTCATGGATCGCAATCTCCAGATGATTACGTTCATCCGAAATCGAGTCATATTCCTTTTCTGCGATCTGTAATGCTTGAGCCTCACCATCCACGGCAGCAGACAAAGTCTCGCACGAGCTACGCAGTGCTTCTATGCGATGCATCAATTCGTTGTGGCGTGCCTGCATGGTGACCTTGCGGGTTTCCTCAGCCACAAGTTGGTCACGTGCCGCTTTTAATGCCTGGGCAGCCGTTTCCCTTTCCTTCTCGCGTGCTTCAAGGCGGGCGCTGGCCTGCTGTACCTGCTCCTGCGCCTCTTCCATCTCCTGCCGCAGTTGCGCAGCTTCTTCGATCAACTGCGTGATCCGTTCCTGCTGTGCTTGTCTCTCGTCAGCCAGGCGCATCAATTCGTCGCCCAGTTCTGTGCTTTGGCTCAAAAAGGACCGTTGGCGCTCTTCGAGAACCGCAAGCTGCCGGCTGTGTTGCTCCCGCGTCTGATGCAATGCTGCCGATTCGCTATGCCAGACTCCCAACTCATCCCGCAGTTTCTGCAAACGAGAGCGCTGCTCATCCATATCCTTTTCAGTTTTGTATTGTTTTTGGCGGGCTTCGGACGCCAGCCTAGTTTGATGACGCAGTAATACTTTTGCCCGCTCCAACTCAGTTTGCAAAGTATGCCAATGATAGCCATACCATGAGCGAAAAAGTGCTTGTAGATCGTCCTTGATCTGATCATATTCTTTCGCTCGCTGCGCTTGGCGCTCCAGACTGCGCAGCCTCGGCTTCAATTCACTGAGAATGTCCTGCACCCGTTCCAGATTGCGTTGGGTGCTTTTCAGGCGGTTCAAGGCTTCTTCCCGGCGGCCGCGGTACAACCCAATCCCGGCCGCTTCTTCAAAGAACTTCCTGCGCTCTTCTGGTTTCAGTGAAAGCGCTGCATCCACAAGCCCCTGTCCAATAATAGTATAGGTGCGTTCCGCCAGCCCTGATTTTGCCAACAACTCGGACGTTTCTTTAAGCCGCACGCGTTGATTGTTCAGCAAGTATTCATTCTGCCCATCCCGGTACGCCCGGCGGGTCAGGGTCACTTCGGAAAAGTCGATCGGCAGCCAGCCATCATCATTGTCAAAAGTGATCGTGGCAGAAGCCATGCTGGATTTTGGCCGCATCTGTGACCCGGAAAAGATCATATCCTCTGTCTTCCGCCCGCGTAGCAACGAATATGCCTGTTCACCCAGAACCCACCGTAGTGAATCGGCAACGTTTGACTTTCCTGCTCCATTGGGACCAACAACCGCGGTGATATTCCCCGGGAACTCGAATTTCGTCCGGCTGGCAAAGGTCTTGTACCCATGCAGCTCAAGAGATTTTAACCTGGTTACCATAAACCTTCCCTGTGCTTTAGTTTTCGCAGCCTGCAGTCAGGCGCGACCTCAATCGATCAAACCCATGCGCTTTAATGCATCATGAGCCGCAGACTTGGTAGCCGCCTGCTTGCCATGCCCACTGCCGCTGCCATACACCTTGCCGTTCACCAGAACGTCCACTTCAAACACCTTGGAATGGTCAGGACCGGATGAGCGCCGGGTAATATACTCTGGCGTAGAAAAACCTTGAGCTTGTGCCCATTCCTGAAACAGAGACTTGGCGTCCTCTGCCTTGTGGTTAATCAGAATATCATCGGCACATTCTTCCAACATTGAAGAAATGAACTTCCAAACTGCATCAATGCCACCATCCAGATACAAAGCACCGATCAATGCTTCAAATGCATCGCACAACAGTGCCGGCCTGCTACGCCCTCCAGCTTGAGATTCGCCCTTACCCAGGCGCAAAGCTGCCCCCAGATCTATTTGCTTGGCAAATTCGGCCAGTTGTTCAGTATGTACCAGCGCAGAGCGCATGCGTGTCAAATCGCCTTCCGGCATTTCAGGATAGCGATTATAAAGCCATGCCCCTACCATGAAATCCAGAATGGCATCACCCAAAAACTCCAGCCGCTCGTTATCCTCCAACGCTTCCGGATGCTCATTCAAATAAGATCTGTGGGTTAATGCCCGCCCAAGCAAAAGGTTGTCATTAAAAGGCAAGCCTATCCGCTCTGCAAATTCTTGCGGGTTTTCCAATGCCCGGTTCAGTTTATTCTGGTAACTCACTTGCTCCTCCCGGAACTCAGGGAGCGTCAGCCACCTCGCTGTAAAATCAGCCAGGTTGCTCACATTCCATCAGTTCCTCCTTGATAAATTTAAAATGGTTGTTTCAAACCATTGCCGGATAATATCAGAACCACCGGCTCCGGTATAACTTCAATCAACTGTTTGAGAGCAGCCCACGTCAATGCCGAAGAAGGTTCAACGAACAAGCCGCGGCCGGCCAATTCTCTTGCAGCCGGCAGAATGTCTCCTTCCGTTATGGCTGCCATTCGTGATCCCTGCGGTATCTCTGCCAACAAAGCCGGTAACTGTTTGGGGTCGCGTACCGCCACCCCCCCGGCGATCGTCTTGCCCTCGACAACACTCTCCACAGCGGGCTGCCCCTCTTGAAAAGCCGCATAGACCGGAGCGCAATTGGCAGCCTGAACGCCCACAAACCGGGGAAGGGTGCGGGTCGCACCGCTATCCTTTAATGCTTGAAATCCACGCACCAGCCCCAACAAAAGCCCGCCATGACCAACCGGGGCAATCACCGTCCCCGGAACCGATTGCATCGCTTCAAATACCTCATAGGCAATGGTAGCATAGCCAGCCAATCCAAATGGCAGATATGCATGGCTGGCATAGAAACTGCCAGCAGCTACTTCAGCCAGGGCAGCCTCTGCTGCCGCCGAGCGCGGTCCTGTTACACGCACCAGGTCCGCTCCATAAGCAGCAATTTGCTGGCATTTTGCACCGCCTGCCGACTCTGGTACAAATACCCTGGCCTTGACCCCGGCTGCCGCGGCATAAGCCGCAAATGATGCTCCCGCATTACCAGATGAATCTTCCACCGCACTGTGCACGCCGCGTGCCAAAAGCTGGCTGATGGTCACCGCCACACCGCGGTCTTTAAATGAGCCGCTGGGGTTCTGGCCTTCCATCTTGACGCCTACACTTTTTCCCTCAACATCCAGCCATAATAGCGGTGTGTTACCCTCTCCCAGGCTGACCACCGGCGCACCCTCAAAAAGAGAAAAGGCATGCCGATACCGCCAGATGCCTGGCAATTCCGTCTCAATATGCGCTATTGAAAAATCGAGCGCGCGATCAAAATCAAATAAACCGCCACATTGTGGACAGACATGCGGCAGGCCGATCCGTGGGTAAGCAAATGCGCATTTTTTACAGAGAAGAGCGACCAATCATTTTCTCCTGTTTTTGCACAACTCGGTAATCAACATAGAACCCATGCTTTCGCCTGGAAAGGGTTTGGCTAACCGGTGTTCGACCGCTTGACCATAACCTGTAAATTATAACTCTTTTCAAGGTTGCTGAGAAAAAAACGATACTATTCCTCAAGGTAATCGCATTTGAGCGTTCAACACTTGCCTCAGTCGAAAAGTAAGGGGGTGTGATAAAAATTTGCTGCGCAAATTTTTATCACACCCCCTATTCAGTTTTTTTGCACGTCGCGTAGTGATTGTGGGCGGCAAAAAAAGCGGACACCTGAAATTTTCGCTCTTATCGTTGGCCACTATTTCTAATGCGATTGCCCTATACTATCGTAGTTCCTCATGATTGAACATAGTCTGATATAATACCGCTCGTGAATCTCAATGTTGCCGAACACCAAACGGATGGGTATTGCGTTTCCAC
Source organism: Anaerolineales bacterium (assembly GCA_020060485.1). The sequence goes on from JAGVAB010000083.1 coordinate 16,383, forward strand.
CAATGTGTACGAAGGTCCACTCGACCTTTTGTTGCAATTAATTGAACGCGCCGAACTGGATATCACTCGTCTTGCCCTGGCTCAGGTGACTGACCAGTATCTGGAGCACCTCAAGCACCTCGAAAACAGAGACCCGGAAGAAGTATCTGCTTTTCTGGTAATTGCAGCCAGGTTGATCCAGATCAAATCAGCTGCACTGCTTCCCAAACCGGAAGAAAACCTGCTTGCCGGCGAAGAGGAAGAAGACCTTGGTGAGGCCCTGGCCCGTCAGCTGATCCTGTATAGACGATTTAAAGAAATCGCAGAAGGCCTGAAGCAGCGCGAATCCCAGCAGCTTCATACCTACCTTCGTCTTGCACCCCTTGAGATCAAGTTCGAGCCAACCCTCGACATGAGTGGTGTCTCTCTGCAGGACTTACTGAGGGCCGCTTCAACAGCCTTGGCCAATTCACCTTCCCTCGCCAGCCTGAACAAAGTCGTTAATATGACCCGCATTACCATCAGGGAAAAGATCTACCGCATTCTGGACATCCTCAAAACAGATGCTACCCACAGTTTTCGTGATACCCTTGCATCCCAAAACCGGGTGGAAATCGTGGTTACTTTTTTGGCATTGTTGGAATTGATCAAACGCCACATTGTAGAAGCCAGCCAGGAAGAATTGTTTGGCGATATCCAGTTCCGCAGCCTGGGCGAATGGCAGGAAGAAGAGCTGGCTGAACTTGAATTTGACGAATGAACAACGAAAATAAACAAAAAAAGAGCAGAGCGAATGAAAAATCCCACACGCTCTGCTCTTTTTTATACTGGCAGACTTAAGGCTGGATCAGACTCCGCCGTAGAATATCACGCAAACCAGCAGCCTTTGCTGCCCCCTGGGCAGTACAGGTTGTCGGGTTGTCAACAAGGTAGGCAGGAATACCCAATGCCTTGGTCAAATATTTGTCGATGCCTCGCAGCAAAGAAGTACCACCACACAACGCCACGCCCCGGTCAATGATATCGGAGATCAACTCTGGAGGCGTCTTTTCCAGTACGCGCCTGGCATTATCTGCGATTTCATCCAATGGGTCTTTCAATGCCTCAACAAGATCATCCGTGGTCAGGGTGAGCGGCCTCGGCAGGCCGGATACCTGATCCTGGCCCTGAATTTCCATGGAACCCTGCTCCTCTTGAGGTACTGCGGCGCCAATACGGATCTTAAGCTGTTCGGCTGTCGGCTGGCCGATCACGAGTCCGTAACGTTTGCGCACATATTGAATGATGGCATCGTCCAGGCGCAAACCGCCCGAGCGCGAGGTCTCGGCAGACACAATGCCATTCATTGCCAGCACGGCCGCCTGGGATGTGCCCCCGCCCAAAGCCAGGATCATGTTCCCGGAAGGAGTAGCAATAGGCAGGTCAACTCCTAATGCGGCTGCCAAGGGCTGCTGGATTAAATACACATCCCGGCTGCCTGCCCCAAGCCCTGCTTCATGCACAGCCCGTGTTTCCACACTGGTAACACCGTAAGGTACGGTGATAATCACCCGCGGCCGGAAGATTAACATCGGCCCGCTGACTTTCTTGATCAGGAAGTTCAATAATCTCTCGGTGATCTCGTATTCGGCGATCACCCCATTTTGCATCGGCCGCACCACCTCAATGCTATCGGGCACCCGGCCTAACATATCCTTTGCCGCCTGTCCCCACTCCACAAGCTTTTGTTCTTCTACAATAATTGCAACAACAGTCGGTTCCTGAAGCAAAATCTGATTGCCTTCAGCGATGACAGTGTTCATTGTTCCCAGGTCTATCCCCAAGTCTCTTGAAAAAACTGGCATTCTATTTGTGTTCCTTCCTGAACTTAATCGCGGTTGTGCTGGTAGCGGCGCAACGCTTCAAGACGTACATTCGAACGGCGCAATGCATCCCAAATTTCCAATTCTTCATCCGCTGTGAAGCGTCTCTTTTTCTTTAATTTTCGTTCTGCCTGACGTTTTGCTTCTTCTACTTTCTGTTCATTAATCTCATTCAAGCTTTCGGCTGCATCAGCCAGCACGGTTACAAGCTGTGGTTGAATTTCAGCCAAACCACCAAATACAGCGAACACTTTTTCATCTTCGGCCAACTGCACCCTGATAATGCCATATTTTAAGACAGTTAGCAAGGGTGAATGTTCAGGCAAAATACTGATCTGCCCATCCTCCCCGGGCAAGCTCACCATGTCAGCCTCACCCTGAAATACGATCCGCTCTTGTGTAACAATTTCGCATAAAATGCTCATGCTGTCCCTGAACTCTCAGTGCAGTTTGCCAGCCTTTTCCACTGCCTCATCAATTGTGCCCACCATATGAAAAGCTTGCTCCGGCAAATCGTCATACTTGCCATCCAATATTTCCCGAAAACCGCGTACAGTATCCCGCAGACCGACATAACGCCCTTCCAGACCGGTAAATTTTTCAGCCACGTACATCGGCTGGGAGAAAAAACGCTCCACTTTGCGCGCCCTGGAGACGATTATTTTGTCTTCTTCGCTTAGTTCATCAATGCCCAAAATGGCAATGATATCCTGCAAATCTTTATACCGCTGCAATACCTTCTGCACATCCTGCGCAGTGGTGTAATGCTCCTTCCCCACGATCATGGGATCAAGGATTCTGGAGGTGGAGGTTAAGGGATCCACCGCCGGGTAAATGCCCTTTTCCGAGATCGCTCTGTCCAGGGCAATCGTGGCGTCCAGATGAGCAAAAGTTGCCACCGGAGCCGGGTCAGAATAATCATCCGCCGGAATATAGACAGCCTGCAAGGAAGTGATCGAACCATGACGGGTGGATGTGATCCGTTCCTGCAATTCGCCCATTTCTGATGCCAGGGTGGGCTGGTAGCCAACCGCCGAAGGCATGCGGCCCAGCATGGCCGAGATCTCCGCTCCAGACATGGTAAAACGGAAAATATTGTCAATGAACAATAACACATCCTTGCCTTCATTGCGGAAGTATTCCGCCATCGAAAGCCCGGTTAATGCTACACGCAGTCTTACCCCCGGCGGCTCGTTCATCTGCCCAAACACCATCACCGTGTCTTTCAACACACCAGATTCCATCATCTCGCGATACAGCTGCGTCCCTTCCCGCGTCCGTTCGCCAACCCCGGCAAAGACCGATTTTCCCTGGTGGATGGTGGCAATGGAACGGATCAATTCCATAATGACCACAGTCTTGCCCACGCCCGCTCCGCCAAATACGCCAGTTTTTCCGCCTCTGGTAAATGGCGCCACCAGATCAATGGCTTTCAAACCTGTCTCAAATACTTCAATGCGGGTCACCTGGTCATGCAAGGATGGCGCGTGATGATGGATCGGGTAATACAGTCTCGAATTTACTGGCCCTTTCCCATCCACCGTCTGCCCCAATACGTTGAAAACTCTCCCCAGGGTCTTCTCGCCAACTGGCACCTGGATCGACTGATACGTGCGTTTCACCAGCACCCCGCGTTGCAGTCCCTCAGTGTACCCCATCGCCACACACCGCACCCAGTTGCCGCCGAGATGTTTCTGCACTTCCAGAACCAGCGGAGGCCCATCCATGCGCATCGCTTCGATCGCTTCAAAGACATAGGGCAGATCCCCTTCCGGGAATTCCACATCCACGATGCTGCTTTGAATTTGAACAACTGTACCTGTTGCCGTTTGCTCCATCGATCACTCCGCTAATATCTGATTCTGCCAGTCAGTCTTCATTGGCAGCATGTTCTTGAAGGGCTTCTGCCGCCCCACTAATATCCAGGATTTCGTTGGTAATGTCCTTTTGACGGGTTTTGTGATATCGCATTTGCAGCGAACCCATCAATTCTTTAGCATTTTTTGTGGCACTGTGCATGGAGACCATCCGAATGGTGTGCTCACTGGCCTCCGCCGAGAGCACCGCCACATACACTTGCAAAGCAATGTACCGCGGCAGGATCACATCAATAACCTGCCGCTTATCCGGCTCATAGAGAAAAATGGAGCGGGCAGAAGTTGCCTGGTTGCCTAGGACACGCGCCTGTCCATGACGACCCTCCTCCAATGGCAAAAGCTTGCGCACCATAACCCTTTGTACTGCCCGATCAACGTATTCCGTGAAACACAGGAATACCTCATCACAGGAGCGCGTCAAATAAGACTCCAGCGCCAGATTGCCAATGCCAATAATCTGTTTCAAATCCTGCCCGATATCCAAACCGGAATATTCCGCCAGCATATCTTTCCCTCTATGAGCCAGCATGTCTCCCCCGCGGCTGCCCACAGCTATATACGAAACAGGGTGGGGATAATCTTTGAATTTGTTCAGCGCAGCCCGCACAACGTTCATGTTGTATCCACCCGCCAATCCCCGGTCACTGGTGATGACAATAACCAGCGCGCTTTTAGGACTCGGACGAGGCGCCAGCAGCGGATGCAAATCACTTCCCTCTGGTTGGCCAGCAAGATGCAGCACAACTCTCCATGCCCGGTCAGCATATGGCCGGGTGGCATGCAAAAGCTGGGTAGCCTGACGTGCCTTGCTTACGCTGACAGCCTCCAGCGCGCGGGTCACCTTGGAGATATTACCCACGCTGCGGATATGAAATCTCATTTCATTCTTTGATGTTGCCATTTCCAATGCGCCTAATGCTTCAACTGCCAGGATGACGCAAAAGACTCCAGCGCCTCCATAAGACGGGTTTCTGCTTCGCCTTCCAATCTGGTTGTCTGCATGATCCTTCGTCGCATCCCCGGATAATGCGCCTTGAGATACAGGATCAAATCCTCTCCCCAAAGCAGCACAGTTTCCACAGGCACATTATCGCAGTACCCATGAATACCGGCATAGAGAATGATCACCTGATCTGCCAGTGAAACCGGGGCATATTGAGGTTGGTTGAGCATTGCCTGCAAGCGTTTACCGCGTTCCAGCTGTGCCAGACTGGCTTTATCAAGATCAGAATTGAATTGGGCAAAAGCTTCCAGCTCGTGGTAAGAAGCCATCTCCAAACGCAGACGGCCGGCCACCATTTTCATGGCACTGGTCTGGGCAGCGCCACCCACCCGGGACACTGAAATGCCCACGTTGATCGCCGGGCGCAACCCGGCATGGAACAAATCTGCTTCCAGGTAAATCTGCCCATCCGTTATGGAGATCACATTTGTAGGTATGAAGGAGGAAACATCACCCAGCAGGGTTTCAATGATAGGCAATGCAGTCAACGATCCGCCGCTGCCGCGCACTTTTGCCAGCCGATACTGATCAGGAGTATCCATCTTCTCCATGGCTTCCTGGGCATCAGCCAGTGAGCGCGGTCCGCCATACACCTTACCATTTACAGCATCATACTCTTCCGCCAATTCTCCAGCCCAGTCCTTTGGTACCACCACATAACGGTTTGCCAACCGCGCAGCGCGCTCCAGCAAGCGCGAATGCAGGTAAAAAATATCTCCCGGGTAGGCCTCACGCCCTGGAGGGCGACGCATGAGGAGTGAAAGCTCGCGATATGCCCAGGCATGCTTGGAAAGGTCATCATAGACGATCAGGGCATCCTGCCCGCCTTCCATGAATGCTTCGCCAATGGCGCAGCCTGCATAGGGGGCGATATACTGCAATGTAACCGAATCATCAGCAGCAGCCGCCACCACAATCGTATGATCCATGGCCCCGTTCCGCTCCAGAACACTAACCGTGCGGGCTATGGAGGATTTCTTCTGTCCGATCGCCACATAAATGCAGACCACATTCTTGTCGCGTTGGTTGATGATGGCATCGATTGCCAGCGCCGTCTTGCCGGTCTGCCGGTCGCCAATGATCAATTGGCGCTGCCCACGACCCACCGGGATCATGGCATCAATCGCTTTGATCCCGGTCTGGAGGGGTGTATCAACGTCCTGACGGTCTACGATGCCGGGGGCGGGATTCTCCACTGGCCGGTAGCTGTCAAAATTAAGCTTGCCTACATCGTCCAGCGGCCTTCCCAGCGCATCCACAACCCGGCCAATCAACCCGGCACCCACCGGAACAGAGACGATCCTGCCGGTTGATTTCACGATCATGCCTTCAGATATGGCCGTATAGTCCCCCATAACTGCCACACCCACTCTGTCCTTCTTAAGGTTGAAAGCGATGCCAAAAGCTCTGTTGGCGAATTCTACAATTTCCTGGGAATGGACGCTGTTCAAGCCAGTAACCTGTGCAATACCATCCGCCGCCTCAAGCACTGTGCCTACATCTCTTACATCATATTTCGGCCGGAAAGAGTTGATCTGATGTTTGAGATCCGCTGTCAGCCTTGCCAGGATTTCATCAGATCGATCAGAATTTGCCATTTTGCTCCCAATCGCGCAGGGGTTGGATCACCCGAACATAATTTCGTGACAACTTTAACTGTCCTGAGTCAACTGGTAGAGTTCGACCAAAACTCCACTGGCGCTCTTGGGATGAATAAATGCCATTTTCCGTCCCTCAAGTTCCAGAGGGGCCTCATTGATCAGGCGGATATTCTTGGCCTTCAAATCCGCCAGCATGGCTTCAATATCATCCACCTCAAAACAAAGATGATGCATGCCTGCTCCATTTTTTGCCAGGAATTTGGCCACTCCGCTGTTCTCATCAGTGGGTTTGACCAGCTCCACCTCTCCCTCACCCGCCGGAAGAAAGGCCACCACTGACTTTTGGCTTGGCACATCCTCAATATGGTCAAGAGTCAAACCCAGCGCATCCCGCCAGAAAAGTAAAGCTTCGTCAATATCTTCAACGGCGATTGCCACGTGATTGATTTTTTTGATTACCGCCATTTCCTTTCCTTTCTTTTTGTCTATATCCAGGCCGGGGGTTGGTATTCACCCCACGCGTGCCGCAGCACACCGCAAATCTCTCCCAGCGTCAATCCATTCTCCACGCACTCTATTAACACCGGCATCACATTTTCATCCGAAACCGCACAAGAGGCCAAACGTCCCAGTAATTCCTGTGCCTTCTGCGCATCCCGGTCATGACGCAGTTGCGCCAGGCGTGTCTTTTGATCCTGCTCAATGCTGGGATCCACCTTCAGGCGTTCCAGGTCAATCTCCTCCTGCACTTCATACGCATTAACCCCTACCACTACCTGCTCTTTTTTCTCTACTGCTTTCTGGTAGGCATAAGCTGCATTCTGTATCTCTCCCTGCATGAAACCCCGCTCGATTGCTTCCAGCGCCCCGCCCATGGCATCGATCCGTTCAATATAGGTTTCTGCCTGCTTTTCGATCTCATCCGTCAGGTTTTCAATCAAATAGGACCCTGCCAGAGGATCGATCGTGTCTGCTACGCCAGACTCTTGGGCAATGATCTGTTGGGTACGCAAAGCCACCCGCACTGCTTTTTCACTCGGCAGCCACAGGGCTTCATCCATACTGTTGGTATGCAGGGATTGGGTACCGCCCATAACTGCGGCCAACGCCTGCAAAGTAACCCGCACCACATTGTTTTCTGGCTGCTGGGCGGTCAAAGTCGACCCGGCAGTTTGTGTGTGAAAACGGAGCATCATCGATTTTGGATTCTTTGCCCCAAAACGATCCCGCATGATGCGCGCCCACAATCTGCGCGCCGCCCTGAATTTGGCAACCTCTTCCAGAAAATTGTTGTGGGCATTGAAAAAGAAAGATAACTGATCGGCGAATTCATCCACTGCCAAACCTGAGGCGATGGCTGCTTCTACATAGGCAATGGCATTCGCCAGGGTGAAAGCCACTTCCTGAACGGCTGTTGACCCTGCTTCGCGGATATGGTATCCAGAAATGGAGATCGTGTTCCAGTTGGGTACTTCCTGCTTGCAGTACTGAAACACGTCCGTAATGAGGCGCATTGAAGGCTTGGGGGCAAAAATATAGGTACCCCTTGCCACATATTCTTTCAGAATATCATTCTGGATGGTTCCGCGCAATTTTCGGGTTTCCACTCCCTGCCGGCGGGCAACCGCGATATACATCGCCAGCAAAACTGCTGCTGGCGCATTAATCGTCATACTGGTGGATACCTTATCCAGAGGAATTTCGCGAAACAAAGCTTCCATGTCTTGCAAGGACGAAATCGAAACCCCTACCTTGCCGACTTCGCCCATGGCAATTGCATCATCCGCATCGTACCCGATCTGAGTCGGCAGGTCAAAGGCCACCGACAAACCAGTCTGGCCTTGCGCCAGCAGATAACGATACCTGGCATTTGATTCCTCAGCAGAGGCATATCCGGCATACTGACGCATGGTCCAAAACCGGCCCCTGTACATCGTTGGTTGAATGCCCCGCGTGAATGGATATTCACCAGGAAAGCCCTGCTTTAGCAGGTAATCATCCTCTGCTGGCAATGCCAGGCGTGGAATATCGATCCCCGAAGTGCTCTTTGCATCCGCAACACGTTCAGGGAAACGATCAATCACCGGTTTCAAAATCTCTTTTTCCCACCGTTCCTGCTCAGATTGGATATTCATATTTTTATCTTCCCTCATCTTTTCTGGATGATGAAATACACCACACGAAACCGACCGGAGCATGTCCATCCACACCGGCCGATTCTTTAACAAGTATACACCATGACGCTGCGTGCTCGAAAAAATCTGGCAAAGCAATGCTTCACGATTCGTCCAATAATCATTTCATGGCATTCGCTCTTCCACTTAACTCTTTGCAAGCCTTGTTTCTCCGTATCAAGGAGGGCCGGGAGAAGGATCACCTTGAGTCATAATGGTCATTTGGGGTCATTTGATTCTTTGTTGACGTAAACCTCAGGCTCTGGTAAAATTGCTTCGCTCGATGCGTGGTACCCTTCGCAGCGAAGCCAATCAAAGAAAGGGCTTGAAAAATGAAAGTATTATTACTCAAAGATGTTTACAAACTTGGCCGCGCCGGTGACGTAAAGAAAGTCGCCAATGGTTTTGGCCGCAATTTCCTCATCCCGCAAGGTCTGGCTGTACTTGCAACTCCCGGCTCCCTCAAACAGGTCGACCACATTCGTGCCAAAGCAGATGCAATCCGCGTCGCCCTCAACAACGAAATGGCTGGCGTAGCCGAAAAGCTCAACGACCTGGTGTTGACCTTCCCTGCCAAGGCTGGCGAAACTGGCAAACTCTACGGCTCGATCACCAGCCAGATGATTGTTGATGCCATTAAGCAAAAACTTGATGTGGAAATCGACCGGCGCAGCGTCGAGTCCGAACCCCTCAGAACCCTGGGTGAGCACAGTGTCGCAGTGCGCCTGACCATGGACCTCAATCCCAAGGTCAAGGTGATCGTCCATCGTGAAGGCGAATCGGCTGTTGCACCACAAGAAACACCTGTCCAGGAAGTCATGGAAGAAGAAATCCCGGCCGCTGTTATCGAAGAAGCGCTCGAAAACACCGGGGAAGTTATCCTGGAAGAGTACGAAGAAGACTGATTCTTGCAGTTTCAATTTGTCCAGAAACAAGATCACCGGCCGGACGTCACAGCGAATCGCTGGGCCCGGCCGGTTTTTCTTAATGCCTGTCAGGACATCTGAACCGGCGACAATGAAAATGGGATACAATTGTACCGCCTCTGGCAAACAATTATTTGATTAGTTTGGTTTTTTGGCAATTAGCGTGTGGGCTAGTAAGCTTCCACAGCAAAACCCGGAGAGTCATTAATTCCATGATGATATTGGTTAAGAAATGCCTGAAACAATAGGTCAAAGATTACACCGCATCCGCTCAGAACGCAATCTGACGCTGGAACAAATAGCACATGCCACCCACGTTCGCTTGCATTATCTGCGCGCCCTGGAGGAGGATCAACCCAATCAGATGCCTTCAGATGCACAGGGCCGCGGGTTTTTACGCCTCTATGCTGGTTATCTCAACATCTCTGCACAGCCCCTCCTGGATGCCTGGCCAGATCAAATTTTGATGGATGAAGTGCAAGCCGTGCAGGATGATGCAGACGATGCCGGTTATCAAGAATCACTTCCACCTGCTGAAAGCGCCGCCCCCATTGTCCCCACCCCAGATGTCGAAACGCCTGTCACAGATGACGGGAAGACAAGCGCCTTAGCTGAAGAAAAAGCGGCAGTTGGAGAAGAAAGCCAGACGATTCCACCTCAACCCTCCTCAACCCAACCTTCTGAAAACTCGGAGGAGATTTTCAAAAGAATTGGCACCGCCCTGCGGCAGCAGCGCGAAGCCCTCGGCCTTTCTTTAACCGAGATTGAAAATCACACCCACATCCGCCGCCATTATCTCGATGCAATCGAATCTGGCCAGACCATTGACCTTCCCAGTCCGGCTCAGGGTCGTGGCATGTTGAAAAACTATGCGCAGTTCTTGAACATGAATGGTGAAGCTGTTCTGTTGGAGTACGCTGAAGGGCTTCAAATTCGGCGCGAAGAGAAAATTGGGCCTGCACCCGTCAACGCAAAAACCCAGCCAAAAGCCCCCTCGCCCGTAAAAAAATGGATCACCCTGGACATGATCGTAGGAATATCCGCCATTTTGCTCCTGGTGGTTATCATTGTGTGGGGTATTTCCCAGGTCACCGAAGCCAGAAAACTGGCTGTTGAACCAACCGCTATTCCCGTTGTGGATATTCTGTTTGCTGACACCAACCAGGAACTGGCTGCCTTGCCGGAAAGCGAGGCCACAGTCCAGCCCTTGTCCGAGCAAATCCCCGGCAGTACCCCGCAAGCCAATGAAGCTCCAGCCCCTGCAGCGGAGAATGAGATTCCGCTACAAGGAAGTGCCCCATTGCAACTTTATCTGGTAGCTTCCCAGCGAGCCTGGGTCAAGGTTACCGCCGATAAAGAAGTGAAATTTGAAGGCCGGGTTGTGCCCGGCAATGCTTACCCTTTCTCTGCCTCGGATCAGATTGATCTGGTTACGGGTAATGCCGCGGCGCTAAAAGTGTTCTTTAATCAACAGGATCTGGGCATCCTTGGTGAAGTTGGCCAGCTATTGAACGTCTCATTCACAGTCAGCGGGATGCAGGTGCCCACCCCAGCTGTTCCCCCCACCCAAACCGCCACACCGGTTTTGCCAACGGTTACGCCTGAAGCTACCAGTACTGTAATGCAACCCACGCCCACTGTGACGCCATTCGTCCCCTAGATTGTGAACTGTATTTATGAAAAAAGGCACCTATTTTATTGCTTCTTTGGGTTGTGCCAAGAACACTGTCGACTCTGAATCGATGGCTTTGCTGCTGGCAAAGGAAGGCTTGCATATGGCTTCCAAACCGGAAGATGCGCAATTCCTGATCGTCAACACCTGCGGATTCATCGATGCTGCCCGCCAGGAATCACTTCAAGCACTCGAAGAATTCTCCGCCATAAAACAGCCCGGTCAGATCCTGATCGCCGCTGGTTGCTTGACCCAGCGGTTTCCACAGCTGGTCAGTGAACGGATCAAAGCCATCGACGCCATCATGGGTACACGCCGTTGGATGGATATTGTCACAGTGGCGCAGAAAGCACAAGGCCGTCACCTTAAGACTCATTTCCACCTGCCTGATGTCTCGACTGTTGGTTCAGAAGATATCAATATCCTGAGAGCAGCCAGGCAAGGGGGCAGCGCCTACCTCAAGATCGCGGATGGCTGCCGCCGAACCTGCGCCTATTGCTCTATCCCTGCCATCAAAGGCACTCAGGTCAGCCGCCCACTGTCCCGCATCCTGAATGACGCTCGTGATCTGCAAAAAAGCCATGTCAAAGAGATTATCCTCATCTCGCAGGACACTTCAGATTATGGCTCTGATCTGGGCATCAAGGACGGGCTTCCTTATCTGTTGGAAAACCTGGTCAATGCAGTACCGGAAATCCCCTGGATTCGTATCCTCTACACTTTTCCGGGCTTTGTCAGCGACCAATTGATCCGGCTCATGGCAGACACACCCCAAATCTTGCCCTATCTCGATCTTCCATTGCAACATGCGCACCCGGACGTTTTACGCCGCATGAACCGCCCTGCCAATATCCAGTGGGTATATGAAGCCATCGCCAAAATGCGTAACGCCATGCCAGAATTGGCTATGCGCACCACATTCATTGTGGGACATCCTGGTGAAACCGACAAGGAATTCGATTTTCTCCTCAATTTCGTTCGCGAAATCCAGTTTGATCATGTGGGTGCATTCACTTTTTCCTTTGAAGAGGGTACACCCGGCGCTTCTATGGGCGACCCCGTCCCGTCTGAGATCAAAGAGCAGCGCTGGCAACAATTGATGCTCGTCCAGGAAGAGATCGCTCTGGAGAAAAACAGGCAATGGATCGGCAAAACGCTGCCGATATTGATCGAAGGCTGCGGAGATGGCATTTCTGTGGGACGCTCGTACCGTGACGCCCCCGAAATTGATGGGCTGGTCATTCTGTCCGATCAGGAACTGCCGGAGGGCAGCCTGGTCAATGTGAGGATCACAGATGCCTTGACCCACGACATGTTCGGTATCTTGGCTTGAATTTGCCTGCATAACTGCACATATAAAAAAGAGGCTGTCCGTTTTTGGACAGCCTCACGTGTTATTTTATAAGCCTTTATGGGGTGGGTGTGCCTTCTGGCGTAGGTTCCGTTGTAGGTAATTCTGCCGTTGGTTCCGTTGTAGGTAATTCTGCCGGCAAGGTTGCCGTGGGAGTAATCGGCGCAGGGGTGGAAGTCGGCGGTTGACAGATCAACTGAACTGCGGTTGCAGTTGGCGCCAGGTTGGCATCCCCGCCCAAGGATAGGGCAGTATTATATTGATCGCGGGCCATGCAATATTCGCCCATTTCTGCCAATTGATTGCCATAAGCGATTGAAGCCAGCCGGAAACGCTCCATCACTGTCATGCCAGAGCCATCCCGCAGATTGGGGAGGGAAGCATACAGTTGGTGGAAGAACTCAACCACCTTGGGCCAATCCACTTCCCAAAATGCGACGCCCGTCATGTAATAGCGCGCCCAGGTACGATACTGTTCTGCCTGACTATCAATCGGGCCATAACGACCGGCCTGTGCCAAATCGTACATGCCGCCTTCCAGGTTGCCTTCTGAAATGATCTTCTGAACCCCGCGGGAACGCAAGGCAAGGTAATACATACCATCCACTTCCAGCGCCCGATAATTGATATCCTCATCTCGCAATCGGTCCAGGGTAAAAATTGCAGCATTCCAATCCTGACCACGGTATACCTGTATAGCCTGATTGAAGATCGCCTCCGCCCCGCGCAAATCCGGGGTCGGCGTAGGAGCAGGGCCTGTTTCCACAACAGATGTGGGGGTGGTGATCATGGCCATCTGCATCATCACCTCGGTTAATTTCTCGGCTGCGCCGGGAAAACCTGGGTCAATCTGAATGATATATTCAAATCGGCGGCGGGCCATCTCATACCGCCCGGATTCCAATTCTGCCATTCCCAACTGGAACTGGGTGGTTGCAATCATGGCAACTTGATCCTGCTGCTGGTTCCAGCGTATCCGAAGCGCAGCCTGATATCCCAGGAGGCCACCGAGACCAGTTAGCAGCACAACCAGCAATACACCACCCAGCACAGTAAGCCAGCGGCGCGGTTTGCGCACTGGTTCAGTATCTGGCGAACCCATCGACGGAGGTGGTGCATACCCACCGGTGACAGAATGAGGGAACTCCGGTGCAGATGGACCTGCATCCCCTGAAGTGCGCACTGGCATGGTTTCACCCACACTACCCTCTTCCGAAACAGCTCTTGGCGAAATCGGCATGGTCTCATCCAGATTGAATTCGCCAGCTTGATTATCACGGTTTGCCGGAATCGGCATGGTTTCATCTTCATTAAAATTGTACATAGGCAATATTATACCGTAGAATTTTAACCAACAATGTCAAGCCCTGCGGTACAATAGGGCAATTGCATCAAAAATCTTTTCTGCGATAAATGAATGTTTACCCCACCCCTAACCCCGCCCAAAGGCGGGGAATGAGAAGCAAGCAGCGAGTTTGAGCGC
>JAGVAB010000036.1 GCA_020060485.1 Anaerolineales bacterium
CGGTTTTCCCTGCTCGGTTCTGTCGGTCTGTTCTTTCACATTTCGGACATGTTTTCATTTCTCTATTTTAGCCCAATTTTTAGCCACTCCCCAATTTCCCAAAAAAGTGAAAATATTGTATAATATGTATCTGGTTGGAATAGAACAGATGAATGATCTGTATTCAAAAGGATGCGGGTCTGGATTTTTTCAAGTTTTTGATGCTTTCATGTTTTTGCTCCTGTGGGAGTTTATGTTATTATGCAGGCCAGTATTGTCAAGATTTTCCGCACGATGGGACTGTAAAGCCTGAATGGAATTGATGGAATAAATTGTTTCACTTGGCACAGTGGAATTAAACCGATTAAGAAATGTATACGACAGTGAGAATACCATCACGGCTTACTCGATTGACAAAATGGCAGAAATTGCTTGATTTCACAGGCGGATGATATCCTGTTTTGTATCAAGTTAACAGATATCATTTGATTGGCGCAAACAGAAAAAGAAAAGAACTTGCAACAGCCGGACTCCATCGGGAAGTTTTCGGCTGTTTTTATTTATGAATCAAAAGATCACTGCTTTGAAGATTCAAAAAAGAAATCCCGAACGGGTGAATGTGTACCTTGACGGAGAGTATGCTTTTGGGCTGGCAAAGATCGTTGCCATATGGCTGCATATTGGTCAGGAACTGGATGATGCCAAAATTGCCTCGTTAAAAGACGAGGATGAAAGCGAAGTTGCCTACCAAAAGGCGCTGCATTTTTTGAGTTTCCGGCCGCGCTCTGAGGGCGAAGTGCGGCAGCGCCTGGCAAAACAGGAGTATACCGAGAGTGTGATCGAGGCCACGATCAACCGATTGAAGGAGCAGCATTTCCTGGGAGACCAGCAATTTGCCTCCCTTTGGGTGGATAATCGCAGTACGTTTCGTCCAAGAAGCCAGCGTATGCTGGCGATGGAGCTGAGGAACAAAGGGGTGGAAGAAGATGTGATCTTTTCAGCATTAGAAACAGCTGAAGATGATGAAGTGCTGGCTTACCAGGCGGGGCAAAAATATGTGCGCCGGCTGGCAGGTCTGGACTGGCAAAATTTTCGCCAGCGTTTGACAGGTTATTTGGGGCGGCGCGGTTTTTCTTATGGCATCGCGGCGCCGGTAGTTCGTCGCCTTTGGGCTGAATTTAATTCGGAAGAGGACGAACTTTAAGGATTATCAATGAGAATGGACAAATGAGGAATTAAATGATGAATAGTAATTTTCTACTTTGGGTTATTCTGGGCAGCCTGATTGTGACAGCCGTCTTGGTATTTGTGTTTGTGCAGATATTCAAGAATCGCTATCGCAAGAACCGCGAAAATGAAGCAGATGTTTTGCTTCGTCAGGCGCAGGAAAAAGCCAGGGCAATGGAACTGGAAGCCAAGGATAACGCGATCCGCATACTGCAAAATTCGGAAGAGGAACTTGCCCGACGCAGAGGCGAGCTGAACCAGGAAGAGGAACGATTGCAGCGCCGGCGCAGTGAGCTGGACAACCGCCTGGATCGACTGGAACAAAAAGAAACTGCTTTGAACAAGCGTCAAAGTTCCATTGACCGCAAGGCAAATGAAATTGAAAAGCGCGAGGAAGAGCAGATCGTTGAACTGGAACGGGTTGCTCAGATGACCAGTGAAGAGGCACACCAGGAACTACTGGCTTATGCAGAAAAAGAAGCCCAGGCTGATGTGGCACGCATCATCCGGCAGATTGAAAACGAGGCCCGACAGGAAGGCGACAAACGCGCGCGGGAGATCATCGCCGATTCAATCCAGCGGGTGGCTTCGGATCATGTGGCCGAGGTGGCGACCAAGGTGGTGCCGCTGCCCAATGAGGAAATGAAGGGCCGGATTGTGGGCCGCAATGGGCGTAATATCCGCGCTTTTGAGCAGGCAGCAGGGGTGGACGTGATCGTGGATGATACTCCGGAGGCGGTGACCATCTCGTGTTTTGATTCGGTGCGCCGCGAGATTGCCCGCCGGTCGCTGGAACGTTTGATCCTGGATGGACGCATTCATCCGGCCTACATTGAAAAGATACTGGAAGAAGAGCAGCGCGAAATGGAACGCTCGCTGGTTGAGGCTGGCGAGGAAGCTGCCTTTGATGCGGGCATTGCCGGGCTTCATCCTGAAATCATCAAGAAGATGGGGCGCTTGAAGTTCCGTACTTCTTATGGACAGAATCAACTGGCGCATGCTGTGGAGACCTCCAAGCTGGCTTCGGTGATTGCGGCCGAACTGGGCGCCAATGTGGAAGTGGCCAAAGTGGGCGGCTTTTTGCATGACCTGGGAAAGTCCATGGATCATAATACTGAAGGGACGCATGCCCAACTGGGCGCTGAATTTGCCAAGCGCTATGGCATACACCAGTCGGTGGTGAATATTATTGCATCACATCACCGCGAAGTGGAACAGGATAGTGTTGAGGCGGTGATCGTTGAAGCGGCGGATGCCATCTCTGGAGCACGGCCAGGCGCAAGGCGCGAAGATCTGGAACAGTACATCAAACGATTGCGCGCCCTGGAAGATATTGCCAATTCCTACAAGGGTGTTGAACAGAGCTATGCCATTCAGGCAGGGCGCGAAGTGCGAATCATGGTCAAGCCGGAAGACATTGACGATTTGACGGCGACCCGCCTGGCGCGGGATATTGCCCGCAATATTGAAGAGAGCATGCAATATCCGGGGCAGATCAAAGTTACTGTGATCCGCGAGACGCGGGCGGTGGACTTCGCCAAGTAAAAAAATGCCAATGAAATCAAAATCGGAGCGGCGTTTTCAAGCGCTGCCCCGATTTTTCGTTTAAGGGGGGAATTACAGAAAAGGATTTTCGGCTGCTTCCTCGCCAACGGAAGTGGATGGCCCGTGGCCGGTGAACAGCTTTGTTTTGGGGGGCAAGGTCAGGATCTGGGTGTGGATGCTGTTGATCAAGGCGGGGTAGCTGCCACCGGGGAAATCTGTACGACCAATGGAGCGCTGGAAGATGACGTCACCGGAGAAAGCTGCGGCCGCATCGGGCACATAAAAGATGACTTGTCCGCCGCTGGAATGACCGGGGCAGTGGCGGACTTCCACCGTGTAGCTGCCAATCGTGAGGATTTGCCCATGTTCGAAAAACAAGGTCGGTTCAGGCTGCGGGGGAATATCAAGGCCAAAGAAGTTCGCTGCTCCTGAGTTGTGATAGAGATCAAGTTCCAGAGGGTGTAAGCCAACGGTCGGCGGAGGGGTGATAGCCTGGCATACTTCGGCGGCACCGGCTATGTGGTCAAAATGGGCGTGGGTGATCCAGATGGCCTTGAGGTTGAGGTTTTTTTCTTCGATCTCCTTAAGCATGATACGGCTGCCTTCAGGGGGATCGATGATCACGGCTTCCCGGGAGGCAGGATCAAAGACGAGATAGGTATTGGTTTGAACCGGACCAAGAACATAACGGGAGATGGACAGGGGCATAAGGAAATATCCTTAGAAAGATGAGGGGGGTGAGTGAATAGTTTGGAAATGTCGGAAAGAACTTTTGCAAAGGATACTCTGAATAGGAAAAACAGGCAAGGCTGTTTTTTGGGGAGAATCTCATTTCGCTGTGAACAATTTCACTTCCTGTTAAGAGATGTTAAGAAATCTTTGCAAAATCGAAATCAAATCTTAAAGAAATGTTGAAGCCTTCTTAACGCTTGGCGGGTATAGTGAGCAGGTGGAGCAAATCATTAAGGACTCTGCCAGTTTGTCCGGACATCATATTGCCGGGCGACTGAAAATGGACAAATGGATTTAAGACAATACAGGAGAACATTATGGGACTCGCAGATCTGCATATTCATACGATCCACAGTTATGATGGAACCAGCAGTATTTCTGCTGTTTTGAAACATGTTGTTGAGCATACAAATTTGAATGTTATCGCCATCACAGACCACGATACAATGAGCGGAGTTCAGCATGCTATGGAATTGGGGCCGCATTATGGTATTGAGGTGGTGCCTGGATGTGAAGTGTCCACGGCAGATGGGCATTTGCTGGCCTTGTTTGTTGGACAAGCGCCCGAGCCTGGGCAGACCCTTGTGGAAACTGCGCTGAGGATCGCTGACATGGGCGGGATTTGTATTGCTGCTCATCCCACAGCGCGCGGTACAAGCAGCCTGAGCTTTGAAACGATCAGAAATGCTCTGGAAGTACAGGGCGTCTCCAATGCCCTGGTGGGTGTGGAGGCAGTCAATGGCGGATTGGTATATACACGCCGCAATTCCCTGGTTTCCGAACAGGCACGACAACTGCCGCTGGCACAGGTTGGGAATAGTGACGCCCATGTTTTATTGACCATTGGGCAAGGAAAGACAGAATTTGAAGGCAGGACAGCCATGGATCTGCGCCGGGCGCTGGAAGACAATGCCACAGTTGCTCATATGGGTAAAGGACTGGACGGAATAGGCGTGCTGCGTTCATATATTCCGCGTTATCTGTTGCGGAAGTTGGGTTGGACAGAATGGAATGCTGACCCCAGCCAGCCAATACAAATGGTGCGCGTGCCGCACACCGAGATGCCCATTCTTTTTTAAAGAACCGCCGCATACTGCTCCTGTAAAATTTATTGCTTGCGGAATACCCCGCAGCTTGCTGCAATGTGGGGCGGTAGACTCGCAGGGTTCAAAGCTTTTGAGGTGCTTGACGTTTTTTCTTAGCCGTAATGCCCGCGAGCTTGCTCCGAGGATAGGCGAAGAAAAGTCACCGGATTTATTAAAACCCCAACTGAGGTGACAATGAATTCTCCAGGAGTCACATCGGCTTCCACAAGGGAGCAAATGCAAGCTCAATCAGCGATTTGGTTTGAACAATGAGCAGCTGCGATCAACCAGCTTTGAACAATTCACGCGGCAGAGTGGTCAGGCTTTGGGCACCATTGGCGGTGATGACCATGTCATCTTCGATACGCACACCTCCCAGGCCAGAGATGTAGATGCCAGGCTCGACGGTGAACACATTGCCGGGCAGCAGGATCGTTTCATTTTCGCCGAACATATAGGGCGGCTCATGAGCTTCCATGCCGAGGCCATGACCGACGCGGTGGTTAAATTGCGGTCCGTAACCGGCGGCAGTGATCACCCGGCGGGCGGCCTGATCAATGTGGCCGGCGGAAACACCCGGACGGCAGGCAGCCCGTCCGGCAGTATTGGCCTGGTGGACGATATCGGCGATGTTTTGCAGTTCGGGGGAGATGTGACCGACGGCAACGGTGCGGGTGATGTCGGAGCAGTAGCCATTAAACCTGGCTCCCCAATCGATGACGATCAAATCCCCGACCGAGAGCTGGCGGTCGGTGGGCACAGCGTGGGGGTCGGCTGTATTTAAGGGGCCGCTGGCAACGATGGGTGCGAAGGGAAAATCAGGTTGCGAGCCGTGGCGCAGGAGCTGGGCGGAAAGTTCGGCGGCAATCTCCAGTTCGCTGGTTCCGATCTTAATTGCAGGCAGGGTATCCAGAAAGGCGTCCTGGGCGATTTGGGCGGCGCGGCGCATGTGTTCAATTTCGTCATCATCCTTGACGGTGCGCAGGCTGGAGAGGATGTCTTCGGCGGAGATAAATTTTGAGTCCGGGAAGGCGTTCTGCAGGTAGTTCAACTCAAGGAATCGCAGGGCGGTGGGTTCGACGCCAATCGTTTGCGGGACATTGCCCAACCGATGGCGGGCCGTGAGAAATGCCGTCTGCCAATGGTCGGGGTTGTCATCGTAGGGGATGGCTTCCAGAGGCATGGTGGAGTGGCTGAGTTTGTTGGCTTCGAGTTCGGCAAGGATGATGACGGGCTGGCCGTGGGCCGGGATGAGCATAACGGTAGGGCGTTCGCTGGTATGGAAATGCAGCCCGGTGAGGTAGGTGAGGGAAGCGCCGGGGTTGAGGGCCAGCATTTCCAATCCGGCTGCTTGCATGTTTTGGGTGAGTTTTGAGATGCGATCGATCATTTTGTGGGTTCCTCCTGCGCACGATTATACGCCTGAATGGATTTGCTGAGGGGGTATCAGGCTGGCTGGGGGTGCTGGCAATCAGGTGAAGGCAAAACGCTTAACCTGCGGCGGGTTCGGGCTGTGAGGTTGGGTGTGAGGCGTGAGATGATCGACTTTATGAATTCCTTGACAGGCGGGCAGGGTTCTAGTAGAATACTGCTTGCCCTTGACGAGGGCCTGTAGCGCAGTTGGGAGCGCGCTTCAATCGCACTGAAGAGGTCGAGGGTTCGAATCCCTCCAGGTCCACTACTGTAGAGACCGGAAGGATGCAGGAGCTTTACAACACACAATTTGGGCCCATAGCGCAGTTGGGAGCGCGTCTCAATGGCATTGAGAAGGTCGAGAGTTCGAATCTCTCTGGGTCCACCAAAACAGCACTCAGGGCATCATGATCTCCCCTGAGTGTTTGTGTAAAGAAGTGAACAGAATAGAAGGGCAGGAGTAGTAAGCCATCCACCAGCGAGCCGGGAAACGGTGTGAGCCCGGCAGGCATTTGTGGAATGCTTGAGGCTGAACTCGCCAGCCAGCTCCCATGCAGGAGCACTTCGCACCGGTGAAAGGGGATAGCCGGAGCCGGGTTTCGCCCGATAACGCGAACCAAAGCGGTCTGAAAACTTTCAGACAAGCAGGGTGGTACCGCGGAGAACCAACCTTCGTCCCTGAACGGGCGAAGGTTTTTATTATTAACACAATGGACAGGGAGCAAGCATATGTCAACAAATTCGATACCGGCATATAATCCGGCGGAAATTGAGCCGAAATGGCAGCAGAAGTGGGATGAGGATGGACTGTATCATTCCGATATCCAGCCCGACAAGCCCAAGTTCTACGCGTTGACCATGCTGCCTTATCCTTCCGGCGATCTGCATATTGGCCACTGGTATGCCATGTCGCCATCGGATGCCCGGGCGCGCTTCATGCGCATGAAGGGATATAACGTGATGTTCCCGATGGGCTTTGATGCTTTTGGCCTGCCGGCCGAGAATGCTGCTATCAAGCGCAATGTACACCCCAAAGAGTGGACTTACAAGAATATTGACAATATGCGCAAGCAATTGCGCAGCATGGGGACAATGATCGATTGGCGGCGTGAAGCAGTCAGTGCGGACCCCAAATATTACAAGTGGACACAATGGTTTTTTGTGCAGTTCTTTAAGCATGGGCTGGCGTATCACAAGATGTCGCCGGTGGACTGGTGCCCGAACTGCAACACCACCCTGGCGCGTGAACAGGTGTGGGGTGAAGACCGGCACTGTGAGCGGTGCGAGACGCCGGTGATCAAGAAGAATCTGGATCAGTGGTTCTTTCGTACTACCAATTATGCAGATGAGTTGTTGAAATATGAAACCATCGATTGGCCTGAGCATGTGCGCACCTTGCAGACCAATTGGATTGGCAGGTCGGAAGGGGCGGCTGTGACCTTCCGCACGGAAACAGGCGAAGCTTTAGAGGTTTTCACCACGCGGCCGGACACTTTGTGGGGGGCAACCTTCATGGTGCTGGCGCCAGAGCATCCGCTGGTGAAAGAGATCACCACCGCAGATCAGTGGAATGCAGTGCAGAAGTATGTTGATGATGCACTGCGCCAGACGGACATTCAGCGCGAAGCAACCGACAAGGAAAAGACGGGTGTGTTTACGGGTGGATATGCCATCAACCCGGTGACGGACGAACGCATTCCGGTCTGGATTGCCGATTACGTGTTGATGTCTTATGGAACGGGAGCGATCATGGCTGTGCCAGCCCATGACCAGCGTGACTTCGAGTTTGCTCGCAAGTTTGGGCTGGAAATCCGGGTGGTTATTCAACCGGACGACATGGACGAGATCATTTCGACCGAGATGACGGAAGCCGTGCCAGCCAAAGGCAATATGGTCAATTCCGGTCCACTGACGGGTACGCCTGGCGATGAGGCGTTTGAGCAGATCATCGCCTATTTGGAGAAGAAAGGGACCGGACATCGGGATGTGAATTACCGCCTGCGCGACTGGCTGATTTCCCGCCAGCGTTACTGGGGGTCGCCCATCCCGATGATCCACTGCCCGACGTGCGGGGTGGTTCCGGTGCCGGAGGAGGAATTGCCGATCTTGCTGCCGGACGATGTGGAATGGAAGCCAACCGGCGAAAGCCCGCTGAAGCTGCACCCCACCTGGCGCAAAACCACCTGCCCGACATGCGGAGGGGCGGCCGAACGGGATACGGACACGATGGATACCTTCATGTGCTCGTCCTGGTATCACCTGCGCTATCTAAGCCCGAATTATGCCGATGGGCCGTTTGACCCGCAGGAATATGATTACTGGATGCCGGTGGATCTGTA
>JAGVAB010000144.1 GCA_020060485.1 Anaerolineales bacterium
CCGCGCCGGAGCGCACCTGGTTGTGCTGCCGGAGCTTTTCAACACCGGCTACGCCTACCGGGACGAGAACTTTGCCCTGACCGAATCCCTGGCTGGTGAGTCCGCCGCCTGGATGAAGGACGCCAGCGCCCGCCTGGGCATCCACCTGGCCGGCTCTCTCTTGCTGCGCGAGGGGCAGGACATCTACAACGCCCTGCTGCTGTGCGCCCCGGACGGGCGCACCTGGCGCTATGACAAGAATTATCCCTGGGGCTGGGAGCGCGCTTACTTCCGCGGGCGGCGGGCCGTGAGCGTGGCGGATACCGACCTGGGCCGCATCGGTCTGCTGCTGTGCTGGGACATGGCCCACGCCGGTCTGTGGCGGCAATATGCCGGCCAGGTGGATCTGATGCTGGCTTGCAGTTGCCCGCCCAACATCCCCGATCCTGTCTATCACTTCCCCAACGGGCGGCAGGTGAGCGCCGCGCAATTGGGGCCTGTCTTTGGCAGCCTGCGCCACACTGCCCGCCAGGTCTTTGTGGAAACTCCCCGCCAGCAGACTGCCTGGCTGGGCGTACCCTTCATCGGCAGCACGGCCTGCGGCGTGCTGCGCACCCCCATTCCCAATCCGTTGGGGTCTTTCCTGGGGCTTGTCTTGAGCGCCCCCTGGCTGATCGGCCTCCTGCCGCACATCTGGCAGGTTGAGGTCAGCGCGCCCATGGTCGAAGCAGCGTGCATCATCGCCGCCGACGGCCGCCAGTTGACCAGCCTGCGCAACGATCAGGCTGAAACCTTCACCCTGGCAGAGGTAACCCTGCCCGCCAGCTGCCCGCAGCCGCGCCAACCCCAACCCCGGCCGCCCGTGCCGTGGCTGACGTATTTCATCTCCGACTGCCTTCTGACCGCGGTCAGCAAGCCTGTCTATCTGCGGCATGGGTGAAATTCACCTGAGGCAATTGCCCTGCTTGCAGCCCTTGAATCCCGGCCTCATTTGAAAAAACTGGCTATAATGTGGGGAGAGAGAGACCCACCAAACGCTGCCAGGAGACTCCGCATGTCGATCCCGCTCAAGCACAAACTGCAAACCTTTCGCCCGTGGCTGGTGATCTGCGCCGCAGCCCTGCTGGGCTACCTGCCCACGGTTCACCGCTGGGGTTTTTACCGCGATGACTGGCATGTGCTCTGGGGACAGAACGCCATCGGCTTTGGCAACATCTTCGTGCAGCATCAGATCGACCGCCCGCTGATGGGCCTGGTCTATATGGCCACCTCGCGCGTGCTGGGCAGCAATCCCTTGTTGTGGGCCTTGCTGTCGGTTGCCCTGCGTCTGGCGGGCGCTGTGCTGGTTTATCTCATTTTTGAAAAACTGTATGCCCGGGCCGGCTGGGCCAACACCCTCATGGCGGCCCTGTTTGCGGTTTACCCCGGCTTTCAGCAGGTGCCCAATGGCAACTCCTACCACGTCCACCTGATCGCCTTCACCGCCGGCCTGCTCTCGCTGTATCTGACCCTGCTCTGCCTGGACGCTCAACGCCCCCTGGCGCGCCGCCTGCTGCAAACCGCCTCGGTCTTCAGCGGGCTGCTCTCCTATGGCATGTTCGAGTGGATGGTCGGCCTGGAACTGGTGCGCCTGATCCTGACTGCCTGGCACGGCTCTCCCCGCCCGCGGCTCAACCTAACCCTCTTCAAACGCCTGCTGCTGGCTTGTTGGCCCAACCTGCTGGGGCTGTCTGCCTTCCTCGTGTGGCGGGTGTTCTTCTTTGAAAGCACCCGCTCGGCCACCGATGTCGGCCAGGTGCTGCGCGGTTTCCTTGCTGCGCCGGGGCAAAGCGCCCTCACTCTGGGCATGGAACTGTTCAAGGACTTTCTCAGCAGCACCTTCCTGGCCTGGGGCGTGCCTTTCTATCAACTGGTGTCCGGCGCAGCCTATGCCGATCTGCTGCTGGCCCTGGCCCTGGCTGGTCTGGCAGTGGGCGTCGCCTCCTTCCTGCTTTCTGCCCAATCCAATGCCGAACCGCAAACAGAGCAAGACTGGGCCGCCACTGCCGTGCGGGTTGGCCTGCTCTGCACCCTGGCCTGCCTGCTGCCCACCGTGGCCGCCGGACGCCATATCATCTTCCGCGACGGTCTGGAACGTTACACCCTGCTGGCCAGTTTCGGCGTGGTGCAGTTCCTCACAGGCGGCTTGTTTTTATTGATGGAAAGCGGGAAATGGCGCAAAGCCGTCCTGCTCGCTTTGCTGGCCTCGGCTGTCATCGTGCAAAACCTGAACGGGGCTGCATTCGGCCGCTTTTGGGAGAGTCAGCGCCAGTTGTGGTGGCAGCTCTCATGGCGCATCCCCGACCTGCAAGACGGGGCCGCCCTGATCATCAAAACGCCCGATCACGCGCCCCTGGCCGAGGACTATGAAGTGTGGGGCCCGGCCAATCTCATCTATCGTCCCGATTCCGGGCAGGTGCTGATCGCCGGCGAGACCTTCTCCAAAGAAACCCTGCAAAAGCTCACCTTCGGCAGCCGGTTTGGCCGTACGCTGCGCAACATCGCGTATGCCGGCAATCTCAGGAACGCGGTCGTCGTCAGTTATCCCAACCATTCCTGCGTGCACGTCATGGACCCCGCCCTGCCATTGTATTCGCTCAATGATGACCTTCAGGCCTGGCTGGCGGCTGATTATTCCAACCCGTCCATGATCCTTGGCGGCGCGGCTGACCGCACTCCCCCGCCGGAGATCTTTGGCTCTGAACCCGCCCGCGGCTGGTGTTATACCTATCAGAAGGTGTCGCTGGCCGTCCAGTTTGCAGAATGGCAGCAGGCCGCCCTGCTTGCAGACCAGGCCCGCCAGCAGGGCTTGCAGCCCGTTGACCCGGCTGAATGGATGCCGTTATATGTGGCCTATGCCAAAACCGGCAATATGGATGCCGTTAATGAGCTGGCTTCCATATTGCGAAGCGAACCCGGCCTGGTGGAGAATTACTGCGCCGCCATGCAGCGCCAGTCTGCCAGCACTGCCGAGTTCTATGCCTACAACCTCTGTCCGGAATTAATTTGGGACAAGTGACCCATGTGCGCCTTTATGCCTTTGGCTTGAAACGCGTCATCCCCCAATCGCACAGCGTCCGCAACCCCAACCCTGCCGCCAGACACCAGGGCACGATCAGGATCATCACATACTGCGGCCATTTGGATCTCCATACCAGCAGGAAGAACAGCGCCACCCCCAGCCATAACATATACAGGGGTTCCTCCTGCCACATGCGCCGCAATCCCAACACCGCCAGCAGCAGGATCGGCAGATCCAGCGCCAGCCAGTACCAGGAAGCCGGACCCGCCGCCCGGCTCAAGTAGATCAATGGCTGCCAGAACGGATATTGATGACGGGCCACATGCTCACTGGAAGCAAAAGCAAAATGATACTGCACGGTCTCCAGCAGGCGGCTCAACGGGCGCGGCCAGAGGTAGGGATCACTGACGAAAAACACCAGCAAGGCCAGCGCGCCCCAGGCCAGGATCAACCCGCACAAACGTTTGATGGGCCAACTCTGCCGCCGCCCATGCCAGACCAAATGCAGCAGCACCGCCAGCCCGGCCACACAATACATATATTTTGAAGCGGCCGTCAACCCCAGCATGACAGCCGAAAACGCCAGCCAGCCCCAATGGCTTGATTGTTCATCATTTCGAAACTTTGAGTTCCAATGGGCATACGCCCAAACGCATAGAAAACTGGTCAATGCCGGAAAAGCCTCCAAAACCACCTGACTGGTATAGCGCACAGCGCTGGTTTGCACGGCCAGCAAAAAACCGGCCGCCGGATTCACCCAGGCCAGCAGCGCCGCCGCCATCACGCCAAACACCAGCGACACGGTACGCCCGCGCAGCAACCAGCCGCGTGCCTCTGAACGCGATACCGGGCTGCCCGCCACCAGATCTTTTTCCTGTATCTGGTCGATCGGCGGTAAGGGCAACAGCGCGGCAGCATAGATCAGCTTTGCCAGGGGCGGATGTTCGGCATTCTCGTCATACCAGGCCAGCCCCTTCCAGTCTGCCGCGCGCAGGAAGCCGGCATAGCCCAGACTGGCATTCAAATAGGCTGGTTCGTCAATGTCAATCGGCAAATTTTGCACAGCCTGCAAGCGCGTTGCCAGAGCAAGAAGGGCCACTAAAACCATCATCAGGATACGGGATCGATTGTCTTTCATCAGCCACCAGTTGTTAGCCTGGCCTTGCCAGAAAAAGCAAAACCAGGTCTGTTTTCCATACTATTCTAATCGAATCTTCTCCTGAAAAGCAGACCGGGTGCACGAAAAATTAGCAGAAAATCTCGCCCCAAATACTGTCGCCGCAAAAGTGCGACACTTGTACCGCTCGCTCACTTGCCCTGGAGGCAGTGCCAGGGAGTGCAGGTAAGCGGCTGTGGCCACCAAGCCTCCAGGCCATGATGGGGATTGCCACGTCGGGTGAAACCCTTCTCGCAAAGACATAATCTGCAACATTTGGCGCACCCCGCCCATCTAAATACCCCTATTTTTATGATATTATGCTAAAATTACAATCAGGTATCCACACAGAACAATACACAGAATTACACCAGAATGATCTCTACTGAAAGGAACGTCACCCGATGAAAAAAGAAACGCTCCGCCCCGTGCTTGTCATCCTGTTCGTTTTGCTGGTCTTCTCACCTCTTTTCATCATGCCCTTTGTTGAGCCTGGCCTCAGCCGCGGTTGGCAGCGAGAATCTTCCATCATTCTCGGCTTTGTCGGCTTGACCCTGGCCGGCTGGCAGTTGGCTCCCATTTCGCGTTTCACCCCGGCCCAGAAATTATTCAACCTCGACAAGCTGTACCGTTTTCATCACCTGCTGTCTCTGCTTTCAGCAATTTTTGTTACCGTCCACTATCTGTTGCTGCTTTTCAATTTCGAATCCGGTGTCGGCATCAACGATTGGGCGCTCAACCTGCTCAATGTGTTCACTGCCCCGCTGCGGGCGCAGATGGGCGTACTCAGCCTGCTGGCCTATATCCTCATCACCATCACCTCTGTGTTTCGCAAACAAATGCGCCTAGATTATGACGCCTGGCGCATCCTGCACGACATTTTCACCCTGCTCCTGGTGGGTGCCGGCCTGACCCACGCCCTGCTGGTTGGGCGCTACACCGCAGCCCCTGCCATGAAAACCCTCATGTGGCTGCAAACCGCTCTCTGGATCCTGGCAGCCCTCTATATCCGCGTGTTCAAACCCTTGCAGCAGTTGCGCCAGCCCTACAAGATTGCTGCCGTGCGCCAGGAAGTGGAAAATGCCTTCACCCTGGTCGTCGAGCCGCAGGGTTTCGATCTGCCGGATTTCCACCCCGGGCAGGTCGCCTGGTTGACGGTACGCCGCTCACCATTCTCATTGCGCCGCCATCCCTTCTCGGTAGCTTCCAGTATCCATAATCGCAAGAATTTTGAATTTACCATCAAGGAACTGGGGGATTTCACCAGCACCGTGCGCGATCTGCAAGCAGGCGAGACGGTATATGTTGACGGGCCTTTTGGCTACTTCAACATTCTCCAGCCTGAATCTCAAAAAATCGTTCTGATCGCTGGCGGTATCGGCATTGCCCCTGCAATGGGCATTCTGCGCAGCATGGCAG
The DNA here is from genome assembly GCA_020060485.1 of Anaerolineales bacterium. The sequence goes on from JAGVAB010000144.1 coordinate 5,616, forward strand.
ATGGCAACGACCAGCGCCCTGTCTCGCTCTTCTATGGGCACAATATTCTTGAGCATGTGGAATTCTTCGATGAATTGCAGCAACTGGAAAGCAGGCTGCCCAATTTCAAAAAGGTGCTCGTGTTAGAGCATCCGCATGAAGACTGGACGGGCTACCGGGGATATATCACTACCGACATCCTGCGCAAGGAACTGCCAGCGGATTATCAGCAGCATCAATTCTTCGTGTGCGGCCCGCTGCCGATGATGAAAGCTATACGCAATGTACTTGAGAGAATGAACATACCCGCCAGCAATGTTCATTACGAAGAATTCAATATGGCTTGACGCCTTCCCTTTTTACTGAAGCATTTACCCGCATCGGTCTTCAACCTCCGATGCGGGTTTTTTCCTTCTCTAGCGCCTGTTGGCAAACATCAGAGCTTGCCTTTCTGGCCAGCCCCACTAGATGAGATCCAGGAGAGGATATGTTAATTCTGTTGCGCCGCTTTCTTTTTCCTGGCGCGATAATGTTGGATATAGCGCCGGCCGCCGGCATCCAGTCCAGCCAAAAAATCCATCGCGCGCACAGTCGGCACCAGGCCGCATGTTGCCGGATTAACCAGAGCCGAATCCAGCCCGACAGGAATGCTGCCCACCAGAAAGGCCAGGTCGATGACTGTGGCCTCCGGCATGCCATAACCGGCATTCCCAATCCCCAGGGTTGTTGCCACAAACAACTCATCATGCAAACGCTGCAAGGTTTCCAAAGTCACGCCAAACGAATCAGGTTCAGCCGACGAAGCCAGGCAAATGGCATCCATCACCACATCGCCGCGCGGCATGCCAATCCCCAGACAGGCATCCACAATCACCGCCGCCTCAACCAGGCGTCCGTCCGCTGTCTTGGGCATTCCAAATTGGGAACCGATGGGCATACCCACCACAGCCGCCCCATATTTTCTGGCAATCGGCAAGATCAATTCCAGCGACTCTTTCTCTGCGGTCACCGAATTGATCAGAGCCTTGTATGGCTTCAATTCAACAAGGGCTGCTTCCAGCGCCTGTGGATTGCGCGAATCCAGCGAGATTGGGCAGCCAATCTCATCCTTCACCCGCCGCACGATACGCGGCAGCAGGTCAAGCTCATCCAGGTCAGGATGAAAGACCAGAATGTCCACCATATCGGTGCCAATCTCCTGCCCCCAGCGAGCCAGCGCAAGAATGCCGTCCAGTTTTCCTGTCTTGAGCTCTTCGAGAATATTTTCCGACTGATCCATGATTCTCAATTGATCATTGATCAACACCGTGGGCCGGCCAGGCCCGATTTCAATTGTTGTTTTGGGTCCGCTCAGGATGGTCATGCTGCAAATATCTCCTTTACCTTGCGAAATGCTTCGGCCTCGCTGGTCGAGGGAGTGAATTCCATCCCGATCAAGCCATCAAATTCAAGTTCTTTGAGCTTGCGGGCAATGTTGGGAAAGTTGATCTCACCTGTACCAGGCTCCTGGCGGGTAGGGCAGTCTCCGATATGTACGGTGGGATACAGCCCCTGATATGACTCCAAACCGTAGATCAAATTGCCAGCGGTGCGTTGCTGATGATAGCAATCAAAAGAGAGCTTCAGTTGCGGGTGATTGATGCGCCGCACCACATCTGCCGCCAGATCATGGGTGGAGACGAACACCCCACCATGAATATGAAAGGTGTTCAGCGCTTCGAACCAAAGGACTACGTCTGTTTTTTCCACCAGCTCCATCACCCGCGCCGTCCCATCCAGCAGGTTGGCATACATCTCTCCCGGCGTATAATCCCGGCTCAGGGGAGCGATCCACTCACTGCCATCCGGCCGTAAATTGATCTGGTTGGAGAAGATGAACAGATGTGGAATCTGATAGCGTGTTGCCATTTCCAAAGATTCAGCCCACGAATCCAGGCAACGAGGATGGTCATTAGCATCCACCAGATTGCCAGGTTGGGAATCAAACGTAGAGTTAATGATGCATCCATGCCGCTGACATTCGGCAAAGATCTCTGCCATCGGCCGTTCGCGCCACAGCCAAACATCCAGGCGATGAATGCCAAGTGCAGAAAACTTTTCCACCCGTTGTACAATGGGCAGCTCTTGAAACCAGAAATCCAGATATCCGGTAAATTCCATAAAACCTCGCGTTCAGATTCTTATTGGAACGGGCTGGAAAACTTTCCGAACCCGGTGGTGAAGTAAAGCACAAAAGCCGCCACCAAAAAGATCAGAAAGAAAATCATGATGGCATAGTCTCTGCCTTTCAGAACAGATTCATGTAAATAGGTGCGGTCAGGCTTGCCTGAGAAAGCCTTGGATTGCAGAACAACTTCCAGTTGTTGCGACTTAACCATCGCCCCCAGGATGAGCGGAACGGCCACTTTGGCATACACCTTTATGCGTTGCAAAGGGCCCATCTTTTCCATAGCCATACCCCGCAAACGCTGGGCTTCAATGATCGTACCAATCTCCGAAAACAACAGGGGGAAAAACCGCAGGGTAGCTGAAAAAATGAATGCAATCTTGTAAGGAACACGCGCCCGCACCATCCCAACAATCATATTATCAACATCGGTTGTGAAGATCACCAACGGCACGACCAGGATGATATTCAAGGTTTTGACGATCACATTGATTCCATACCAGAAACCTTCCAAACTCATCCCGTTGCCGCCAATCAACCACCAGTTTTCAGGAAAGGTAAACATAGGGGTCAATTCAACTCTTCCTGTTAAAGCCTTGACTTGATCAACATTAAAGAAACCATGCGTGATGAGCAAAAGGATATAGAACGGCAGCATGATCAACAAAACCGTATAGATATACTTCAAGCGCACACCGCCAAAAATGCAGGCCAGCAAGATCACCAGAGCCAACCCAAGCTGGGCCGTGGGGCTTTCCCACAGGAAGGCAATCATCGTGATGACCGCCATCATGAAGAGTTTGGGGCGGAAATCAAGCCGGGTGAAGATCGAGTCCCGTTCAACAGTCTGAAACTTCATCGAACTCATTTGGTGCCGCCTTTCATTGGGCAATGGAAGCAGTCTGCCAATTCAAATGGCGTAAGGAATGGATAACTGTGTCCATCCTTTTTTTCCAGAATTCTGGAAAGCAACACGGCTTGTGGCGGTGTCAGATAGGTACTGCGCAGCAAATCAACCTCATGGTATGCCTGGCGAATGGGAGCATCCAGCAGCAGCGTGCCCTTGCCCATTACAATCACCCGCTCGGCATATTCCGGCATTAAATACAGGTGGTGGGTAATTACGATGACCGTTTTGCCCATTTCATGAAGTTTGCGGCTGATCTCCAGAATGTAGTTTGCGCCGCGGTAATCCTGGCCGGTAGTCGGTTCGTCAAAGATGATGATCTCTGGCTGCATCGCCAGAATGGCAGCAATGACCACCCGGGCGCGGTCACCTTTGGGTAATGCCAGCGGATGCATATGGCGCACACTCAGCAAGCCCATTGCTTCCAGCGCCTCCACCGTGCGCTGTTCCACTTCCTCCGCACTGTGCTTCATCGCTTTGAGCGCAAAAGACACTTCGTCACCAACCGTGGCATTGAAAATCTGATTGTCAGGATTTTGCGCCACGTAACCGATGCGCCGGGCCAGGTCAGACACAGACAATTTGGAAGAGCTGACCCCGCCGACTCGCACCTCTCCCGAAGTTGGTTTTAACAAATTAAGAAAGTGCTTGACCAGGGTACTCTTGCCTGCCCCATTTTGACCAATGATGAGCACATATTCACCTTCACGAACATCCAGAGAAACACCATGTAAAGCCTGTGTACCATCCGGATAGACATGCCGTAAATCCTTGACATGCAGCAGCGACTCACCGGAATACTCAACCGGCTGGGGTATGGAATCAGACGGGTGTATGGAACAATCCGCTTTCTTCAGACTGAGCAAAAGTGATTCGCCCTCGTCCATGCGCACCGGAATTTTCGGAATTGCGATTGCTTTGTTCTGGATCAAATAAAACGTTGAAGCTACCTGGGGAGGACGCACTGCATTTTCGTGCAGCATGGGAATGTTGGCATAGATCTCATCCGGCGTGCCCAGGGCGGTCAACTGACCATTAGCAAGCAACCCAAGCCGGTCAGCATGTTCTGCCATCTCCTCGGCAGCATGGCTGGCCATGACAATGGTCATGCCCAGTTCTTTGTTCAATTCGCGCACCGTAGAGAACACCTCCTGGGCGCCGATTGGATCAAGCTGCGATGTCGGCTCGTCCAGCACCAGCAAATCCGGCTGAACCGCCAGAGCTGCAGCAATTGCCAGGCGTTGTTTCTGTCCACCGGACAACTCCATGGGATGCTTCTTGTTTGTGTTTTCCAGACGCACGGCTTCCAACACGCGGGGGATCCTTTCGAGAATGATTTCGCGCGGGAATTTCAAATTTTCCAGCGCAAATGCAATTTCGTTCTCCACCGATGTTGCAATCAGCTGGGTTTCCGGGTCCTCAAATACGATACCCACATGCTGCGCCAGGGTACTGATAGGATGATCCACAGTGTCCAAACCCGAGATCGTGATCTTTCCAAAAAACCGGCCGCCGTAGAACTGCGGCACTATCCCATTCAATGCGCAACACAGCGTTGTTTTACCAGCCCCTGTCGGTCCGATCAATCCAAAGAACTCACCCTTGCGGATTTCCAGGTTGACCTCACTCAGCACCATGCCTTCCGAGCGGGGATACATGTAGGAAACTTTTTCCAGAATGGCAATTGGTTCTGTCATTTTCATCCCATCAAATCCGGCCTGACTGCCAGCTCCACCCCGCATTCACTGGCAGTCAGGCTCATAAAAAAATTTAGTAGATGGCGTTGGTGGGTTTTACCAGGCCGATCGCCCGCAAACCAGCGATGACACCCGTGCCAATCACGGTACCAATTGCGCAGCGAGAGAGAAACTCAATCGGGATCAGGGGAATTAACATGACCCAAATCTCTTCCGGCCAGTTGAACATGAAATAGGTAACAGCGGATTGGCAAACATGCGCAAGACCAAAGGTCATCCAAGTGCCCAGGAAGAGTCCCACAGCCACCATTCCTGTATTTTTTGACCCAATCCACTTGGCAAACAAGGTGCGGGTTGGCAAAACAAAGAGCAAAATCGCCGACCAGTCCACAAAAGAACCCAAAATGGCATTACCAGCAGAAACACCATTCTGGAAGATGGCACGGCCGACAAAGAACAGGAAGGAAAGCACCGAAAGGACTGCGACCCCAATCCACCAGCCCTTGCGCTTGCCGCCCGTCATCATGATGCCTGCAGCGAAGCTGGTCACCACCGCACCATAGACTGAAACCGGCCACACGCCAGCAGTATGAGGCGCTACAAAGACACCGATCAGGGTGCCGATACCGGATGCGACTGCCCCGGCGATGGGGCCAAGCACCCAGCCAATCAGGCCGAAGATGCCCTGGCTCATTGGAAAACTGCCGCCAGAGGCTAAAACCACAGAGAACGGGATGAAAGCCAGAGCAGTGACGACAGCAGCCAGCACAACAATATACGCTACTGGTGCACCGTCAATTGCAGCCCCGCCCAAAAACTTTACTGAACGTTCCTCGCCAGAAGGTTGTGCAGAAGACATGTTATCTTTCCTTTCACTAGAAACAAGAGTTGAGCACGATTCAAAACAGAGTTATGAATTCATCCTTGCAAGCACCTTCTATATGCCGTTCCTCCTTTCTTTGCTCGTCGAGGGAAATATATCTACTTCAACATTTAAGAATATCAACTCATAATACGTCCACCATCTATCTCGATGGCCTGACCGTTAATATAGCGTGCTTCGTCAGATGCCAAAAATGCCACCAGGGCTGCGGTTTCATCAACAGTTCCCAATCGCTTCATCGGATTGGATTGGCAAAGCTCTGCCAAATATGACCCTTCTTCCCATCCATTTTCTTCACAAACCCGTTTATCCACCTGCCGCATCATCTCCGTATCTGCATGGCCCAGGCAGACCGCATTGCAGTTGACATTGTATGGTCCCAGTTCCATGGCCACCGAACGAACCAGGCCAATTCCGCCGGTCTTGGCTGCCGAATAAGCAGCAGTGCCCGGCCAGGAGGTCTTGCCAGCCATGGAAGACATGACCACAATGCTGCCCGAATTCTGGGCGATCATATAGGGCGCCACCGCGTGACAGCTCAGAAAGGTACCCGTCAAATCAATATCCATGACAAGTTGCCAATCCTTAATCAAATCCTCTGTCAACGGGCCGCCGCGATAAACCCCGGCATTGGCAACCAACACATCAATCCGCCCCCATTGATCAATAACAGCTTGAAAGGAATTATGTACACACTGATGATCTGCAACATTGCAATATACCGCCATGCCATCCACTTCTTCGCTGGTTTCCCGGGCGCGATCCAGAACAATATCCAACACAGCCACTTTGGCACCCTCTGAAGAAAAACGCTGTGCACAAGTGCGACCAATACCCTGCGCCCCGCCAGTGATCACCACTACTTTATTTTCAAAACGTTTCATTGGCTTCTCCCACAAAGTCGGCGAACTGCATTGACCACATCCTCTGCACCGGGTAAAACATAATTTTCCAATTCCGGGCTGTACGGCAATGGCACATTTCTGGCGCCCACCCGCAAGATCGGCCCGTCCAGATATTCAAGCGCATCTTCAGCCAGCATCGCCGCGATTTCCGCACCCGGCCCATTTCGCAAATGGGCTTCATGGGCGATCACCACCCGCCCGGTCTTTGCCACCGAATCGATCAAGGTTTGCCGGTCAAGTGGTACCAGTGTGCGCGGGTCAATCACTTCAATTTCAATTCCCTCGGTTGCCAGCACCTCGGCCGCCTGCAAAGTCTTTTGAACCATAATCCCGATTGCAACCACGCTTGCATCCTTGCCAGAGCGCAAGATGTTAGCTTCCCCAAACGGCACCATGAAATCTTCATCTTCAGGCACCGGCCCTTGCAAGGCATACAACATTTTGTGTTCAAAGAAAAGTACCGGGTCTTCTCCGCGCATGGCTGTCTTGAGCAGCCCCTTGGCATCTGCTGGTGAGGCTGGCACCACGATCTTCAAACCGGGTATGTTCATGAACCACGATTCAGGACTCTGTGAATGTTGTGCCGCAGCCGAACCTGGCGCCCCGCTGGTGATGCGGATGGTCAAAGGCACATCTGCCCTGCCGCCGCTCATATAGCGCGCCTTGGCCACCTGATTGGCAATCTGGTCCCCGGCGCACATCAGAAAATCGCCAAACATGATCTCCACCACCGGGCGCATTCCTACCATGGCCGCCCCAAGACCGCTGCCAATAATATTGATCTCTGAGATGGCGGTATCGCGAATGCGCTCTGGCCCAAATTCAGCCAGCATGTCATGGGAAACTCCCCACACCCCGCCAAATACACCCACATCCTCACCCATCAGGAAGACTGCCGGCTCGCGGCGCATTTCTTCACATAGGGCTTCACGAATGGCTTCTGAATAGCTGATCGTTCGCATTGAAACCATAACCTTTCTCGTTCGTTTCCTTAAAACACCAGGCCGTTGTGCGTATCGGCATACACGCCTGCCAATGCATCCTCGGGTTCAGGTTTTTCTGCCGCAGCTGCAAATGCCACAGCTCCATCCAATTGGGCAAACACTTCACCCTGTATCTCCTCCAGATCGCCATCCTCAATCAGGCCAGATTGGATTAATTTGATCCGAAATACCTCAATTGGGTCACGCTTCTTCCAGGATTCAATCTCCTCCTGGGTGCGATAAATCTGCGGATCACCCTCGTAATGGCCGCGGGTGCGGTAGGTCTTGGCTTCTATGAAAGTCGGCCCCTGTCCGGAACGGGCGCGTTCTGCCGCCTGAGAAACCGCTTCATACACCGCCAGCACATCGTTGCCATCCACGATCACTCCGGGGAAACCATACCCGGCCGCCCGCAGCGCTAGATCCTTCACCGGGGTGCAGCGTGCAATGGCAGTCCCTTCGCCATACAGATTGTTCTCGCAAAAGAAGATCACTGGCAAATTCCAGACACCAGCTTGGTTAGCAGCCTCGTGGAAAGAACCTTCATTGGTTGCGCCGTCGCCAAAAAATGCCAACGCCAGTCTTGGTTCGCCGCGCATTTTAAATCCCAGCGCAGCTCCCACCGCGATCGGTAAACCACCTCCGACGATACCATTTGCGCCGAGAATTCCCAATTCAAAATCTGCAATATGAAGTGAGCCACCGCGTCCCTTGCAATACCCGGGTGAACGGGCTGCCAGTTCGGCCATCATCTGCCGCGGGTCACCGCCCTTGCCAATCAAATGCCCGTGACCGCGATGCGTACTGGTGATCACATCCTCTGCTTGTAATGCCAGACAGGCGCCCACAGCAGTGGCCTCCTGCCCCACACAGGAATGAATAAAACCTGGGATCAATCCGCCGCGCCGTTCTTCAATGGCACGCAGTTCAAATTCCCGCACCAAAGTCATCCTGCGAAACATTTCTGCCAGCAGTGCAGGTTCAAAATGACCTTTCAGATCTTTGGCTGCCGGCCCGGTCAACATGGATAAATCTGTCATCAGTACCTCATCCTTCAACCTACAATCGTTTGATTTATGCCTCAACGCGCGCCCATAATCGGGCAGCCTGTTCCCTGCAATGTGCCGCCAGTTGCTCCTGGTCTGTGCCAATCACCAGCCCATCATCCACCAAGCAGCTTCCGGCTACCCATACTGTGCGCACATCGCGGCGCGAGCAATACAGCAACAACTGTTCCATCAGATTATGCACTTCCAGCGGGGTGGGCAAATGCGGTTCGATCAACTGCAAGTCTGCCTGCCAGCCAGTCTCGATCCGTCCGACCTTTTCCAGGCCCAGGGCACGCGCGCCGCCTTCTGTCGCCAGATGCCACACCTGCCCGGCAGGCATCACCCGCGGGTCAGTATGCGCCGCTTTATGGATCAAAAAAGCACCGCGCATAACTTCAAAGAAATCCGTTAAATATCCATCACTTCCCAATCCCACCGTCATCCCGGAAGCCACCATTTCTGGTACAGGTGCAATCCCACCGCCCACTTCACAATTGGACAGGGGCATATGGCTGACTCGTACACCAAGTTGGGCAAGCAACTCAATTTCGCGTGGGCTGATCTGCACGCACTGCGATGCCAGCATCCCGGGGCCAGCCACCCCCAACCCAGAATAATATTCAATTGTGCGCAGACCGTTTCTTTGCAACATGACATTCGGCTCATATGTACCTTCTGACACATGCATATGGGTCAATACGTCATGCTCTGCCGCCAGATCGAAAGCCCGCCGGATGAATACATCTGAACAGGTAAAGGTTGTATGAAAACACATCATGCCTTGCAGCAGTCCATTCGCCTGCCGGCAGGAGCGGATAAACTCCAGGTTTTCTTTGAGGCCAAGTTCACCATTGGCGTCACTGACCCGCTGGGTGGCTTCAAAAGACAAAGTCGCCCGCTGGCCAATTTTTCCAACAACCTCGGCCTGGGCTGCCAATACTCCCGGCAATGCAAAAGGCGCTTCAGTGCAATCATAGAAAGTTGTGATCCCCCCGCGCACCATCTGGGTACAGTTATACGCGCTGGCTGCACAGATCATAGCCGCATCCAGGCCATCTTCCACCAATGGCCACCAAAAGTCAGCCAGGAAAGGCCAGAAACCCGAAGGCGCTTTACTGAGCGGGATACCATGCGCCAGAACACCATACAAGTGCGTATGAGCATCCACAAATCCAGGAGCCAAAACCTGGCCTGGCGCCTCACAGACTTCATCATCCGGGAAGCGCTGCCGCAGTTCGGCATGCGTTCCCAGCTCGGTGATCTGCGTGCCCTGCAGACGCACTCCCCAGGCTTTGCGCGGGGATTCCTGTGCAGAGAGGATCATCCAGTCGGGAAGGATCAATACACCATTGCAACCCATGCGATTAGCCCTTGACCGCCCCTTCAACCATGCCCTGCATGAAATAGCGGCGCATGACAATGAACAATATGATGGTAGGAACCATGATGACCACACACCCGGCTGCCAGTAGCTCATCCTGGTTTCCCTCCAGTGTATGCTGGAAAGTATACAAACCCACCGTAGCCATATTCATTTTGGCTTTGTTGATCATCACCAACGGAGTGAAAAAATTATTCCAGTTATACACCAGGTTGATCAGGAAGGTCGCCACCAGACCAGGTGAAGATATTGGCACCACCACCCGCCAGAAAGCCTGGAAAGGTGTCGCTCCATCAATATAGGCTGCTTCTTCCAACTCGCGTGGAATGCTTTCAAAAAATCCTTTCATAATCCAGATACCCAGCGGAATACCGTATGCCCCCAGGATAATGATCATGACCGTGTATGTATTCAAAAGCTTAAGATCGCTGGCAATTTTGTACAAGGGGATCATATTGGTCAGCGCTGGTAGCATCATCACAATGAAAACAAAGGTCTGCATCACATTCTTGCCTTTGAATTTCAGGCGGGCAAAGGCGTAGGCGGCCAAAGCCGAGCAGGCACAGGTAACAATCGCCCCACCCACTGCATTGATCACACTATTCAGCATCTGGCGCGGGAAAAGACCAAATTGCATCAAGCGCAGATAATTGCCAAAATAGAATTGATCGGGAATGATCTGGCTGGTCAACCCATAACCAGGTACCCGAAAGGAAACCATCAATGTGTAAAATACCGGGAACAGAAAAGCCAGCGATACCACAAGCAGGAACAAACTGGCAGGCAGGTTCTTGATGAAAGATTTGCTCTCCATTGTATTCTTCTCCCTTCTAGGAAGCCAGAGCATTATCACGCCGCAGCGCACGAATATAGACGAATGCCAGCAAGGCATTGATCAAAAACAGCACCACTGCCAGAGCGGAGCCATAACCAAAATGGAAGAACTGGATTGCCTCACGGTACATATGCAGGCTGAGCACCTCGGTGGAACGTCCCGGCCCACCTCCTGTGATCGCCAGGAACATGCCAATCGAGTTGATAGCCTGGATCGAGAGGAAGACCAGGGTAACCAGGGTTGTGGGCAGCACCAGCGGCCAGGTTACCCGCCAGAATGTTTGCCAGGCTGTTGCCCCGTCAATGGCTGCTGCTTCATACACTTCCTTGGGAATGGTTTGCAGGCCGGCCAGGATCAGCAGCATCACAAACGCGGTGGAGCGCCAGATAGATGCCAGAATGACGATTCCCATGGCACCAAAACCGGTGGCGATCAGGGTCACATTGCCAAACAATGGGCCAAGCAAATTTTGCAGCACCCCATAATCCCGGTAGAACATCCAGCGCCAGGAAACCCCGGAAATGATCTCTGAAAGAACCCAGGGGATGAAAATGGCAACCATGTAAACCCCGCTTAAGCGGATCTTGCGGTTAAACAAGATCGCCAACAAGAAAGCAATCATGCCCGTTAAAACCACAAAGATGACCAGGTAGATGCCCGTTAGACGTAAGGATTGCCAAAAGTCTTTGCTATCGAAGATGATCTCGAAATTCTTCAACCCAATGAATTCCATCTCACCTTTGCGAATTCTGGTCATGCTCAAGTAGAAGCTGTATAAGGTGGGATAAAGACTGACAACTACCAACATGATCATGGCAGGTGCAACCATCAAATAGGGATACAGTTTTCCCAAAAGTATCTTGCCTTTGAAAGAGTTCTCGTCCCGCAGCTTACTGTTAATGCCGATCTGAAGGTTCGTCATCAAGGTACCTCCCTGGCCATAATACACAGTGCGGCCAAAATTCCTACTGATCCTGAATTTTAATATTTCCCAAAAACCAATTCTTCTGGTGTACCGTCCTGCCATTTTTTACTCAAGACAAAAAATCAATTTGCTTTAGGGAAATTGAGCCCTCAACTGAATTCCAAGCCGTGCCAATTTTCTTGAAAATGCAGTCGTTCAAATTGTAAATACGGATAAGAAATTTCCTGTTACATATTGACTGATCCTGTCATTGTCAGGGATTTGACCCGATCCAGCTTTTGCAGGGGCGCTTTGCGGCGCCCCTGCAAAATTATCTTGGCGAATTAGTCGAAGTAGCGTTTGATGATCTCATCCTGGGCGGCCTTTAAATGTGTCAACGCGTCCAGTTTTGGATCAAGCATCAGTTCCTGCATGGCAATTGCCAGAGCATCCAGCGATTCATTGTAAAACTCGGAAGTCTGGGAGAAAATGCCATTCTGGGAAAGGTTGGCATTAGTCTCGCGGTAGAAATCGCTGTCGAAGTCAGAAGCACTGAAAGCAGAATCAATGGTCGGAATACCGTAATGCTTGGCTGCCCACTGCGCTACGATAGTGGGATTCATGAAGTAATTCAGGAAGGCCAAAGCGCCCTTCTGATTTGCCGCGCCTTGCGGAATTGCCCAACCTTCACCCACCAGGAAGACATAACTGCCCTGACCGAAGTCAGTGGCCAAACCGAGCTTGGCCTCACCAGAATTGATTTGATCGCTCAGACCGGGGATAAACAGGAAGGACCACGATCCACCACGCACAGAGGCTGCTTTACCTTCCACCCAGGGGGTTTCACCAGCTGTGAAGTCGCCAGTGAAGCAGGTTTCGGGAATATAACCTTTGGCCAACAATTCACGTGCCCATTCCACTACTTCCACGGCTTCCGCGGTTGCCCAGGCTGGTTTGCCTTCTTCATCAAAGATTGTGCCGCCATTGGAACGGATCCACGGGCCCCAGGTCAGTTCAGATGCGCCATATTGTCGGCCGGCAAAGAACGTGGAAATGTACTTGCCTTCGCCCTTTAAACGCTCACCTTCAGTCAACCATGCCTCAGGGGTAGTAGGCCAGCCATTGGGGAAATCGGCGGTATTGTAGTACCACGCACCGCCACGCACATCTGCCGCTACACAGAAACGCTTGCCATCAACCACACAGGACTGTGCATCTGCATCATTCAGTTGTGACAACCAGGGAGTATCTTTGACCAAATCTGTCATGTCCATCAAAGCACCCACAGATACTAACTGTGGCGTATGTGAGCTGTCAGCTTCCACCAGATCGGGAACATCCCCACCGGATTGCGCTTGCAGTGCCAATTTCGTGGCAATCTGATCCCAGGCAACCTGCTCGTAATTGACCTTTATTCCAGTAGTAGCCGTAAAGGTCTCAAACATTTGATTCAGATTGATACTGACCGCATCACTTGTATCCGTGAGGTCATAGCGAGCCCAGACCGTGATCTCGCCAGCTTCCTTCTCAACCTCAACAATCTTTTCTACTTCTTTTTCGACCTCCACTACTTGGGTCACAACCACAGTCTCTGGCTGGGCGGCCGGAGCGGGTTGGCATGCGGCGAGAACCAGCGATGCCAGTATGACCAGACTTAGAACAAGACTCAACTTCTTTTTCATGCGAATTTTCTCCTTTTTTATCTAGGTTCCCAAACTGGGTTTGTAACAGGAATTTGATCCGGGACCGTATCCCGAATCTGAAAGCAGCCACCGGCGCCTCGGTTCACCAGTTGACTGTCATTCATCAGTTCTTTTCCACACAACAGGACCTTCACAGGCCACCCCTGCACTTCAAAACCTTCATACGGTGTGTAATCCACCTGCTCATGCAGCAAAGCAATGGAGATGATTACTCTTTTTTGCGGGTCAAACAAAACCAGATCAGCATCTGCCCCCGGCAGCAAACACCCCTTGTGTGGGTAAAGACCGAATATTCGGGCCGGAGCCTCGCAGCACACTTCCACCCAGCGCTCCAGGCTGATCCGCCCAAACCGCACACCAAAACTGTACATCAAAGCCAGGCGGGCCTCCACACCGGGCAGTCCTCCCGGAATGCGACGGAAATCCTTCAGCCCAAAATCTTTTTGTCCGCGCTTGTTGAAAGCACAGTGATCAGTGCCCAACGTTTGCAAATACCCATCTGCCAAAGCCTGCCATAACGCAGCCTGATCCGCCAGAGTCCGCAGCGGAGGAGCACACACAAACCCGGCAGCCTCCAGACTGTCAGCAGCCGTATAACGAGTCTCATCCAGCAGCAGATACTGGGGGCAGGTTTCCCCATAAACCACCTGCCCTTGCTGGCGGGCATGGGCAATGGCAGCCGCGCCTCCGGCGGTGGTTACGTGCACAAAATATACTGGTGTGGCGGCCAGCTGCGCCAATTCGATCACCCGTTCAATTGCTTCCCTCTCGGCCGCTGGCGGACGGCTGCGCGGGTAGTCCTTCGGAGAGAGCTGTCCGGCTTGTACCAATGCTGCCTGGCTTTTTTCAACAATGGCATCCTTCTCGGCATGCACCAGAGCCATGCCCCCTGCCTGGCCAATTGCCATCAAAGCCCGTAAAAGTTGATCATCATTCAGAGCAAAACCTTCATAGGTGGTATATAACTTGAAAGAAGGTACACCTGATTTAACCAATTCTCCAATCTGTGCCAGCGTCGCATCTTCAGCATTGGTCAGGGTCATGTGCAATCCATAATCCACCACAGCCTGGCCCGCCGCCTGTTCTTGACGTAACTGCAGCGCCTCGATCAGACTTTGACCAGCCAGCGGCTCAACAAAATCAATGACCGTGGTCGTGCCTCCACAGGCGGCCGCCCACGTACCGCTGGCCCAATCTTCACTGGTCACTGTCTCTCCCGCCGGCATTTGCAAATGCACATGCGGATCAACCCCGCCCGGCAAGACCAGCAGTCCAGACGCGTCAATTTCCTGTACTGCATGCAGGTCTTCGCCAACTGTCTCAATCCGCCCATCACGAATAGCAAGATCAGCCGACAGAACGCCTGCGGAGGTAACCAACCTGCCATTACGAATCACAAGATCATGTGCCATCTGTGCTTAATTCACCTGAAAACGGATTTCACAACCAGAGCGCCCATCCAGGCTGACTTTGAAACCGCCTGGAACAACTTCCAATGCCAGCGCTTGTCCATCTTTGACTGCGCCTGTCACTGTTTCACCATAAACGATCACATCAAGAACTCCGGTTGTCTGGCCCACCCAGACAACCAACTCACCTGCCTGCCTTTGATAGCGAACAGCAATATGAGCCAGGTCTTCATCATGGATTGCCATCTGGCCGCTATCGGCAGGAAGATAGAATTCCAGTGTTAATGGGTCAAGCGGTTTTTGGCCCACATAATCCTGAACCGGGCCATAGGGAATCACTTCTCCGCCTTTCACCCATAGTGGCAACACATCTAATGGTGCTTTAACATCCATCCAGCGCCCGCCAGCAATCACTTCCTTACTCCAGTAGTCCACCCAATTGCCGGCCGGCAGATAGATGGTGGCTGTGTGGTCAGCGGTTAAGGCAGGCGCTACCAGAAAACTATCCCCAAACATGTACTCCCAATCGATGTGCCGAGTGGTCGGGTCTTCCTGAAATTCGAGCACCAGTGGACGCACCATGGGCAGACCGGTCTGTGAAGAAACCACCGCCTGGGTGTAAAGATAGGGTAACAAGCGGTAACGCAGATCCAGGTAGCGATGGGAAATTTGCTCAACTTCAGGTCCATAGGTCCACGGCTCACGTGCCTGCTTGCCGTGAGCCCGTATATGCGAGGAAAATACGCCCACCTGCAGCCAGCGCGCATACACCACCGGGTCTTTGGGATAATCATTCTTCAATTTGGGATCATAGGATTCGGAAAAATCCACATGGTCGGTGTGGTCAAAGAAATGTGGCGAATAATCAAACCCACCCACATCATGGCTGCAAAATGGCACGCCAGAAAGTCCATAACTGAGCAAGCCGCGCACCTGACTGGCCAACTGGTCAAGCGTGGCATAGCTATCGCCACCCCATTGCACCGGATAACGCTGTGATCCGGCATAGGCTGAACGCCCCCATACCAGCCCGCGGCCATTCTTGCGCTGGGTGAGTTCAAATGCCGTGCGATTATATAACAAGGGGTAAAGATTATGCATTTCCAAGCCGCAACGGCCGTCAGCATATACTGCCTCGAGGGGTGCTTGCTCGCCAAAGTCGGTCTTGAAAACCGCCACACCCATATCCATCAATTTTTCAAGTTTGTCCTGCCACCATTCACAGGCATCCGGGTTGGTGAAATCGACTGCTCCAAGCTGCTCTCCTGAGAAGGCCTCGATGACAGCCGCAGGGCAACTGCCATCCGCACATTTGACAAAAAAGCCGAGCATTGCGCCTTCTTCGTAAAGCGGGGTGCCGATTGGCACATAGGGATGGATCCACAAACACGTTCGCACCCCCTGCTCGCGCATCCAGTCCATCATTTCTTCAGGCTGTTGAAAGGCTTGGGTATCCCATTCGTATGAACACCACGGGCCGTCCCCCATCCACCACGGATCCAGGCTGAGCACATCGCAGGGGAATCCGCGCTCCCGCATTTCCTTGACCACGTCTTCCACCTCATCTCGGCTGCGATAACCAGCTCGTGAGATCCAAAAACCAAAGGACCACTTGGGCGGCACTGGAGCGCGCCCGGTCAAGTCCGTATACCGCCGCAAGATATCTTTGAATGAGGGACCATACATTAAAAATGCGTCAAACTGGGCATCACATAAATGCACCGAATAAGTAATGTTCGATTCGCTTCCCAATTTGAAAACCATCGGATAAGAAGAATGGACAAACAAACCATATCCCTGACTGCTCAAAAGCAGAGGAATATTCTTGTAAGCCCGATAACTGGAAACATTTCCCGAGTCTGTTGCCCACAATGCATGTTCCTGACCCCATTTGTCCAACGAGGTGAATCGTTCACCCAAACCGTAGAATGATTCCCCTGGACGGACAGCAACTGTGATATGGGAACTGACTGAACCATCACTAGAACGATTACACCCGCTGGGGGCCACTTCATAACCAGGCCCATAAGAGCGGTCATCGGTGCGTTCCTGAAAGAACAGGCGGCCTTCGCCAGGTCGGGGGTCACTGTAAGCAGATATTTGCCACTCGCGGGGAAATTCCACCCGTATGAGATCAGTCATAACCGTCAGCTTGGTTTCATCTTCACTGGTCTTGAAAGCAGACCAGGCACAGAATTTTTCCGCCAACATGTCTGATTCGCAATCATAAATGTTGTCAGGATTCCAGCGCAGCCGGATCACATCCGGGTATACCACATCCACGGCATATGCCAGCGATGAACCATCTGCCAGTTCGCAATGGAAAAGCACGCCAGTTTTCGTGCGCTCATAAGAAACCCAACGCGAAATGATCTCTTTTGGCGCATAAATATCGCGCACATCCAAAGGGGCTGCAATTGAATTCCAGTCAATACTCTTCTTCATGGATATATTTTTTACCTGCTCACTGGATTAGAATACCGGTGGTGTGATCACAGAGATCCATTGCACTTCCTGATCCGAAGCACAGATCAGTTTGACAATATCCTTGCCCTGGAAGGTGATCGTATCACCAGGGTGAAGGATATAATCCTGGTCGCTCAAACCAACCAGGAGAGAGCCCTGCAAAACCAGGATCATTTCCTCAGTATCAACGCTCAATTTGCGGACAATATTATCGTTTCCGGGTTTAAGGCGTCCTTGAATGGCCTCAAACTTGCCAGACAGGTCGGGGGAAAGCATTTCATAAGTGATGTTGGATTCGTCCAGGTCGATCTGCGGTCGATTATTTGCCCGCACCACCGGAGAACGATCATCCTTATCTGCCAGAAAGTACAGCATCGGAACGTTCAGCGCATTGGCAATGCGCCGCAATGAATTCAGAGAGGGATTGGATATACCGCGCTCCACCTGGCTGAGAAAAGCCGCAGTCAACTCCGTGCGGCGGGCAAGCTCCCGTAATGAAAGACCGACTTCACTGCGGCGCTTCTTCAACCTTTCCCCTAATAAAAGGTTTGTGCTCATGAACAACTCCTGTTAAACCGGCTTCAATTTTGATCAAGACCATATCCACATCATGACAGACTTTATAACAAACCTGTAACCTGGGGCTGTCTTGTTTCCTGACCTGACAGAATAGTGCTTTCAGCACCAGAAGTATTCATATCCACGGACAATGACTGTTTACTTTACATTTGTAAATATTGACTTTACTATGTTAACTAATGTAGCATATTTTTTTCGGAAATACAACTCCTGTTAACATTAACGTCAACCACAACCGTATCCTGATCCCCAATAAAACCAGCATCTGGGCAGTCCTGCTGGGCTGCAATTTCCCGCAATGTTTGCGAAATGGCATGCATATTCTCCAACGGTGTATCCCGGGGCACTTCGCAGCCTGGGGCGATGCAGGTATTTGCCCCGGATACGCGCACACAATCCTTCACTGCCTGCATCACATCCGCCGCGCTGCCCTGCATCACAATCCCTGATGGCTCAAAATTTCCACAGGCAGAAATGTTGCTGCCAAATGCTTCCACCGCAGAAGAAAATTCCACCGGATAATCGACATCGATCATATCCGCCTGGGTTTCCGGTAAGGTTCTTAAAAGGGCAGTAATATTCCCGCAGATGTGCAGTTTGGCTTTCGCTCCATGTGCATGGATGGCAGCAATGATGCGTTGTTCATAAGGCAGGCAGAACTTCCGGTAAAGCCGCGGGCCAATCAAAGACGCTGCCGCATCACCAATACCAATGAAATCAGCCCCGGCATCAATTTGCACTTCAGCAAACCAAACCGCCTGTTGGGTGCAAAACTCCAGCAGATCGGCCATGAATGCAGGCTGGTTGTAAAGGTCTTCCATTGTTTCAGAAATACCGTGCAGGTCACACGCTTCAGCAAAAGCCCCTTCAACCCATCCCAGGATTGGGTATTGCTGCCCCGCTTTCTGACGATACAGGGCAATGGCCTCTATGCGATCCAGCATGCGCTTGCCTTCCACTGGGTTAACCAATTTCAAGCGCTGCAAGTCTGCCGGTTCACGCACCAGTGGCTGCGCCGCGTAGGGAACGTCGTCTAATGGAAATACAATCTCTGCACCAAGATCATGGGTTTCTCGCACCGGGTCCGAGATGGCACTGAGCATGTCAATACCAAAATCCTCACAGCAGCGCAGGTTTCCCTCGACCAGCACACGATGATCCTGCACGCACCTGTCATAAGGCTGGCCAATATACCTGGCGGCAAATGTCATCAGGATCGACAAATTCGGGATCCTGTCCACTGCTTTCCCAGCCAAGCGGTTCAAGACACGTTCACGGGGTGTTGTTGTTGTCATCAATCCTTCCATCTTCACTTCAAAGTGCTGTACATGATCAAGCGCGCTGTTCCTGTGCTTTTCACAAAATACCAACTCGCGGCTGAGTTTGTCAGGATTCCTGAAAATCCTGCAAGCCAAGCCGCGCCAGAACGGCAGGCACAGGCTCACCATCCATATTCCATTCCATCCGCCGATAATAACGCTGCAAGGCATCCGCCAGAGTGTCCGGAGTCAAGGATTGTCCGGCTGCCGGCCCCTCGCTCAAACGATGATAGGCTCGGGCAGACAGGGCATCATCAGCAGCAGTAAAGCCTTCCCGCAGCAGATAAAGACGAGCAAGAACTATGATCCTTTCACCAATCTGGTTGATCTCATCCTTGTCCACATCCCAGTTGCCCGCACCATTCAGCGCATCCACCATATGATGATATTCATAGGGATAAAAATGGCAGATCACGGCACTGTCCAGAAAATTCTTGAAAGCAGTTTCATAATAATAAGCATCAATCTTGTGATCAGAAATACCCCATAACGCCAGCGGGGTTTCCAATCCCATTTCCCTCAAGCGCGCACAAATATCGCTCCCGTCGAAAAGTGCAAAAGTATCATTCAGGTTGTGCATGTGGTCTGCGCCGGTGGCAGACAAGGCATACCCCATGGCCATGGTCTGCTTCAAACGTGGGTCATGCAATGGAAATTCCTGGCCCCTGGCCTCACCCAGAAATGCCTCGGCTCCGGCGCCAATCCGCCTGGACATCCGCAGACTGCCTTCTGCCATCCATTCGCCGATATCTTCTCGCTCAACAATAAGCCGGATGCATTCCAGCAGTGCTTCTCCATCCCCAAAGGAGGGCAGCAACTTAAAACCGGTCAACAGGCCTTTCTGCACGCAATTCATGGCAAAGGCAATGGTGCCTGCCGTCGAGATGGTATCCAGTCCATAAGCTGCACAAAGCTCATTGGCCTTAGCAACGACCAACGGATCATTGATCCCACATAATGGGCCAAAACCGCCAATCGTTTCATATTCAAGGCCGCCATATCGTCTGTCAAGTTTGGGTTCCTCGTCCCTGGAAATGACCAATTTACAGCGCACCGGACAGCGGTTGCACGTATCCCGGTCTTTGACCAGCAGCGGGAACAGCCCAGCCGCATCAATCTGTTCAACCCCTTGCAGGGCTGCGTCCTGATAATTGCGGACAGCAGATGCGCCAGCATCATGATTGGGTTTTACCGAGCCGGAAGTGCCGGTTGCAATTGCCCAGGCCATTAGCTCTTTGTAATTTGATGTCATCCACTTGACAGTGGTTTTCATCAATTCTTTGTCAGCCAGGCCCACCTCAAAGGTGCCGCGTACCGCCACCGCCTTCAGGTTCTTGCAGCCCATCACCGCGCCAGGGCCGGAACGGCCGGCTGCCCGGCTCACATCATGCATCACCGATGCATACAGCACCCCATTTTCACCAGCAGGCCCAATCTGGGCCACTCTCACCTTGCGATCACCAAGCTCATTCTGCAATTGATCCTGACAATCCGCAGTGGTTTGACCCCATAAATGGCTGGCATCTCGAATTTCTGCACAGCCATTGTTGATCCACAAATAGACAGGGCGCGAGGCTCTGCCCTGGATCACAACTGCGTCAAAACCAGCTTTTTTCAATTCAGCGCCCCACCAGCCGCCAGCCTCGCCCGAAGCAAGAGCACCTGTCAAAGGCGATTTTGTCCCCACAGCATGCCGCCCAGTCCCAGGTAGAATCGTCCCTGTTAAAAGGCCTGGAGCAAAAATGAGAAGGTTTTCAGGGCTTAATGGGTCGATTTTTGGTAGGGTTTCCCGCATCAGATAATACAGGATCAATCCCCGGCCGCCAATCCATTTACGATAGAAGGCATCCGGATGCTCATCGATCCAGAACTCCTCCGTGGTCAGATCAATCCGCAGCACAATCCCCGTATATGCGCTTTTCCCATCCAGAAATTCCGGCCGTATTGCAACCTGGATCTTATTTTTCATCTTCTCCATCCATGCCTCCTAACCGCCTGCAATCTGCGGCAAACAGGTAATCACATCCCCGGCTTGTACGTGATAATCCCCATCAGAAACCCGTCCATTGACCAGCATGACAAATGACAAGCCTGGCTTGACTTTCAGGGTCTTGATCACATCCTTAAGGCAAACCCCGACCGCCAGGTCAAGCTCGGTCCTTTCCTCAACCAGCGGCTTGTCCAGGATCAACACACCAGCTTCCAAGGATGACATCCTTTCTCTTTCACGAACAGGTCTTATTTGAAAGAATGGGGGCAGAGAGAAAAGACAGCTTTTCTCTCTGCCCTTAATAAATTAGAACCGCCCGCACATGGTCAGGGCCATCAAAGCCTTTTGAACATGCAACCGGTTTTCCGCCTCATCATAAATCACAGAATGCGGTCCATCAATCACTGCATCTGTAGCTTCATAACCGCGATCCACAGGCATACAATGCATATAAATGGAAGATTTTTTCGCCAGGGACATGCGCCGTTCATCGCAAATCCAGTTCTTGTGCTCATCGCACATTGCCTGTACTTCTGTCGGCTCTTCCGTGACCATGATCGGTCCCCAGCTCTTGGCGTAAATGATGTCGCCGCCTTCCACTGCCGCATCCATATCATCCACAATTTCGAACCTGGTTCCATTTTCTTCAGCATGATTACGGGCTGACGCCAGGCACTCCGGCATCAACTCAAAACCTTTGGGATGAGCCAGGGTAACATCCATGCCAAAGCGGGTCATCAGCATCACCAAGGATTGGGGAACCGAAAGCGGGCGCACATACTTGGGTGCATAAGTCCAGGAAATAACAAACTTGCGCCCGCGCAGGTCATTACCGAATTTCTCGCGAATGGTCATCAGGTCGGCCATTGCCTGGCATGGATGGTCAACATCATCCTGCATGGAAATGATCGGAATATCCACCTCGGAAGCCAGTTCATACTGATATTTCTGTCCGATGCCGGTTCGACAATCTCGTACGGCTATCCCATGACCATAGCGCTGCATGACACCACCCGTATCCCGGGCATTTTCACCGTGCCCCACCTGCGTTGCACTGGGGGTCAGGTAAATGGCATGCCCGCCCAATTGAGTCATTCCTGATTCAAACGAAGTTCGGGTGCGGGTGGACTCTTCAAAGAACAGCATGAACAGGGTTTTGCTGGACAGAACATGGTTATGCGGCTCGCCAATCGCAAAGCGGCGTTTCAAGTCGCCGGCCACATCCATCATCGAGACCAATTCTTCAACCGACCAGTCTTCAGTTGAGATGAAATCTTTTCCAGACAATCTTGTTTGCATATCGAACTTTCTCCTATACAATATATTTTTATTATTTTCCGGCAATCTCTTGGTAAATCACCGGGAACAACGCATAGAACATGGCCGCCTTAACCAGCTTCTCCAGACTCACCTGGTCCTGCGGCGTGTGCACGTATTTTTCTTCCTGGGGACCAAAACCCAGGGTCGGAATGCCAGCCACACCGGCCGAGTACGTGCCGTCTGTGCTGAATTTCCACACATCCACCAGCGGCTCTTCTCCCCACAACGCCTGAAATGTCTTCTTTCCTGCCCGCACAACTGGGCTGTCTTCATCCACCAGCCAGCCCGGATAAAAACTTGGGCCGTCCAGTTGCAAACCAGTGTGGGATCGCACAGGCTGTACAGGAATCTGCACAGATGCACCCCAAGGGGCCACAACTGTCTGCACCCCGGTCAAAATGGTTTCAGCATTTTCGCCTGGTACCAGCCGTCGATCAACAGCCACCTCACACCAGTCCGGCACCGAATTAGGCGTATGCGGCCCGCAGATCAGGGAAACCACCTGGGTGCCTTCGCCAAATACCGGATGCGACGGCAACTGTCCGTTCATCGCCTCCAGCGCCTGAATGACGGGCGCCATTTTGAGAATGGCATTTTCGCCCTGCTGGGGAACGCTGGCATGGGCAGCCTTGCCCGTGGTGCGCACCCGAACCTCACACCTGCCGCGGTGACCTATGCGCAAGGTCAGGTCAGTGGCTTCAGCTAAAATGACACATTCTGGTTCAAGGTGATCCCTTTCCACCAGTGAACGCAGCGCAAAACCTTCAGCATCCTCTTCCAAGGTGGCGCCCATTACCACAACCGATACATCCTCCAGCAGACCCAGCTTTGCGAGGATGGCTGCTCCATAAACGATGGCTGCCACGCCAGCTTTGCAATCAGACGCGCCCAGTCCATACATAATGCCGTTTTCCACCACCGGCTCCAGCGGCGGATGTGGCCACTGGGATGGATCGCTGACTTGATTTGTGTCCAGATGGGCATTGTACAGAATGACCCGCTTGCCATGGCCAATCCTGCCCAGAGCATTTCCGGCACTGTCCATCCATACTTCATCACAGCCAATCCGTTCCAACTCCAGCATAGTGCGCTCAACCGCCGGCCTTTCTGCGCCAGTGTAGCTTTGAATGCGGATCAAATCACCCAGAAAATCAACCATCGGCTGGCGTATCCGTTCAGCCCATACCAAGATGCTTGTCTGCAACTCTTGCATGTCCATCAAAATTTTGCTGCCTTCCTGTCTAGAAACCATCTGCAAACGCATCCACCACTGGTTTGATGTCCGGCATCATGGGATACAGGATCGGGCAGGTTACGCCTGCATCTACATATTCTCGCACCTTCTTGCGGCATTCTTCTGATGTACCAACTGCCATCAATTCCCGCACCACCTCATCCGGAATGACCTTGGCTGCACGGATATAGTCCTCCTCTGTTGCCGGCCAGCTCATGATGGACTGCACCTTGTGCAGCAGGTCATCACTCACTCCAGACGCCTTCATAATGTGCGGCTCTGTAGCCAGATAGTATGCCACCAGTTTTTTGCCTTCAGCCATGGCGGCTGCAGGGTCTTCATCCGAAAGACAGCATACCAGCAATTCCGGACGATCCACTTCAGCCAACGTCTTGCCAGCTTTTTGAGCGCCTTTTTCCACCAGCGCCACCGCTTTCTTGATATAGTCCACAGATACGACGTAATTCAATACCACGCCATCACAGATCTCGCCGGCCATCTCCAGCATCTTGTCACCGGTTGCCCCAATATACAAGGGAATATCGCGCGGGCTGAGATCACCAAAGGCCACATCCAGCTTCACCCGATCCAAATGTACAAATTCACCGGAATAACTGACCTCTTCCATGGTGAATAACTGACGGATTGCTTCCACATGTTCACGCATGGCCTGCAATGGCTTGTGGCGGTTTACACCCACCCGGCCGGCAATCGGTTCCCACCATGCCCCCAGACCCAGCATCACCCGGCTACGCCCATCCACCTTGCCGCCAAGTTCCCACATTGTGCTCCAGGTGGCAGCAATGACTGCCGGGTTTCGCGTCCAGATGGGCAGAACGCCGGAGCCAAACCGCATTTTTTTGGTCATCGTCAGGAAGGCGCTCATCATCACCACACAGTCGCGAGCCAGACGCGTGTCCGCCTGCCAGACCTCACTGAAACCACGTTCTTCTGCATATCTGGCGATTTCCAGCTCATAGGCGATGTCATGTTTGTCCTGCATATAAAGGGCAACGCGTTGGTTCATCAGCTTCTTTTCTCCTTTATTCATCAAGGTATTTTTTCAAATCCACCATTGGATAGCGAATGCGCTCTCCGTAATCTCTGCGTTCTGGTTTATAGGTGGCATCAATGCCTATCTTGGTATGCACACCGCGCATATCGGCTGTAGGATCCATTTCATGGCCCTGCGCCCCAGGTACCAGAAAGACATCCTTTGACCAATCCACCCGGTTGGTGAGCGCCCAAAGCACATCGGCCGGGTCGTGAATATTCACATCCGGATCCACCACAATCACCTTTTTGATGTTAACATGAGCGGTAAAAGCGGCCATGGCAACGTTATATGGTTCTCCCGGGTTGGTTTTTTGGATTTGCACAATGGCAGAAAAGCCGCTGCCATAAGGCGGAATATGCAAGCCGGTCACATTTTGGCTGACGTGCTTGACAAAGCGCAACAGCAACGGCTCCCGCGGCAGCACATTGCCAATGTAAATATGCTCATCCCAGCCGGGGACAATGGTCTGGAAAATGGGTTCATTGCGGAAACAAACCGCAGTCACTTCAAATACCGGCGATTCCCACAGTTCCCCATAATAGCCATGAAATTCCGCAAGCGGACCTTCCTTATGGCGCACCCCTGGCGGCAGGATACCCTCGATCACGATCTCGGCATGCGCGGGCAGATCAATACCCACTGTAACGCCTTTGTGTACCGGGACCGCCTGACCGCGGATGGCGCCGGCAATCGCCAGTTCATCTCCTTCGTAGCGCGCCCCTCCGGCGATCGATATGGCCGGGTCCACCCCGATCACCACCGCCACCTGCAAGCCTTCGCCTTTTTCTTGCTGCACTTTATAGAACTGCATCACATGCCGCCATTCATTGACATTGAAGCCAAAGGTGCGTTTATCCAGAACTTGCATGCGGTTGTAGGAAAGGTTGCCGCGCCCGCTGAGCGGGTCTTTGGTCACCACCACCCCGCCCGTGATAAATGGGCCGCCATCATGCAAACCGTGGGTTGGAATGGGCAGGCGATAAAGATCAATTTCTTCTCCAGTCAGCACATTTTCCATCCAGGCCGGCTGCGCATTGCTGACCTGGGGAAGGATGGCATTGGAAGGTTCCAGTGCATCAGCCATTTTTTGGATGATCTCATCCACCTGACAACCGAGAGCCAGAGCGGCTGTATCTGCATTCACCACTGCATTGGCAAACACCCACCACGGAAAAAGTTCATCCTGCCCTTGTAGTTTGGTAAATTGAACCGCTTTTCCGCCCTGGCGCGCCAGGGTGGCGGCAATATCAGCGAGTTCGTGCACCAGGTGTACCGGTTTTTGAATACTGACGAGCCGGCCGTTTTCCTTCAATACCTGCAAATAACTACGCAAATCCATGATCTTTTCCGTCATCGCCCTACTCCATTTGAATCGGGTAATTGCCAACCGCCCGGGCAGTTTCCAGCATAGCCAGGTAATATTCCGGTTTGACACCGGGATGAACCGAGTTGCTTGTGGAAAGCAGAAAACCGCCGCCAGGAGCTGCCGACCGGATCACGTCCATGGTTTGCTGGCGCACGGCTTCCAGCGGACCATCCACCAGTACCGTGGAGCAATCCACATTGCCAATCAAAGTCAGGTGTTCTCCAAAGACCTGTTTGATGCGGGCGATATCCATGCCTGCCCGTGGTTCAATCGCCTGAAAGCCATCCACACCAGCCAGTACCATGTCTTCCAGCAAACTGTTGATATTGCCATCAGTGTGCTTCACATAATAGCCCCCGTAGCGATGGCAAAGATCGGTGATTTGCTTGAGGCGGGGAAAAACGAACTTGCGAAAATGGCGCGGTGAAAACATCGGCCCTTTATTGGAAGCCCAGTCATAACCGCCTTCCAGACCATGTACCCCGCGTTCCAGCATCATCTCCGCCAAGGGCAGGGCGTGCTTCAGTCGGGCATCCAGATAACGATGGATTAGGTCCGGGGCGGCCAGCAACCCAATCAGAAAGGTTTCCGCCCAATCAAATGTCGACCCAATCTCAACATCAATATGCCCCAGCACCATCATTTGATTACCCAAGGCATCCATCACCTGATCCACCGGTGAGAAATCCCAGGCATCCGGGTCAAACGGCTGCGCTTCAAGAAAAACAGTAAGCTTTTCCAGTTCCTTCAAACCACCCCGGCGCAGCGAAGAATCCACCACATCATACACATCGGATTCTTGGTTATACAGGTAAAGCTCCCATTGACCTGTAACAGGATTGGTAAATTTCCACGAATGGTCAGTGATCTGGTCTGGAATGGAAAACTGTCTGGGCAGTGGGCTGGCCAAAGGGAATACATCCAGTTCCAATTTCTTCCATAAGGCAATGCTGTCATCCAGCCGCTGCTGATGATAGGCAGCGACCCTGCCTTCGAGCAAAGCCTCGTTGGCCTTCACACCGCGGGCTTTGCCGCCAAACCCGCACAGCGTTGGCCGTCCTAACACAAATGCCGCGGTGGGGTTGTCAATGGTCAGTTCAAAAAGTGGCACCCGGTCAGCTTCCTTATGCTGAAATGCCAGTAATGAGCGCTCTTTTCCGTTCAAATCTCCACTCCTGCCCGCTTGCGCAGGGAAACAACCGCCTGGCTGCATTCCTTGAGCAGCACTTCTTCATCGATTGTGACCAGTCTCTTATCACGCATCACAATTTCTCCACTCACCAAAACCGTATCCACATCATCACCGCGGGCGCACAGCGTCAAAGCCGAGTCCAGATCATGCACGGGAGCGGCATGCAGATTCATCAGATCCACCAGGATCAAGTCAGCCGGGCTGTCCACTCTCAACGTCCTGCCGGCAGTAGCCATGGAAAGTACATCCTGACTGGAAAGGTGATTGGCGTCTTTGTGTACAGCCCGCGCCAGGCAAAGAGCCATTTTCATGTTCTCAAAGCAGTCCTGGGTGTCATTGCTGGCTGGGCCATCGGTTCCCAGACGTAGCCGGACGTTGCGATCAAGCATGCTGCGAATCGGGGCAATTCCTGATCCCAGCACTGCGTTGCTCACCGGGCAATGCACGACCGTCGCTCCAGATTGCGCCAGAAGATCCAACTCCTCATCGTCAATCCAAACTGCGTGCACGATCTGGGAATGCTCATCCAGAATACCAATCTCATCCAGCCATCTCACCGGCCGCAATCCGACCTCCTCCTGTGTCATACCCACTTCCTCGGCAGTCTCCGAAACGTGGATGTGGGTAAAGCTGCCATGTTGCACCGACAAGACATGCGTTTTTTGCAGCAATTCCGCTGAACACCGCCAGGGAGTCAACGGACCGGATGCATAGCGAACTATGCTCCCCGCATTTACGCCGTCATACCAGTCCAGCAGCTCGTTTAGGATGGCCTGATCCTCCTCGGCATTCTTGCCCCGGTTGGACCAGGCGCGCGCTATGGTGCAGCGCAAACCAGACTGCTCTGCAGCTTGCTGAACAACAAGAGTATGCTGCCTGGTTTGGGTGATCTTGTGATGATCGACCACCTCGGTCACCCCGCAGCGGATGTTCTCGGCCAGGCCCAACAAAGCCGCCAGATGCATTTCTTCAACGGACATTTCCGCCTGCAAGGGCCAGATCAAATCCTTCAACCACTGCAGCAAGGGCCGCCCGCCAGCCAAACCGCGCATGAAAGTTTGGCTGAAATGGGTGTGGCCATTGATCAACCCTGGCAGGATTGCCATGCCGCGGGCATCGATCACTTCATCTGCCCAGGCCAGTTCTACTTCATCAGGCGCAGTGCATGAGATGGATCGAATGATGCCATCCTCTATTTGCAGCACGGCCTCATGCAGCCAGCTCTCGGCTTGTTTCAGTTTGCCATTATGAATGATCGTCTTCATCAATCCTGTCTTTTCTGCCTGTTCAGACTGTCCGGTGTCATTTGAGCCGCAAACCCTGGCGGATGCGGGCTGGATTGGCCTTACGATGTGGTTCGACACCAGTGGCCAAACGTTCCATGGTGAGCGGTATCGTATGGTAACGCTCACTGGTGGCTTGATACTGCGCGTTAGCAATAGCCGGGGCGATGGCAATCATGGTTGGTTCGGCCATGTTCTTTGCCCCAAAAGGCCCATTGTCATAAACCGTTTGAATGAAATTGATCTCCATTTCTGGAAGGTCGAGTGCGGTGGGAATTAGATACTGGTTGTAATTCAAACAGGTCGGCAGACCCTGGTCATACTTCATCTCTTCCATGGTGGCGTACCCCAGCCCCTGGGCGATACCGCCATACATCTGCCCATCTGCTCCCTGTTTGAAGATCACCGTACCGCTATCATGGGCAGCCCAGATACCAAGTACCTTCATCCCGCCAGTCAATACATCAACTTCCACCTCGGCCACCTGCGCCCCAAAGGTATAGCAAATATAAGGCGTACCCGTGCCGTTCTCAAAATCCCAGTGGAACTTTGGCATTTCCCATTTACCCTCGACATATAAGGTGAGGTTCATCTCGCGGGCATGCTGCACGATCTTTTCAAAAGACACTGGTTCTTCATCCGGCCCGATGAACAGTTCGCCTTGGCGAAGGATTTGAGTTGGCTTGCATTTCAAAAGGTCTGCCGCAGCGAAATTCAACACTTGCAGCATTTTTTGCGCCGCAACTTTGGCGGCATTCCCTCCCAGCATGCTGCTGCGTGAAGCCACTGTCGGGCCAGATTCCACTGCCGTGGTCGTGTCGGTGCAAGCCACCCGCATACGGTCATAATTAATGCCCAGTGTCTCAGCAGCCAGAAGCGCAAACACCGTGCGGCTGCCCTGCCCATAATCGGTCAGACCGCTGGTCAGCAGCACGGTATGATCAGGCTCAATGCGCATGGTGGTGGTCGCGTAATCTGCCCCCTCGCCCCCCAGACTGGAGCCATGCATGTAACATGCAACCCCGATGCCGCGCCGAAGATCACCTGCCTGGCTGGCATATTGGCGCCGTTTGGCATCCCAACCGGACTGCTCCCGCACCCACTGGATGCAGTCCGCCAGACCAATCTCTTGTTCCAGCCGGTTGCCTGTCATTACAGTCTCGCCATTTTTGCGCACAATATTCTTGAGTCGAAATTCGATGGGATCTTCACCCAATTGACAGGCAAATTCGTCCACAGCCTGTTCAATCGCCGCCGCAGCTTCGGTGTTACCAAACCCGCGGTAAGCCCCCGAATACCCGTTGTTGGTATAAACAGATTTGGTGTCCACATGCACTGCCTGGTAACGATACGCACCGGCCGCATGCACCGTCGCCCGCCAGGAGGCCAGCGGGGTCATCGAGGCATACGCACCGCTGTCAGCCAGCATCTCTACCTTTGCCGCCTGAAAATGACCATCCTTGTCCGCCCCCAAGCAAATATTGATCTCCATCGCTTCGCGCTTGTACGAGGCCATCAATGATTCTTCGCGCGAGGTCAACAAACGAACCGGTTGGTTGGTTTTCAAAGCCAGCGCCCCAACTAT
Organism: Anaerolineales bacterium; assembly: GCA_020060485.1. The sequence continues at coordinate 35,809 of JAGVAB010000144.1, forward strand.
GGCCGCGTGTTGATAATTGATGTCATCCTTCCCGCCAAATGAACCACCCACTGCCGGCTGGATCACTCGCACTTTTTCCACTGGCAGACCCAACAACATCACCAGATTATCCCGATTGATGAACGGGCTTTGATCATTACAGTAAATAGTCAGGCTGCCATCCGGACCGGGAATTGCCAGAGCTCCTTCCGTCTCCAGATAGGCATGTTCCTGATGCGCAAATGAATAGGTTTTTTCAAACACATAAGCACAGTTTTTCAGAATCGGGTCGGGGTTTCCATTGCGAACCAGATGGGTGTTGACCAAATTCCCTTTTCCCAGCGGGGGTTCCAGCGGCACCAGAGGGGCGTCCGCATCCAGCGCCCGGCGCATGTCTGCCACCACTGACAGCTCCTCCAGTTCAAAAATGATGGCCCGCATGCCTGCCAGAGCAGCCGCTTCGTTTTCTGCAGCCACAGCCGCAATGGGATCACCCACATGACGTACTTTTTGCCAGGCCAGCACATAGGCATCATTTACCGGCCAGCCAAAATTGCCATGGTTGACAAAATCTTCAGGTGTGACCGCTGCCTTGACACCGGGCACTTTCAATGCCGGGGAAACGTCCAGCTTTTTGATGCGGGCATGTGGCAGCGGACTGCGCAGCACAGCAGTGGTCAGCATACCCGTCAAATGAATGTCAGCCACAAATCGGGCTTTTCCCAAAACCTTATCCAGTCCATCCACCCGCCAGGCAGGTTTGTTCAGGTAAGCATGGTCGCTCATCTTGGATCCTCCATTGCCTTGCTGCGCCGGACAGCGGTCTCCTGAATGGCGTCCACAATTTGCTGATAACCGGTGCATCTGCACAAATTGCCAGAGATGGCTTCCCGAATCTCCTGCCGGTCAGGGTTCAAGGTTTTCTTCAAAAGGGCTTCACCTGCCAGGATCATCCCCGGTGTGCAAAAGCCGCATTGAACAGCACCATGATCCATAAATGCCAGTTGCAGGTCATTGGGTGAGCCATCCGCATCACTGATGCCCTCGATGGTTACCACCCGGCAGCCTTCCACCTGAGCAGCCAGCATGATGCAAGATTTCCGCAATTCATCGTTGACCAGAACTGCACAAGTGCCGCACTCCCCCACATCACAACCCTGCTTGGTGCCGGTCAAACCCAGGTCATCTCGCAGCAATCCCATCAACGTCTGTTCAGGAGAAATTTCAATTTCCACAGGCTTTCCGTTCAATTCAAACTGAATGTGCATCATTATTCCTCCCGGGCATGCTGCCAGATCTTTTTCAAACAGCGTAACATGAGTGCCGGCAGCACCTGCAATCGATAACGGGTATCGGCATCGTTCCCCCAGTGCATTTCAAGCAGCGACACCAATTCGTCTGCTGCTTGCTGGAACAAACTATCGGAGGCAGCCTGGCCATTCAAACGTTGTTCCACCCTTTCCCACCGGATCACACCCCAGCCCTCCACGTAGGTGGCTATACGCAAATCCAGTGGCGCCCCATCGGCAAACGCTGCCGCTGTTGTGACCACCCCTGCCAGCAATTCGCCAGGCATCTGGCGGCGTTTGACTTCCTCGCATTGCCAAAAGACTGGCCGTACATGCGGGATCAGTACAGCCGTGAGCAGGCCCTGGCTTTCTGTCTGCCCGGCATCAAGCCAATCCAGCACTGGCATCCGCGTTTCTCCGCTAGCATTTACGATCACCACAACCGCATCCAGCACCGCAAACACCGGAAACAACAACCCCGTGTTTCGTCTGGCAGCCAGTCTGCCGCCCAGGGTATAGGCATTGCGCCGGGCTGGATCGCTGCTGCCATGCAGAACTTCTGCAAAATGTGGCATCTCAGCCTGTATCAACGGATGCTTCTCCAACTGGCTGAGACTTAAGCCTGTACCCAGCATCAGGTATGGCTGTTTCTCCACCTGCACCAGTTCCACCTGATGCAGCGGTACAACGCCAGAAATATCGATCAGGCGATCGCATCCCAAACGCCCAAAACGCAATGCCATGCTGATCCCCGCACCACCGGCCAGTACCTGACTGGTCTGCGCCGGATCATTTAACAAATGGACTGCCTCTTCAATTGACTGTACGCGGGTTATGGATTTAAGACTCATGTCAGATCAAACTCCTTCCCCCATCCACGTGATACACAGATCCGGTAACGAACTCATTGGTCACCAGGAACTCAGCCAACCGGGCGACATCGGTCGGTTCACCCACCCGCTTGAGAACTGATTTTTCCACTGCCCATTGCACCTTGGCTGGCGGCGGGTCGGGTGGCAGGAGCACAGTGCCGGGGGCTATGGCATTCACCCGCACAGCCGGCGCTAATTCATAGGCCATTGATTTGGTCAAAGCAACCAGAGCGGCCTTGCTGGCTGCGTGGTGCGCATACCCCGGCCAAACCTGGAAGGCAGAAAGATCGGCGATATTCAGGATCACCCCGCCGCCCTGCGCCAGCATGTGTGGTGCAACAGCCTGCGAGCACAAGAACGGCCCTTTCAGATTCACCTCAAGCGACAGGTCCCATTCATCTTCACTGATCTCCAGGAAAGGCGTTTTCAACCATACCGAGGCATTGTTGATCAAAATGTCGATCTTGCCCAGTTTCTGCCGGGTGGCCTCCACCAAAGAGCGCACCTGCGCGGCGTCCCGCACTTCAACCTGGGTAGCCAGGCAACGCACGCCAAAAGCCTCAATATCAAGCTTCGTTTCCTGCCAGGGTTCAGCATCCGTGTAATAGCTGAAGGAAATATCTGCCCCCTTTTCTGCAAAATAAAGGGCCACTTCCCGCCCCACACGGCTTGCCGCGCCAGTGATCAGTAGCACGCTGTCTTTAATTTCCATCACACCTCTCCAAATTTAGATTGGCCTCAGACGACGGTTGCGCCACCGTCCACTACCACAGCCTGGCCGGTAATAAAATCCGAGTCCACTAGAAATTTAACCGCCTTGCAAACGTCCTCTGGTGTTCCCATCGCCTGCAAGGGGATATTTGCTTTAAGGGCTTGCCATCTTCTGTCATCCCATTCCGGGGGTTTGAGCACCGCCCCCGGCAGGATCGCATTGACCCGTATCTTCGGTGCCAAAACAATCGCCGCAGACTGAGTCAAATTCCATAAAGCAGCCTTCGAAGCGCCGTGATGGATCCAGGTCAATGCGGGCCGTTTGACGGATTCATCAATGATATTAATGATCAGGCCGCCATCCTGTTCCTTCATGATCCTGGCAGCCTCCTGCATGAAAAAGAACGGTCCGCGGGCATTGACATCCATCACCGTATCCCAATTTTCAGGCGTAACCGAGAAGAAATCCGCCGTTCCAAAAATGGATGCACTGTTGATCAGCACATCCAGACGCCCCAGGCGTTCGCGGATCATGGACATCGTCTCGCGAATCTGGGCAATCTGCCCCTGATCACAGCGAATGGAAAGCACCTGGCATCCAAGCGACTGGATTTCCTGCTGGGTTTCCCTGGCAACATCTGCCGAAGAATGATACGTAAATACAACCGTTCCGGCGCCCATTTCGGCCAACAGTAAGGCGATCGCTTTGCCAACCCGGTGCGCTCCTCCTGTTACCAGCACAACCCTTCCTTTTAAATCCACATCTGCCTCCTCAATCTCTAATCATTCCATACAGACCATAGAAAGGGTTGTTCGATATATTGCTTGACCCTCTGCAAAAAGCGCGCTGCCGGCGCGCCATCCACCAAACGGTGGTCAAAAGAAAGGCTCAACGTCACCATGGAACGCAGCGCAATTTGACCATTCAGACCGACCGGTCTCTCATGAATGCGGCCTACCCCCAAAATGCCGCATTCGGGTGGATTGATCAGCGGTGTGAAGCCATCGATCTCATAAGCGCCCAAATTTGTGACTGTGAAGGTACCTCCGGTCAGGTCATCCATCGTATTCCTGCCGTTCAAGGTGCGTTTGATCAAATCATCCAGTTCCTGCTGAACAGATTCAAAAGACTTCTGGTCCGCTTCCTTCACGACCGGCACCATCAACCCTTGCGGCCCATCAACTGCCAGACCAATATTCACCTGCTGGTGTTGAGCCAATCCCTCCGCTAGCAGACTGACATTCATATAAGCATGTTCCCGCAGGGCTTTGGCCGCAATCTTGACCAAAAGGGCATTGAAAGAAAGTTTGATGTCTTTTGCCATCAATTCCTGGTTCAATTGCTGCCGCGCCAGCACAAACATCGTTGCATCAGCATCTGTATTCAGGGTGACCTGGGGCCGCTCGACCCAGCTTTTGCTCAAGCGGCTGGCGATGATGGCGCGCAAATCGCTCAATGGCTTTACGTCCGGCCCGGCCTGTGTGGCAGATGGCGGCTGCATGGCCCGCTCCACATCCTCCCGGCTTACAATGCCCCGCGACCCGCTGCCCGCCAATTTACTCAGATCGATTCCTGCCTGGGCGGCCAGACGCCGGGCAACCGGCGTGACTTTCACTTCATCCAGCCGGGACTGTGCATCCACAACATCCTTGCTGACCACCATGCCGCGTATGCCCGTCCCGCGTACCATTTCGAGATCAATCCCTGCTTGCCGCGCTGCTGCTCTGGCTCGCGGGCTTGCCCTCCCGCCGGAAGATGATCGCTCCAGGTCCTCCTCCAAAGGCTGCACAGTCTGATGATTGCCCTCTGCGTTACGTGTAACACCGCTTTCCTGTGCAGGTTCATGATGGTGTCCTCCAGTTGCCTGATCGCCATAGATTAATGCCACCGGCTTCAAGATAGGTACCACAGACATAACCTCCACCTGGATCTTTACCACCCCGGACACCGGGGCTTCGATATCCAGGGATGCTTTTTCATTCTCAATGGCAAACAACGGCTCGCCTTTTTCGACCTGCTCGCCGTCCTGTTTGTACCATTCAACGATTTTCCCCTCTGTCATGGTCAACCCAAGGCGGGGCATGACCACCTGATACGCGTTTTTCGTTTCAGTTTGACCCATTTTGATGATCATCCTTTGTAGTTCTAATTTGCATGGCTGTGTGCAATCCTGGCGGCGGCGTGTTATTCCAATGGCTGCCAGACCCTCCACAAGTATCAAGAGACTTAACGGAGTAAATATTTACTTTACATTGTAAAGTTTAGCATAACCGGCTTTTTATTTCAACTTTTTTTAAGATTTAAAGCCACTCAATTTGAACCCTCCTGGTCAACTCATCAGCAAATTTGGAAGCCCAATCATCCAAAAACAGACCCAAATATGATATAAATTTAACATGAATTCACATTATCCAACGGGAGGGCTAGACCATGAGTACAGTTCGAGATATTCTTAAGAGCAAAGGGGGTGGGGTTTTCTCCATCCCGCCTTCGGCCACAGTTCTCGATGCATTGAAAGAAATGGCCGACAAAGGCTGCGGAGCAATTCTGGTCATGGAAGACGACAAGGTACTGGGCATCTTCTCTGAAAGAGACTACGCCCGGCGCGTGGCACTGCAAGGCAACGCAGAAACCACCCGCATCGAAGAAGTGATGACCAGCGATATTTTTTACGTTCAGCCACATCAAACCGCTGACGAATGTATGGCACAGATGACAGACAAACACATCCGTCACCTGCCCGTGGTGGAAGACGACAAAGTGGTGGGCGTGATCTCGATTGGCGACCTGGTCAAATCGGTCATCAGCCAGCAACAAAATTTGATCCACAATCTTGAAAACTACATCATGGGCAAGGATTACAATCGCTAACTTTATCCTGGCTGCATTGCTATAGGGGGTTATCAACGCGCATTTCTTGCGTTTCAAATTGTACTGTGTTCACCCCGCAGAGACTTGGCCTGCGGGGTGTTTTTTGTGCATGATCGCATTAATAAAATGGTTTAACTCCAGATTGAAACTATGTTATTATTATCATAGCATTATTGAAACATAGGTAACAGGAGAACAACATGCTCATCAAATATGCCATTTTGGGCTTCCTCGGCTGGCGGCCCATGAGCGGATATGATCTTAAAAAGTTTTTTGAAGATTCCCAGATCCTCTATTGGTCGGGAAACAACAACCAGATCTATCGCACCCTGGTTGATCTTCACCAGGAAGATCTTGTCACGCTCGAGATCAAACAGCAGGAAAACTACCCTGCCCGCAAAGTGTACACCATCACCGACAAAGGCCGCCAGGTGCTGCATCAGTGGCTGACCTCTGCGCCCGAGATGCCGCAGCTCAAGCATGCCTTTCTGGTTCAACTCACCTGGGCAGATAGTTTGACCCACCAGGAACTCAATCATCTACTGGAAGAATATGAGAATGAGGTGCAAATGCAGTTGCTGCTGGCTCGCACGCCCCCGCAACAAACCATGCTCTCCCAGGCACGTACCCCACGTGAAGCCTATCTCTGGGGCATGATCCATGAAAACCTGTGCGCGCGGCATGAGAATGAATTGATCTGGGTGCGCAAATTGCGCCAGGAACTGGCACAAACCTGAACCACCAACCTATTAATGAGAAATAATTCTTATGCCCATGAATCCATCAACAAGTCGCATCCAAATCTTTGCTTCGCTCGCCCAATCTGGAACACGCGCAGATATTGACCAGCTGATGGCGGAACTGTCCCGAAATGATGACATCGCCACATCCAAGGTCATCGACTATGCCCTCAGCCTGGTCAACAACCGCGAAGGCATTGCTGCCCTGAGCACATACCTTTTTCAGGGAGATCAGATCCAAAGAAATTTTGCCGCTCTGTTCTTCAAACGCAAGGGACGCCTTGACATGCTGGATGAAGCAGTGGCGCAAGGCAAGATCGATGAAAAACAGGCCTACCTTAAATAAGCCAATTTGACGCAGGGGGTGAAAAACGAGGATGGCATTTCTGCCATCCTCGTTTTATCACAACAAAAATGGTGGGGTTTTACTGCATAAACTTGATGGCCATCTCTTCAATGAAACCAGCATCCAGCAATTCCTGGATAGCGGCATTCAGCTTGGCAACCAATTCAGTGGAACCATTCGGTACGACCATGTTCATCGGGCCGCTGGACATCGTACCCACATAGGCGACCTTTAATCCGCCAATTTCTTTTTCAAAGGATTTAACAACGGCAGCTTCTGCCATCAGCACATCCACACGGCCAGATCTGACATCCAGTGCAGCCTGGTCAATGCGGTCATATTTGAAATAGTTGCTGGCCGGCAGCAATCCGGTATCCACCAGGTTCTCCTGGATCCAACCGTCCTGGGTAGTGCCCGTGCCAGCAGCCACGATGTAATTGGCAATATCTTCCGGGGCGGAAATGGTATCGGCAAAATCGGACTTCACCAGGTAACCATCTTCAGCATTGTAGTAAGCGATGGTGAAATCAACCACCTGATCGCGCTCTTCCGAGTAATTGAATGCTGCAACAGACATATCGATCTTGCCTTCCTGAACGGCGGCGATCAGGCTGTCAAAAGGCATGTCGACGATTTCAACTTCCACGCCCAGCTTTTGACCAACGGCTTTCATAATCTCCACATCAAAACCGGCAAACTGGCCGCCCTCATCCACATATTCAAACGGTGGGTAATCAGCAGAGGTACCAATTTTGATTTTGCCCGCTTTCTCAATAGCCTCCCACTGGCTGGCCGGTGCTTTGGGAGCGCATGCAGTCAGAAGAACTGCAACAAGCAATACCAGGGCAATAATTTTCGACAGGTTTTTCATCTTTCTTCTCCTTTTTTCTAGATGATGATTTGACCTTATTTTACTTCTTTTCTGATATTCGATGTTAAAAAAACCGGGGCCATTGTTCTTGCTACCTGACGGTTTTACATAAGTTCATTTCAAAAAACTAATTGATCTGTCATCTCGAGGCCCGAGCGCTTTCCTCGGGCTGTGGCGATTTTCAAAACCGGGAGGAGGATTGCTTTAACGGGGCGAACGCACTGGAAGGCACCCTAAAAGTCGGCATTTTTTCGCCCTGTATCGCAAAGACACAAAGTGTCAGCTGGCTACCCATTGTTCAACATTCCAGAAAGAAACAAGAAGCAGCACGCCATGTGCATAAATTCCGCATGAGCAAAGGAAGTGCCGCCAGCAACTTCAGTTGCAGGTTTTCCCCACACCCAAAGGGCAACCTCAAGTAAAATGAAGCCAACCAATTCTTGTTGTGCGTCTTATCCTTTTTTCCAAAGGAGAGCTGAATGATCCTTTCTTCACCTTTAGAAAACGCTGTCGTGCTGGTGATTGACGCTCAAAACGACTTTCTCTCACCTGGCGCACCTTATGCCTGCATCAACGCCGAACAAACCATCTCCAATATCGCCGCATTTCTGCAGGCTGCCCGGCAGCAACGCATGCCAGTCATCTATACCCGTGAAGCACATGCCCCCAATGGCAGCGATTATGGACTCGAAGCTGCGATTGGCGAACCTCCTCATTGTGTAAAAGGTACATCTGGAATTGAGATCATTCAACCGCTCACCCCGCAAGCCAATGATGCCATCATTGACAAAACCCGTTATGATGGTTTCCTTGGAACACCGCTCGAATTGTTATTGCATTCCTATGGCAGACCAACTCTTTTCATCACCGGCTTTACCACCAATGCCTGTGTACTCTATACCGCCATGAGCGCTTTCCAACGCGATTTTCCGGTGCTTGTTATCGCCGACTGTGTCTCGGGCACTTCTCGGGATTATCATGAGTTAGGCCTGAACACGATGCGCTCCATCTCTGCCGAAATTGTGGTCTCTTTGAAAACAGCCATTCACATCTTGCCCACCCGTGAGGAGTAAACCATGCCCACTTTGCCCGCACCTTCCTCTAAAGAACTTGCCGCTTGGCTCAGCCGTCTGGTAAAAATTCCCAGCGTTTCCCCGAGCCAGGCTGCTAATGAAACCGCCATCGCCGGAGAGAATCGCATGGCTACCGCCCTGTCCAACTGGTTCCAACAATTCGGCGGTGATGTATACACAGATGAAGTGTTTCCCGAGAGGCCCAATGTCTACGCCATCTGGTGGGGCACCGGCGATAAATGGCGGGCAATTGATGTACACACAGACACGGTTGGTATTACCCAAATGACAGAACCGCCCTTCAGCGGTACCATCGAACATGGCAAGGTGCGCGGGCGCGGCGCAGCCGACACCAAAGCCACCCTGGGGGTGGTGCTTGCCATCCTGGAAAAAATGCATCGCCACAAGGTCAAACTGGATTTCAACCTGCTGGTCATCGCCACAGCTGATGAAGAAACCGGGATGGCTGGTGCAAAAGCATTTGCCCGCTGGATTCAAAATCAAAACATTTCACTGGATGAACTCCTGGTTGCAGAGCCCACCCTCTGCCAGCCCATGATCGGCCATAAAGGGGATTGTCTGATTTGTTTTGACATTCAGGGCAAAGCTGCCCATTCTTCTGTACCTGAACAGGGCGAAAATGCCATCACTGCCGCCAGCCGATTGATTACCGCCCTGGATGCAGAACACCAGCGTCTGCAAAAGCTGCCTGCCCTGCCACCGTTGGGACATGCCAAATTGACGGTTTCACAGGTTGAAGGCGGCAATGGGCTGAATACCGTTCCAGACCATTGCCGGGTATGGGCAGATCGGCGGACACTCCCTGGCGAAGATTTCGATCAGATCAGGCAGCATTTCACACTGCTGGCAGAGGAACACTGCCGCTTGCCAGTAACCATCAATGCCCTCGAACCTTTCAATCCCTTTCTACAATCCCCCGATACTGCCTGGGTTCAACATCTGGCCGCATTTACAGGGCTTGCCCCCTCAATCGTGCCTTACTGTACCAATGCGGCCAATTATGCCGGCCTGGCCAGGGAAATCGTCGTTCTGGGTCCAGGATCCATTGACCAGGCGCATGGCGCCGAAGAATGGATTGAGATTACCGAACTGGAACGGATGAGAGATATCCTGATGCACTGGTGGGAATTAAGTTAACCCGGGGTCAGCGATCTGTCTGCAAACCGCTGGTTGACGCAGCCTTAAAACGCAAACAGAAACACCAGATCGTTGACATTCGTTCCAGTAGGTCCAGTCATTAACAAACCCTGCATTTCTGCAAAAAAATGGTACGCATCATTCTCCGCCAGAAATGCATCTGGCGACAATCCCTTTTCCAATGCAGCTGCGAAAGTTTGGCCGGTCACAAAAGCCCCGGCCGCATCCGTTGGCCCATCCTCACCATCCGTGCCGAGAGAAGCCAGCATCACATCCGGCAGGCCAGCCAGGCCGGCTGCGGCACTTAATGCCAGTTCCTGGTTGCGCCCGCCAAGTCCCTGACCGCGCAGGTTCACTGTTGTTTCGCCGCCAAACACCAGGCAGGCTGGGCGTCCCAACGGTTCACCGCTGGCGGCCACCTGACGCAGCAGGCCAGCCAACAGCCCGCCAGCTTCCCGTGCCTCGCCCTGTAAAAAAGTGGTCATCAATTGAGCATTAAACCCCATTTGCCTGGCCCTTTCCATTGCTGCCCGTGCCGCCCGATAATTATCCGCAACCAGTGTAGTCTGGACGCATGCCAAAACCTCCTCCCCCGGCTTGGGGGTTTCGGGCAGATCACCTGCACATCCAGCCTTTAATGATGTCAAAATTGCTGCTGGCACGCTTTCCGTCAAATCATATTTTTGCAAGATATGCAGAGCATCCGCAAAGCTGGTGGAGTCGGCCACGGTCGGCCCTGAAGCGATCACATCCAGTGGACTGCCCACCACATCCGAAATCACCAGGGTAATCAGTCGGGCAGGTGCCGCCAGCCGGGCCAGCCCGCCGCCCTTGATCCGGTCCAGATGCTTGCGCAGGCAATTGATCTCCTCAATTGCCGCCCCGCAGGCCAGCAATTGGCGGGTAAGAACCTGCAGATCATCCAGCGACACACCCGTTTGTGGCAGGCTCACCAGGGCAGAACCGCCGCCTGAGATCAGGCAGATCACCAGGTCAAATTCATCACCATTTGCCAGCAAATCCGCCAGCAGTTTTCCGGCGGCCAGGCTGCCCTCTCCAGGCACCGGGTGGTTTCCCTGTACCACCTGGACATTTTGCGGTAATTGGCTATACGCATTAGCATCCTGATACTTGCAGACCACCACGCCCTCCGTGATCCTGTCTGCCAGTGCAGGCAGCAAGCCGCAAGTCATGGCAAGCGCCGCCTTGCCCATTGCCGCCACCTTGATCCGCCGGAAATCATCCAGATCCAGCTCAGAACCGCCGATCACCAGCTGCGACCCATGGCGTTGCACACTGCGCCCCACCGCCGCTTGCGGCTCAACCGCCGCCAGGGCCGCATCCATCACCTCGGCCGCAGCTTCTGCCTGGACATCTTTCAGCCAGGGTCGAAAATCTCGCTGGAAAGCTTGCTTGAAACGCATCCTTCTCCCATCCCTTTATCCTGAAAATTCCGGTTCCGGCCGGCCCTGTACACCTGGCCGCACCACAAACACATCCCCGGCCAGCGGCTGGCTGATCCGTTCATCCGCCAACATGCCTTCAAATGCCGTGGTGATGTACAACTCGTCCAGTTGATTGCCGCCAAAGGCGCAGCACGAAGGCTGGGCAGTTGGCAGGCGTACCTCATCCACCAGCCTGCCTTCCGGCGAGATGCACACCACTCGCCAGCCGCCCCACAAGGCACACCAAACGCCGCCTTCACAGTCCACCGTCAATCCATCCGGGAAGCCTTCTGCATGCTGAAACTGGCAGAAGATGCGCTTGTTGGTGATCGCACCGCTGTCCATCCCATAGTCATAGGCAAAGATGGTCTGCCGCCGGGTATCCGCATGGTAAAGGGTTTGCCCATCCGGGCTCCAGCCCAGGCCATTGGAAATGGTGATCCCGGTTTGCATCACGTGCAGGCTCAGGTCAGGATCAAGCCGGTACAGTGAACTGCTGGCATCGTCAAATGTCATCGAGCCCGCCCAAAACCTGCCGCCCGGGTCAACCTTGGCATCATTGAAGCGCGCTCCCGGCTTGCCTTCTTCGGGATTTACTATGAATTGCATGGAATTGTCCACTGGCTGCCAAAATACCAGCCCGCGGTTGGTGGCGGCCACAAAACCACCCTGCGCCCGCAAGCCAAGTGCGCCCACCTGCACACCGGCTTGAAAAACCTCGCGCCGTTCCTGTTTGGGATCATAGCGCTGAATGGTGCAGCCATTGATATCCACCCAATACAACGACCCTGTGCGATGATCCCACAAAGGCCCTTCGCCCAGTTCGCACTGCGTTGACAGAAAATGCTCAACCCGGCACATCGTCCAACCTCCTGATTTTGATTTCAAATAGATTGTACCCTTTTGTCACTCCGGGCACGAAAAACCCGCCGGCAATTAACCAGCGGGGTTTTCGTTCACATCACCTGACGAAGTAAATGACAGGCATCAAATCCGTTTTACACCACGACCTCATCAGGGACGATCATGGTTTCATTGGCCTTCACGATCGCATCTGGAACGTCAAAGACCAGGTCTGCGCCCACCATCTGGCGAACATAATTCTTGACCACACGATCCCAGTACTTCTTGGTCACATAAAAGACCTTGGCGCCGCCCAGTTCATGCTGGACATCCGGCCACGGGTAGCTCGGTTGTGCCATACCCAGACCCCAGCGATACCAGCCGTTGTAGCTTTCGTAGGTTGCCCAGAACTCATCATTGCCAAGCATTTCAAATGCGTAATAAGCTTTGGCATAGTACATGATGGCGCCAATGCGGTTGCCGCGGGTAAGGGCCATGGTGTGCAGGCTGATGTTGATATCCTCATTCATCAAGCGACCGTTACAGAAACCCACCCATTTGCCATTGATCAGCCCCACCATGGTATAGGGATCTTTCAGGCGCTTGCGATACCAGCCCAGGATTTCAGCATAAACTCGAGCACCAACAATGTCATAGAAATCGTGATCAACCTCCATCAATTTTTTCATGTACTCCAGCATCATGGGTGTTTCTTCCATTTTTGCTTCGCGGATATACAAGGTCGATCCATCCTTCAATTGGATCATCGCCCCTGGCCATGGTTTCAAATCCATCGGCGGCGCTTGCAGCATTGCCTCAATTTCACGAACGTCAATCTCAATTGTCGGCTGGGATGCTTTGGTTGGGAGTTCCACTTTCACGATATCGCTCCTTTGTAATTAATAATTGATCTGATATTCATACCCAGACATGTTTTCCATGCTGAGCTTGTTCAGACTTTCGAGATGCTTCGGGTTATAGCAATCCCCGAATTTGTTCTTGGGCATGCCTTCCTTGACCTTCATCAGCTTCTCGTATTCGGCATCTTCGACCATGGCGACACAGCGGCCAATGCTGGCTTCGCCATCCACAAAACGCCAGGGGAAGAAGCCCACCGTCAAGCGCCGGTTGAGCACCAGGTCAATATCACCGCCCAGACATTCGGCATGCAAAATCATGTCGGGGAACATTTCCAGATGCATCAATTGATATTTGCTGTCATCAAAGAACTGGGCAAGGGTCTTGCCGAATTTCTTCTGGAAGACAAACTCAGCCTGCTTGGCCTGGCGCGGCATCCAGTTGCGGATGATGGTGTTCATCGGGTGATCGGCCGAACCGCAGTCGACACCGATCCAGCGCAATTTCAGATCCTTGGCCCATTCGGCAAATTCCCGATCGGGGCCGGGGTGCTGCACCATGTAGCGCACCTCATCGCCTGTGGGGTTATCCCAGCCAAAATGGTGATAACCAGTATGAATGATGAGAATGTCGCCTTCCTTGACCTCTACCCGCTCCTCGATCATCTTGCTGGTGTACACGTCGTAATCGCCGGAAACATCACTCAGGTCAACAATGGCGGCTTCATGCACCAGATAATCCATGGTCAACGAAGCAATATCCTTGCCAGGGGTGTAAAAATGGCATTGTCCATCCAGGTGGGTGCCCAGGTGATTGGAATGGGTCAAAAGCTGGCCGTTGGCGCCGTTGGGAGCCAATCGCTTGAAGTATTTAACCTGCAAAGGTTCATACGTAGGCCAGGGTGGCGTACCGATACCGAGAGGAATTGTCAAATCAATGAACTTCATGGCTTTCTCCTTATATCTGAAAGTTTGAAAGAACGACGAATACTAGAAATACTTTTGCTGGAATGCTTCAAATGCATCCTTGAAACATTTTTCTGGCGCGCGCAGAATGCCCGCCCCAATGCCGCCTATGCCCGGGTCTTTGTGAGAAATACCCGTATTCAGTTTGGGCAGGATGCCTGTTTCCATCACCCTGCGCACATCAATACCCAGCGGGGTGCCGCGGTAGTTGAGCACTGGAATGGTGAAGCCTTCATGTTCCGAGAAATTGATCTCGTACATTTCCAGTGTGGCTGCTACTGCCATTTCCGGCGTGCCGCCCACAAACTGGGTAATGGCCGGGGCAGCTGCCATGGCGAAACCGCCATACCCGGCTGTCTCGGTGATTGTGCTGTCGCCAATATCCAGGTTGGCATCGGCGGCTGTGAAACCTGGGAAATACAAACCTTCCACCTCACCAGCCGGAGCAACGAACCAGCGGTCTGGCATACAGGATAGGCGGATGCCAAAGTCAGTACCATTGCGGGCCATGACAGTCAAAATGCTGGAACCTTCCACGCCTTCGGCGGGTTCAAGCGCAGCTTTTCCAGCAGGCATGGTCAGGTTCAGGAAGAAATGATCATTCTTGTCAATGAACTCGATCACCTTCGCTAAAACCTCATTGTCTTCATTGGTACGCGCCAGTGCCGGGCCGATTGCCCGCAACAAAAGAGAAGTCCCCGCCCGATTGCGATTATGGCCTTCATCACCCATGTGCATTGCCTGAGCGATCAGTGCTTTCAAATCAATCCCGTCTGGCATGGAATCCAGGGCTCGCTGCAAAGTCGGGTAGAGTACCCGCTCCATCCATTTCAACCGCTCATAAATCTCTGGCCCCATGCCACCATAGCGCAGAACTTTGCCAAGGCCTTCATTCTGGGTGCAATAGGCCTTGTTGCCAAAGGTTTTGTTTTCAATGATGAAAACCGGCATGCTTGGTGAAAAAATGCCCGCCATGGGTCCAACGGCATGATGATGGTGACACGGGGAGAACTCAATCTCGCCAGATGCAGCAATCTTCTCAGCCGCTTTTTCGTCTTCCGCAATGCCTTCATACACCAGGGCACCCATCACCGCACCCTTCATTGGGCCGCACATTCGCTCCCATGTGATCGGCGGCCCAGCATGCAGGATCATCCTGTTGTGCATGCCCGGGATCACATCCTTAGCCACGCCCATCCCCACCAGGGTTGGCCGCGCCTGTTTGATGCGCTTCACCACTTCTTCGTTAGCTTCATCAATATTGATGCCCGACTTGGTAATCCGCAAGTGCCTCACGCCTTCTTTGGGAGGCTGCCAATCCACCTGGAACGTTGAAACATCCTGATCTTTTACCGCCTGGGCCATGCTCTCCAGCCCAACATTGACCACACCCAGCGGTTTTCCGAACACGTCATTAATCTTGCCTTTTTTCATGATTACGCCGCCTTCTGTTCCACAATCATACCGGCCAGTCTGGATGCCGCCGCATTGCTGGGACAAACCACCACCCCAGCCTTGGTCAAGGCATTCTCCTGACGCGTCAGACCCTGTGGATCAAGTTCTGTGCCCGTAACTGATGCAATCACGATCAATTCACGGCCTTCTGCCTTTGCTTTGGCTTTGGCCTCCTGGATCGCCGGGCCAAGCTCAGCAGCCGGATCCATGTGCGCGCCATACCCGATCACCACATCCATGATGATGACTGCTACTTCGGGATCTGTTGCTTCCTGATGCAGCCTGCGGATGCGCAAATCGTTGTCGATCATCGGATGTGGACGGCCAACGGTGAATTCTTCCTCTCCGAGGTCAACCGTACAATGCCCTTCGCTGCGCGTTGAATCCTTCATCGTCTTGTCTTTTACCAAAGGCGCATTGGACCACACTGGCTCAGACATCAAGTCTTCCCAGATCACCTGTGATTCGTAGCACAAGGTGCCGCCAGAGAAAAGTCCGCGCAGGTAACGCTGGCCTTTGCCCAATCTGGCTGCCAATTCCAATGCCTGAACGCTCAAGGCAGCGGTCTCATCAGCTATCTTCTTCTCTATGTCCGGCAAGTCAGCGCCTGCCAGCTTGGCGCCCAGCAAACCACCTTCCTGCAGGGTGCGCACAGCCATGGCATTCTTCACACCTTCAGCCACATTCACGTCACCGCCCATAAAGCAAATCACGGTCGGTTTGTCGCTTTTGGCAACCTGCTCCATGACCATGCTGGTGACAGAAGGCGCTGGCGGTTTACCCACCAGAACAATGTACTTGGTTTCCTCATCTTCCTGAAGCGCCTTCAAACCAGCCAGCATCATGATCCCGCCCACTGATTCCTTCAAATCGCGGCCGCCAGTACCAATGCCCTGGGTAATGCCGATCCCGTTCTTGGCCAGCAATGTACTGACTTCCTGCAAGCCGGTGCCCGCCGCCGAAACAATGCCCACCGGACCCGCCGGGATCACATTGGCAAAACCCAGGGCGACACCATTGATGATCGCCGTTCCAGCCCCAGGGCCCATTAATAGCAGCCCGTGTTCGGCAGCGAATTTCTTTAGCGCGATTTCATCTTCCAGGGACACGTTATCGCTGAACAACAACACATGCAAACCTTGAAAAAGCGCTTCCCAGGCCTCTTCAGCAGCATATCGCCCGGCCACCGAAATGATCGCCATGTTGGCTTCGGGATGTGAGCGAACCGCGCCGCGAATGGTTTTGGCCCGGAATTCTGCGCCTTCGCCGCCCCCGGTTTGTTTTTTTGCCAGGATCTTCTCTGCTTCGTCCAGAGCTTTTTGCGCCACAGCCTCATCCGCCTTGACCGCGATGATCAGATCATTCGGCGAAGCGCTGATGGCTTCGGTCGTCAATAAGCCCGCTTGCTCCAGCAGCGACTTGTTGGCTTCCGTGCCCATCACAACTGATGCGTCAGCCACTCCCGGGAAGCTGTTAAGCTCGCGAGCGACCAGCATCAGACTGACCGAGTCATGGTACTCACTGGTCTTAATAAGGGTTTTTACGGACAAACTACGCCTCCTTTTTGATAGAGCAAACCCTACGCAAGGTCTAAAACCAAACCGACACCTCGACAGGCTCAGTGTACGGTTTAGGAAAAAAGCTTAATCAAGCACACCGGCTTCCTTCATTGCCAGGTAGATTTTCTCCGGCAAGAAGGGTGGACCATCCAGGCGCACACCAGTCGCATCATAGATCGCATTCGCCAGCGCAGCAATCGAAGGAGTCATCGGGTGTTCTCCAATTCCGCGCGCGCCATAAGGGCCGTCATCCTGAGGAACTTCAACGAAATGGGTCTCCATCACTTGCGGAACATCCATCGAAGTTGCAATGCGATAGTCGACAAAACTCGGGTTTTGCATCACACCTTCTTTGAGTTTGATCTCCTCAAACAGCGCCGAACTGATGCCCTGCAGCATGCCGCCTTCCATCTGGGCCTTGACCAGTTCAGGGTTGATCGCACGTCCAACATCAAACGCCGTCACCGCTTTCAGGATATCGATCTTGCCAGTGTCTTTATCGATCTCAATGTCAAAGCCCTGGGCGCCAGTTGTGTAATGAACCACAGCCCGCTTGCCTTGCCCCGTTTCTGCATCCAGACCAGTCACATAGGCAGGCATGAAGCTGCCACGACCCACGATCGGGCCGCCAGTCCAGCCCTGGTCATCATCTTTTGGAATACCATAGACAACAATATTCTTGAGCGAGATCTCCTGCTCAGACTTGAAAGAGACCACAACCCCGTTGATAATGTCCAGATCGTCCACCGTTTCATCCCAGGCATCTGCCACCATTTCAAGAACTTGACGGCGAGCGTCAGCAGCAGCCAGTTTAACGGCATTCCCCATGCTCCAGGTCAAGCGGCTGGCTACGGTTTGCCATTCATAGGGGCTGTACTGTGTATCCAGCGGTCCGGCAATACGCACATCTTCCATGCGAATGCCCATCGTGGCCGCAGCGATCTGCGCCGCCACCGTGAAAGTACCCTGCCCAATCTCCTGGCCGCCCAGCCCCAATGTGGCTGTACCATCTTCGTTCATTTCCATCCAGGCGCTTGAACCTGCATTTGGCGGCATGGCCGGCGCTTTCCAGGAAACAGCAATGCCTTTGCCGCGCAGTTTGTTGGGCGCGCTGGCTTTCTCTTTGACGCCCCAGCTCAATCCCTTGGCCACTTTATCAATGCATTCCTGAATGCCGACCGGGTGCATCAACATGCCCGTCAGATTGATATCTCCGCCCTGGATCACGTTCTGTTTGAGGAACTCCACCTTGTCCATGCCCATTTTCTCGGCCAGTTCATCCATCACCTGGCCAATCCCTGTGTGCAATTCGGACATGCCAAAGCCGCGGTAGGCGCCGCCAATGGGATGGTTGGTGTAAACGCAAATGCTGTCCGTCTTGACGTTGGGAATATCAAAGGGGCCGCTGGAACTGTAACCACCAGCCCGGGTGATGTTCACCCCATATTCCGTTGAGGCGCCGCCATCCCAGTACATCGTGTTTTCCATGGCCAGCAGGTTGCCATCCTTGTCGCAGCCCACCTTGAGTTTGATCACCAAACCCTGGCGCACAAAATTTGTGTAAAACTCTTCTTCGCGGGTGAAGCGCATCTTCACCGGCCGGCCTTTGGCCTTCAAGGCAATCACCACCGGCATGGCTTCCATGGTAACACCGGCCTTGCAGCCAAAACCACCGCCTACATAGGGGGCGATCACGCGCATATCAGACTCCGAAATGCCCAGCGTCTTGGCGATCAGGTTGCGTTGTGCAAACGGCGACTGGGAAGAAGCCCAAAGGGTCACTTTGCCATTCTCTTCTGCCTTTGCAATTGCAACATGCGGCTCAATGGGCACATGCTGAATATGCGGGATGCGGAACGTACGTTCAACGATCTGGGCACAGTCTTTCCACGCGCCGTCCACATCGCCTTTGCGCACCTTGAAATGATTGGAAATATTGGTTCCCGGGCGCGGGAAAATGAAGTTAGCCACCTCGTAATCACCCATATCGGGGTGGATCAAAGGTGCTTCCGGTGTTGCCCCGTATTCGGCGTCGAAAACAGGCTCCAGCAGCTCATACTCCACATCAACCAGTTCAACCGCCTTTTCAGCAATCTCTTCACTGACTGCCGCCACACCCACCACAGCTTCGCCCACAAACCGCACCCGGTCTGTGGCAAAGATATTCTTGTCTTTCAAATACAAACCGATTTTCTTGGGGTAATCCTTGCCGGTAACAATTACCTTTACACCCGGCAAAGCCTCTGCTTTACTGGTATCGATCTTCTTGATCAGGGCATGTGGGTAAGGGCTGCGTTTGACACGCGCATACAGCAGGTTGGTGCCAAATTGAATGTCATCGGTGTAAACCGCCGCACCGGTCACTTTTTCATGTACATCTATACGCAGCGGGCTTTGCCCAATCAACTCTGGCATTTTATCCATGACTGCCATTTGTCTCTCCTTTGAGAATTTTCATTCCCGAGATTTTTCCATCCAATTCACTGCCCGACAGGGAACCTGTCAGCTCTCCGCAGCAGCCTTGACAGCCTCGACAATGCGCACGTAACCCGTACAGCGGCACAAGTTGCCAACCAGCGCCTCACGGATCTGCACCTCATTGGGATCAGGGTTCCTTTGCAAAAGTGCATACGCCGAGATCAACATGCCAGGAGTACAAAAACCGCACTGCACCCCACCTTTTTCGATCAGCATCTCTTGAAGAGCAATCAACTTTCCATCTTGTGCCAGACCTTCCACCGTCAACACTTCTGCACCACCGCATTCAACAGCCAGCACCATGCAACTGTTCACTGGCTCGCCATTCATTAAAACCGTACAAGCCCCGCACTCACCAGCTGTGCAGCCATTCTTTACACCAGTCAATCCAAGCTTCTCGCGCAGCATGACCAACATGGTCATGTTGGCCGGGACGTCAACAATTTCAGTTTCCCCATTCACTTTCAGGGTAATTTGATGATAAGATGTCATCGCTTTGCCTCCAATCTGATTTTCTCTCAGCTTTGCAGCTGTTCCCAAACATCCATGATGGCGTTCCGGGACAGGTTTCGCACCATTTCCTTGCGATAAATGGCACTCCCTCTGACGTCATCAATTGGAGAGCATGCGTCCATTGCCGCGCAGGCAGCTTCCACGATCGTCTCTTCAGTGATCGTCTTCTCTGCAAGGATGGTTTCCACCATCGGGGGCATCAATGGTGTCGCCGAAACCGAAGCCAGAGCTACCTTTATACGGAAACCCGATTCTGCCATCTTGTCGGGGAAGCCATAAGCAGTAACCCCGATGATCGCCAGGTCACTCAATTTGTTGCGGCCCAGTTTGATGTATTTCCCTTTGGCACCCTTGGGAGGCAGCGGAATACTGATGGCTGTTACCACCTCTCCAGGCTCCAGGGTGGTCTTGCCAGGCCCTTTGAAGAAATTCCGCAAGTCTTCAAAGCGCTCGCCATTCATGCCATAAATAGTCAGTTTCCCGTCCAGCACCAGGCAGGCTCCCAGAGTATCGCCGGCTGGGGATGCATTACAAATATTGCCTATTATTGTCGCCCTGTTTCTCAACTGATAACTTGCAACGCTGTTCGCAGCTTCTGCCAGCAGCGGATACTGTTTCTGCACGTCTGGATGAGCAATGACCCGGTTCATTGGCACCGCTGCACCGATCTGCAATCCAACCTGCGGATCAAATTCCAGCGTCTCAGTTCCAGCCAATCCCTTGATATCAACCACGTAGGCCGGCTTGAAAGCCTTGTCCCGCATGCGCACCAACAGATCAGTGCCGCCCGAAATCATTCGCGCTTCGCCGGCATGTTCAGCCAGGAAGCTACAGGCTTCATCCAGTGAAGCCGGTTTTACATAAGTGAAGTCCGGAAGTCCTGGATGCGGATTCAACATCATATTTTTCCTCACATGGGGGTTATACCGGCGGCAATGCCGCCGGTATAACATGGTTTTTCATATTCGTCCGATACGCCAGACACCCACAACCCGGCTTACAGATTCAGGTTATCGCGCTCACTTACACCGAATTTCTCGGGTGGAAGCAGCAGGAACAACCCGTTCAGCACGATGCCGACAATGGCCGCAAACACAATAGCGGGAATGCCATCCGGGAAGATGCCGGGGATCGGGAAGGGGAACATGCCATTTTCCAGCCCCATGCTGCCGCCGATGCCGCAAACCAGGATAGAGGCGCCAATTGCCAGTTGGCGGGGGTCAAACAGATTCACCTTTTCAGACATGATCAACGCCACACCCTGCATACCGATCACACCAAACAGGTAAATGGCCAGGCCGCCTGTCACAGCCACAGGAATGGATTCAACAACTGCCGCCAGTTTGCCAATGAAACCCAACACAATGGCAATCGCGCCAGCCGAGATCAACACCGCCACTGAATAGTTGCGGGTGATGGCCATCAGTGAGTTATTCTCACCGTAGTTGGTGCCCGAGCAGCCACCCAGGAAACCGCAGATCATATCATCCGTGCCATCTGCAACCAGGTTCAGGCCGATCAATTTCTTGATCTCGATCGGCTCACGGCCAATTTCCTTCGCCAGGGCATCAATGTAGAGGCTCATCTGATACAGGTGAGCGGTAGATTCCGGGATGGTGGCAATGGCGATCAGGGCAATGCTCAACACAGTGCCCCAGGCAGCCGGGTTCTCAAATGCCGGCAGGGTGATGTTTGGTACGCGCACCCACTGGGCAGCAAGGATGGTTTCAAAATTGACCTGTCCCATAATCAGGGAGACAATATAGCCAAATGCAGCGCCCAACAAAATGGGCAGCATGCCAATCAAACCCTTGCCCTGCAGATAAACAGAGAAAGCCACTGTTGCCACCAGGGTGATCAAGGCCACAGCCCAGTTGGCAGAGGCCATTCCCAATGCAGCCCCGGCCAGTGCAATACCAATTGTCACTGCAATGGAGCCGGTGATCACAGGCGGAAGCACCCGGTCAAGCGCCTCTTTCCCAACCCGCATGATCAACAACCCTACCAGGATGTTGAGCACACCAGTGCCCATAA
This sequence comes from Anaerolineales bacterium, assembly GCA_020060485.1. The sequence continues at coordinate 57,870 of JAGVAB010000144.1, forward strand.
TGCCTACCTGCACAATGCGTACACCGGTGGGGCAATAAAACTGGGCCGGGTCACTGAAACAGCCCGGGTCATAAATGGACATGACTGACACTACCACAGCGATGTAGCTGAAGCTGGAGCCATAATACATCGGGATGCGGCGGCCGCTGACCAGCAGGGCAATGATGGTGCCAATACCGCTGGCCAGCAGGGTAACGCCCACATCAAACTTGGTCAAAAGTGCAACCAGAACAGTCGCGGGGAACATGGTCAGCACCTGCTGGAAGCCAAGGCTCAGCATGGCACCTACCGGGGGAACATCTTGAGGAAGATAACCGAATACTTTTTCAGCCGATTTTTCCATCTTATTGCTCCTGTATACTTGGAATAAAAGAAATTACAAACGACATCAAAACAGAGAGGAATAAACCTTGCTCACATGTTCCCGGCAACCACCTCCCTTCATACAGGATTAAATAAAAACTGGCATCAGGTGATCAAATCTGAAGCCAGCTAAAACCCGAAATATGTCTAGACAAAATCAAAACACTCAAAATTTCAATGTGATGTCCCGGTATACTTCCAAGAACAAGAGCCCGCAACATCCAGCTTAGCATAAATCCCCCCGGATAAATCTCAGACTGAGCAACCTGCAAAAGTGAGGCATAGATCGGTCTCGGAAATCCTTCTTGATTTTAAGGATGCAAACCTGATGATTGCAAAAAGGGAGAACTGGTGTCCAATAAAGCTTGTGTTGAGATCCTGTTTTTTTTGAAAGTGCGGTATTGGTATCAACAACCCGGAAAATTGAAGAACACTCTATAAATATAGTGATTTTCTGCACATTTGTCAACTGTAATAAATATAGAATATTCCAAATCCATCTGTGTATTTAAATTCTCTCCGCTTCACTCGCCAATACTTCTCCCTTTTAGTGATAAACTTAACCCAGCACTTTGGAATTTCACCTCTTCCATTGCAATACCTTTTGATCAGGAGCGATACGATGAAAATGGATACAGGCATGATGATCGTGGTTGGCATGGTCTTGCTCTTCTACCTGCGCTTGATCGTTATCCAGTGGGGCAAAGCCAACCGGTTTAATCGTAATAAAGGCAATTCAAAATCTGGTAATTATAATAACCTTAAATTTCGATTCAACTGGCTATTGATTGGCACAGGCGCAGCCATCATCATTCTTGGTATCCTGATGACCGCCACCGCCTGGTTTGGCCCCTGGTTTGAGAACTACTGGTGGCTGTTTGTGTCCGTTGGCATTTTTGTCTTTGGCATGGGCATCCGCAATTGACAAGCACCCAGACCAATCCATTTAGCTGCAATATGAATTGGAACACTCCATGAAGAAATCCTGTCCCCCTTGCCCTGTTTGCAACTCCAACGCTCATGTTCACAAAGTCAGTGAGATCTATATTTCCGGTCTGGAAAGCATCAAGGCAGACCGGCCGCTCAAAGACAATCTTTTTGACACCCTTTTTGGCCAGATCAGCCAAAAATTTGGCAGGCACTTTGTGCAATTTGCCACCAAGCGAACCCTGATCAGCAAGTTTGCCCCTCCCTCTGGCAGCAAGCAGCGCGTCACGCGCAGCGTCCATCCCGATTTGATCATGGCTGTCACCCTCATAATCAGTATCATTCTCCTTTATAACGTTTTTACCCAACAAAACGGGATCTTTGTTCCTGTCTTATTGACCTTCCTGGCCTTCGCAGCCCTCTATCTGCTTGGTCGTAAAAAGATCAACGCCAGATATCTGGAAAAACAATCCACAGAAAACCACGAAAAAGAGACCATTGAGCACGCCATCGAAGATTGGATGAAGCTCTATTATTGTGCGGTTGACTATTGCGTATTTGACCAAAAACGGCACATTGCGGTGCCATTGGAAGATGCCAACCGCTATCTCCTTTCGCCTCAAGCCTATCAAAGCCAGCCCACTCCCCACACCTGATACCCCACCATGTTGTTACAGGGAATACGCCTGGGAAAAATTGCCAGCGAAAAGCTGGGGGGTGCTCAAACCCTCACTATCGTGGGAATCACTTCGCGCGGGTGTTTCCTGCAAACTGAATCTGCCTGGACGATTTTCCTCACTGAAGAGAACACCCCCGGCCCTGTCACGATCAATCTGCCGCACGGCGCAATCGCCGCCATCCAGCCAGCAACCGGTCAAAAGATTGGCATGAATAATGGCATTCTCCACTTCTCCAACCAGGTGCGCCTCTGTCTGCAAGCAGCGCCCATCTGGCAGCCTGCGCCGCCGCCTGCCATTATTTTGCCAATTGCCACACGGCAGGAATCCATCTCGCAAGTCATTCGCCTGGTTGTTGACCACAAAGCTGGCGCCGGCCTTTCAGGCGTCTTGCCAGACTTGATCCCCCTGTTAACTTCATCCCCCGCTTCAGGCAGGGAAAGCGGGCCATTTACTGAAAAACTGACCAGTTTGATCGAATGCCTGCAAACGGCGGAATGCGGGCGAACTTTTCTCTCTTCACGTTTGGCTGCCTTTCTGGGTCAGGGCAGCGGCCTCACCCCATCAGGCGATGACTTCCTGCTGGGTTTATTCCTGGCATGGCAGCGCTGGCAGCCAGTTTTGGACGCAGAATATCTCTTTCACCCGCACGCCCATTACACCGGCCAGGAAGCCTGGCAAAAAACCACCAGCCTGAGCGCCAGCCTGATCGAATGTGGTCTTAATGGACAGGCCGACCAGCGTCTGATCTCTGCTCTGGACGGGATCATGACTTCTGCCGATCAGCAGCCGCAATGGCTGAATGGTATTCTGGGCTGGGGACATTCTTCAGGATGTGATGCCCTGGCCGGCATGATCCTGGCTCTATCCCCCAAAATCAAATTGGATTTCTGATACTGCGTCAGCTACTATAAGCATTAGGTAACGAAAAGTACCCAGCATCCTGAAAAGACCCTGGGATTTATGTTTTTTTTGCACAGCTTCAGTAAGTGATATTTTCCCCATAGGCCATTCGCTGGGCATTTCGTTCAGCGTGCCGCAGCAATTCGCCGATCATCTCCCCATCCCCCGGATAACTACCCGTACCCACCCAGCTTTGCACGCCGTCCCACTCATCCAGGGCTTCTTCGATACGGGCTGCCACTCTGGCCACCACATGTTCATCCGCCTTGAACAGAAACACGTAGAATCCATTCGGCACAGCAGCGATTACATCTCTGGAACGCAGTTCCCGCTGGATCAATTCTGCCATTTCCGGGCGCAGCGGCTGAGATATGGTCACAGACAACACAGAAACGGATTGCTGATTGTCCTTTGCAATTTGTAGAAGGCTCTCCCAATCTTTTTCCAGTGAAACCAGCGTATCCGTGCGGGAAGAGTATCCGTAAACCACAACCGGGGCGCTGCCTTCGGTAGCTGCAGTCTGCAAAGCTTGCTCAGCAAGATCGAGAACGTGTTTCATGTGCTCGCCATGCAGCGGGTAACTGGCAATACCGATCCAGGATTCCACCTGTGATTGCTCCAGTATGAAAAGACGCAATTTGTTCGCCACCCGGGAAGCAATTGCAGGCAACGCATCCCATAATAGCACAAAAAGGCCATCATCTACCAGCATTAACGTATCCCGGCTGCGAAGTTCTTTCTCAATCAGGCCAGCAACCTCCCTGCTCAAGGGGCGCGAGGTTTTCAGGGATAGCACGGAAAGTGGTGTGCTGTCCATGGACGCCTGTTGCGCAACCAGTTGCCAATCTGCATATAAATTCTTCAAAACCTCTGGCCGCTTGAGCAACGGGCTTTCTTCCTGTTTCAGAAATGACATCATCAAACTGGTTTCCGTGGTCAACAGGCCTATAACGATCATTACCATGACCCCTTCGCCGCTCACCCCGTACACAAACAAGGCCGCCATTAATACCCCAAGCACCAAAAGGGAAAGTAGAAATTGGATTTTTAACCACTCTCTCCGCTTTGAACGCATCGAAAGATATACACAGATGGCCTCTCCGGCAAAAAAGACCGCCAAAGCGATTTTTAACCCCTCGGCGCCAGGAGCGGTCACCTTCCAGGGGTCCACCCCCAAGGTGGTCAACGCCACTACAATCCCGACCAAATTGATCAACTCCACCGCTTTCGGATCTTTCATTACCGCTCCTCAGTAAGAGAATTGCCTGCACTTTTTCTGAAATTTATTTCCTTGCCATGATTCTAGCAAAGAAATGCCTGATTGATGGTAAATTTTTGTTAAATTCCCCGATCTCTGGCTAAACTTGTGAGGATCATTGTTCATGAGATCATCTGATCTCTCCTCGCAGCATTTTTAGCTTTCATCATTGTAACATCTGCATTTTTGGCAGGCAACGCTTGCCTGTGAATGTGACATGGCTTTCTCAAAGTTAATTTTCCATTTGCTTCTTTTATTGATGGCACGAGGCCGGAAGAAAGGCGGTCTGTGCATCACCGGGGTTTATTCACCCCACCCCTCGAACTCCCCTACCCGCTGCTTGCGTGACCAATCCCAATTCATTTTTCTGCGGGAAGGGGAGCTTTTTGCATCTACTTTGACCCAGATAACCTTCACTGTTTTGGAAAATCGCAAATGTCAAGCTTTCTTGAGAATGCCATGGTGAATGTAATGTGAGGTGCAGATAATCTCAAAACTGCAACCTTGAACCTTGACAGAAAAACATCTGGACGATACCATCAGGCCATATTCCATACTGGCAAAGGCCGAAAACATGCAACCCAACAACTCTGATCACCAGACCCCGCCTAAACCAAAGGTTAGATTGGCAGACATCAAGGATGCGCTCATCCTGACGGGCATCTTTTATGCGATCGCCATCATCCTGTATGCCGTCACCGGCCATCTGTTTTACCTGTTCAATTTTCTGTACATCGGCACCTCCATTGGGTTGGGCATTGGTCTGTATGCCGCCCTGCCGCGCAAACAGAAAGGCACCGGACGCAAGCTGGCCCAGTTCCTGGTGGGCAGTTACATGCTGCTTTTTCTGGGATTTATGCAATTCGAAAACATGCAGTTGGAAGGTTTTTTCTTTTATCTGCTCACTGGCATTTTTGCTGGTTCGGTCATCCATTACCTGGTGGCCAAAGTTTTTGGGCCTTTGATCTTCAATCGCGGCTGGTGCGGATGGGCCTGCTGGACAGCCGCCATTCTCGACCTGTTACCCTACAACAAGAAGCTGCCCGGCCGCCAGCCCAAACTGGGCCGCCTGCGGGTGGTGCATTTCTTCGCCAGCCTGGCCCTGGTGCTCATCCTGTGGCTTGCCTTCCAGTACCGTCCGGCCATCCAGTCCAATCACGAGCTTTACTGGCTGCTGGCAGGCAACCTGCTCTATTACGCGGCCGGAATTGGTCTGGCCCTGTATTTCAAGGACAATCGAGCTTTCTGCAAATACCTGTGTCCCATCCCCACCCTGCAAAAGATCCCGGCGCGCTTTTCGTTGATGAAGATCGCTGGAAAAGCCGATCAATGCACCAACTGCGGCCTATGCGAAAAGAGTTGCCCGATGGACATCCGCATTACCGATTACATCCTCAATAACCAGCGGGTGTTGTCCTCTGAATGCATCTATTGTTTCGAGTGTGTCAATGCCTGTCCCCATCAGATACTGGATTCATCCATAGCATTGGATGGTGCCTGGCAAGACAAGCTTCGTTATATAGAATAACCCCTGATAGCAAAAAACGCTCGCCTTCTCTCTGGCGAGCGTTCTGTTATTTCACTGTGCTTGCGATCAGGCCGCCACATCATCCAGCAGACGTTTTTCGCCTTCCAGTGCCCGCAGTGGAGCCAGGTTCTGGCTGACTTCAATCGTGCCGCGGTATTTGCCTTCCTGATCACGCAGGGCAAAATAGCGGATGTGAATGAACATGCCCATCATCTGGATCCAGAACTCAGCCACATCCCGCCGGCCAGCCTTGAAATCGTCAAGGATTTGCTTCACTTTGTCCACGCTCTGCGGCGGGTGGCAGTTCTGCACTTTGCGGCCAATGATGGCCGCCGAGCGCTCGAAGATGCGCTCCTTGGTCTGTGAGAAGAAACGAACTTCATCATTTTCATCCACAAAGGTAATATCCAAAGGCAGATGGGTCAGCATGAGATTCACCTGTTCAGCTGTCAGCGCCCCAGTCATTAAGGAAATCAGTCCACTGGCATTGGGTAGATTGGCTGTCAGTCCTGCCAGGTGCTGATCCACAGCTACTGCTGGCTGCCATTCATTACCCGGTTTGAGCACGAAATGACCAATTCCGCTTTCCTGGTCACGCAGTTCAGCCCATTCCGTTTCGGTCAGACGATCCAGGGCGGCGGGCAACAGGATCTTGTCTTCCTTAAAGATCATGTCTCGCATTGCCCCGGCCATCTTCTTTCCCAGGTCTTTTACCTCTGCCAGGTTTGCTGCGTCTCCGGCTGCCAGCAATTCGGCCAATGAACGCCACATGCCGCGAATCTCATCATGCACGCCCCACATCACCTTGCTTGGGCCTTCAAAACCCTTCTTTTCCAAATAGGAGAACAACTGATTCTCCTTGCGCAGGTAATGCACTTCAAATTTGGTCAGGCGTTCCAGCTCTGACTGCAAATTTTGGCGCGTGCTGGTTTCTGTTTTCGCCAGGTATGCCGCCAACGCCTCATCAAAGCTGTTCAAATACCGTTCCAGGATCTGGTTCTCGGAGCGCAGGGTGAACACCGGATGACCGGGCATGGTCTCGGGGGCACGTTGTTGATCCAGTGACTCGCGGAACAAATCCACATGCACATCACACAAACGCTGGATCTCCTCCACCGGCAGGCCATCCTCAATCAACAGGCGCTCAATCTCGACGATCTCATCTGCCCCCACTTCCTCCAGCAATGCGCCAAACTCAGCCTTGACCTCTTCCATGCTGCGCCCTTCGTGCAGCATGCGCAGCACTTTTTTCAGCATTTCCTTGCGCTGAGATTGATTATTAATAAATTCGCTCATTTTTTCCTCCAGGTCACATCTCGAAGTGTTAGCCGCACCTCAAATGGTGGTTATATATTTGTATATACTATACCTAATATGTCCGATTATTTCTGCGACTTAAGTCACACAGCGAAGGAACTCCAAAGAGGTATGGCAAAAAACTCTTTGGGAAGAATGAATGGCTATTAAGGCAGCCAGGATGGCAAGGCGGCATCCTCTGCCATCAAATGCAGGCTGCCATCCTCCCGGTTCCAGACCCACACCTCTGGCGCCGCCCCAGCCGCATCCAGCGGAAAACGTTGAAAAACGACCATTTGTCCATTTGGTGACCAACGATACGCGGCGTGGGCGAAATTCTGGTCATTGGTCAGGGCAATCGCCGGTTCATTTCCCGTCAAAGATACCAGCCAGAGCTGCTTGCTGTAAGACCCGTAGAGCGGACGTTGAGCGATCAGCAGCAAGGCTTCTGTTGGATGCCAGACCGGAACAGCCGCATCCATCTTGTCTCGTGAAAGCATCTGGCGTTCATCATCATGATGCTCTTCCCCCTCTTCATGCTCCTCTTCATCTTCATCAACGATCATCTCGGCTTCATCACCAAAAGAAATTAACAACGGCTCAATCTGCCGGGTTTCCACATCCACCAGGTATAGGTCAACGCCGGCAAACAATTCAGCCGCGTTCATGTCCAGGTAGATCATTTGCCTGCCATCGGGAGACCAGCTTCCCATCAAACCCAGAGTGGAAGGCAGGCGTATATTTTCCCCATCCTGCAAATCCACAATCCGAATCTGGCCGGTTTGCGTCTCCACCATCGCAATCCATCTGCCGTCCGGGGACCAGGAAGGTGAGCTTGCGCCCAAATTCCCCGCTGCGATCAAAGGCTGCGTTTGTGCGCTGCTCCGGCTGATGGTCCACACTTCGCTTTGACGCCTGCCCTGACGGGTGAAGGCCAGCAGTTCGCCATCCGCTGACCAGTCTGCTTCCAGGCAGCGCTCTGCTCCGCATTCCAGCAGCATTTTAGACTTGCCGCTGATTGTCTCCAAAAGCCACAAATCCAGACCACCCTGGTTGTTGCCTGCGGCATAAACGATCCACTGCCCGTCGCGTGAAACCGCATAATCAAAGACCGTGCCGCCGGTATCTGTGAGCTGGACAGCCTCACCACCATCAGCAACAACCCGCCACAGTTCCGGTGCGTCCACGGGAGACATGAGGACAACCTGTAAACCGCGGGGCGCAAGCTGAGACATCTCCTGCGCCGGCGCTGCGGTACACGCAGGCAGGATCATTACACAAACGGCCAATATCGCAAAGAGGAAGATTTTCAAATCAAATTTTATAAACATTCATCGACCACGTATCATAACTGCCTCCCCTTCATTCAAGGGAGGAACAAATTTTACATAAGCATACCATTTTTCCAGTCAACCCCCCTCCCAGCCCAATGGACGCCAAAGCATACGTTCCAGCAGCGCCTGCAAAATAAAGCCCAGCACAAAGGCCGCAACACATGCCACGAGCAGCACAAGCAGCCAATGCGGGTTGAAGCCGGCCAACCACCCGGCTGCCACTGAGCCGCCCCAGGCGCCAACACTGCCTATCAGCAAGCCGCTGGCGCCAGCTTTCAGCAAAGGTTTCGGCCAACTGCCGGCAGATTGCTTCTTCACCAACAAAACGATCAATCGAATGATCACGGCGGTTGCCCCGCCGATCAGGGCGCTTCTAAGTAAGAGTGAGAGCATTTTCATCCTTATTCTTGATGTAAACGATGATCAGATTCTTGATCATACTTTTGGTCAAACAACTTGGCAGAACGAAATACATGAAAACAAATTCTCAAATCATACATTGCTCTACCCGCTAAGACATAGGCAGTTAAAAACCCGAAAGCAGTCATCAAGACACTGATCATATTCAATGAGTTGCCCATATAGCTGATATTTAATGCAATCAAGAACGAGATAAAAGAAAATGGAATAGATATCGCTATTTTTGTTTCAATGGACAACCCATTTCTTTTGTCTAATTGTTTTTCAATCAACCATGGAGTGAGAAAAAATATTGCGGTACTATATAACACATAAAGAACGCTAATAAGTACAATAAAAGGTGTTAAATGTTTTATACCAATGTTATTCAGGAATTTCATACTCAAGAAATAACAGCTAAGGGAGAAAAACAATTTGGTCAAAACATTCACAAATCCCTGCTTAGACGCTCGAATGTTAAAAATATGTACTGAGAGTTGATATATTCCAAAGCATAAGTATGCTGAAATCATGATTAGAAAAACAGTTTTATTCCAAACAGGTTTCATTATCAAAGCCGCAAAATAAAGAAATCCACTTAATAGCAGACGAAAGAAAATTCGCTTAATGTCTGGAAGTTTGTCAATCAAGGAAATATATTCTTCCAAAATTTTCTCATCTCTCAAAGTATTTTCAAAACTCATTTTTCCTCACCAATGTTTTCTTGTTCTGGTAAAAGATAGATTTTGTCACGAATGATTTTCTGTGGCATCCCGCTTAGCAAGAGATTGCCATTTATATAGAAACCCAGTAAAACGATAACAATTAAAAGTAACGATAATAAATAAGCCCAAGGCAGGAAATATATAAATAGGTTATTAGAATTCTTATTTAGTAGAAGACGACTTAATAATAAACTTGCACCCACCAAAGTAGGTGTTAATATAGATAAAGCCTTCATCCATTTGTTAAAAGCAGGTAGTTTGATACTATATAGGTAATACGTAATATTTTTTGCGAAAATGGCTGTGATCAATATTGCCAAAAACCAAATTCCAATTATCCACCGATATACTGTGATTTGGTTTGCGAAAAATAAATTTAAGTATTGAATAACCGCAAATGTGCTTCGGAGAAAGATTATCGCCATATATAATATTGTTAATCCCATATAGGCACTCACTAGCCATAATCTGGAGCAAATTCGTGAAGCTTTTCTAACCTTTTTGGTTTTTCTTATGTAGATATACAAGGCAATTCCCAGGCACAAAAAAGCAAGATAACTAATAACATATGGCTTAAGAATTTGCCTGCTTTTATCAGGATGTTTGATAATTTCTAATGGCAAAGAAAATAAGTGAAATAAAATCAAACCTAACATTGCTTTAACAACCCGCTTGTCGCTGTTCTTCCTTGTCATGTCATAGCTGCTTTGCCAGATGGTTTCAATCATCTCTTGAGAAAGTTTCCACATAATACTAATCTCCTATAAATCCCGATAATAATTTGCCACGGTTTCAACATACCATTCTTTCCCCAAATCTATCAAGGCAGACATTCCAATACTTGTGCCTATCCCAACTACAAGACCTACTCCTGCTCCAATTAACAATCCCGGAATACCAGGGACAAATCCAGCCGCAAAACCAGCAGCAAATCCAATTGCGGCACCTGCAACAGTCGCGGTAATAATTGTATTTGCAGTATCATAAGCTAAAGATGCGCCAAATTCATATCGGTCAATTTCTCCTGTTGACAAATCATGCCCATTTGTTACTACATTTGCTCCAATGGACACCAAAAATAATGGAGAGGTATATTGATTATGAAGAGAATAGCCTATACCATTATAGTAAGCTTGGCCAACATTTTCCGGTGATATGCGATTGGTGTATGGATTCATATGTAAATCTACTCGATATCCTTGCGTGCCATAAATGATAATATTGCCTCCTCTTTCAACAAATTGTACTGCTGGGAATGCTTCCACAAATGAGTCAACTTCATCTGCTAATTCTATAGCATCAATATGGTCAGGAAGGCCGGCAATGAAATCATCTATTGCTTGATTTGGATCATTATACGAAGAGTATCGACTAAGTATTTTCTCCCTTTCTCTATCCTTCCTTTCGTTCTTTTGATGAGCAGCTATTGAGGCAGCATAGTGTTTTTGCATTCTCTTCATTTGCTCATACCTTTCGTTGTTTTTCGAGTTTTTCGGGATTAACTCAACATCTCTTACTTTTTCCAATCCCATTGGAACCGGAGGATCCTCCGGCCCAAGCACAACATCCCTTGCTTTTTCCAAGCCAGGCGGAATTGGAGCTTCTTCCGGCCCAAGTTCAACATCTTCAACTTTCCCCATGCGCTTTGCGTACAATGCCTCTGCTGCTCTTCTACGTTCAGCGTATACCTTCTGCAAATAGTTTTGCTTCTTGCGTTCTTCATATGCCGCCACTTTGGCATAGGCTGCATCTCTTTCGGCTTCTTCCGCAGCTTTGCGTGCCGCTTCTCGTTCTTTCTTCTTCTGCAAAGCATACGCGGCTGCCCCTGCCGCTGCAGACACCGCTGCCGCACCCCATAATATGTTGGGATCCACTGCGGAATTCTTTGTCGTCTCGCCGTCTTGTTTGTTGGCTATAATGCCTGCAGGTTCATCTGGCACGCTTGAGAAACTCATCGTTACCAGAGCGGGTTCAGTGGTCGGCATGCGGGTTGGTGAAACCATCGCGGCTGCCACAGGCTGTGTTCCTTGCTGTGTTGGCACTGCTGTAGGCGTTTCTCCGCCTGTGGTCAATATCGTTTGAGGGGGAATGGGCGGCGTTGCCCCGGCAGCAGGGATGTAAATACGGGCAGTCAGCCAGCTCTCATTTCCCAGTTTATCCCAGGCTTGCAGCAGTACCTCATAAGAACCAATCGGGGCAGTGGTTCCATCTGCAAAGCGCCGGTTCCATTGCAAGTCTCTCTCCAGGACAGGGACTTCGTACTCCCAGATCATCGCAGGCCAGCGGTTTTGGTCATCGCGCACAGATAGCTGAATGCGCTGAATGCCTGAACGATTATCTTCTACCCTGAGATGCCCGCTTTCCCAGATGTACCAGGCATTGGTCATGCTCATTCCTGGAGGGCTATTGTCCAGATTGATAGCTTGCAAGCTGATCTCTGTGCGGTTGCCGGCATTGTCCACTGCCGCTGCTCGTGGGGTATAAACCCCGTCAGTCATGCCAACCGAATTCCAATCCAGCACCCAGGTGCCATCGGTATTGAGCGTAGCCGTATCCCAGTTGACACCGTCCACAGTTACCAAAACAGTGCGCACCCCGGATGTGGCATCGCTGACAGTGCCGCGGAAAATAACGCTGCCGTTCATGTATCCGTTCACTTCCGCCTGTGGCTGCTGAGGAGTGAGAGCAGGGGCGGTTGTGTCCACATAAACTGTCTGTGATGCCTGGGCCGTTAAGCCTGCTGCATCGCGCACATCCAGCACCACGGCATACACACCCTCTATCAGGGTCACCGGATGGCTCACGTCGGTCAATGTGCCATTGATCAAAGCACTGGTAGCAACCAGACCAGAACCGGGAAGAGGATCACTGAAAATTACGGTCAGTTCGGCAGGAGAGACGAACCAGCCATTTTGGCCTGCTGTGCCGCTCAGGCTTGCATTGATCTGCGGAGCCTGGGTATCTTGCAAGACCGTCCGGGTCCCCAGCCGCGAGGAATCACCGTAATCAGAGATAGCCCAATAAGTCAGGCCATTGCTGCCTTCCAGCATGGGCACGGTGCAGCTCGTTCCCGAGCAGGCAAATGTCTCTCCATTACGGGTGCCTTCGATCAGAAGGATCTGATTTGCGGGCATAGGTTCGTGAGCGGTGATAACGGTATTTGCAGGCTGGGTACACCAGCTTGCATCCCCCCATACTGAGCAGTTCACGCTGCTGCTCACAGTGGCTTCCGGGTCAGTGACGGTCACGGTGTGTGACACAACCCGAAGTCCACTTACAAAGTAGTAATCCGCTCCAGGGCAAGAACCGGGATCACATTCCCAATCACAAAGTGTGCAATCCACTGGTGTCGTCCCTGCCCAACATCCGCCGCCAGATTTCGCCCACCCGCCGTATTCGCAGGTATCATAACTGGTTTCTGTGTGCACTCGATCTGGCCCAATATAGTCCGCTGCCACAATACCTGTGGCAAAGCCTAACGTGATGAATAACAAAACTGTGACCTGGGATAGTTTTTTTCTATGATTCATATGGCTCACCTGGTTTTCTCCGGGTAATCCCGGCTATGATGATGAATCAGCAAATTCTCACAAAGCAGATTTTTCCAACTCACTGTTAGGTGGGGCTGAGTTGAATACAAAGAGTACATGCGTGAAGTGCTTTGATAATGATAACCACAACGTATCCTCAAAAATAATGAAATACTCCCCTCAATGAGAGGCACTGGTTAAAGAATAACAAATACCGGTCTCATAACAGGCATCAAAACGGTATCATAGTGCAAGTTTGTAGGGGATTAAAGAAAAATTCGGGTAAGAAACTACATGTTTTTGATTTATCTTCTCTACCGCCCAATCTCCCACACCAGATGTTTCATCTCCGGGGCGATCAGTTTTTCCCAGGCCAACTGCACCGCCGCCGGTGACCCGGGTGTGGATACCACCACCTTGCCCTGATACACCCCGGCCGTGGCGCGTGAGAACATGGCTGCCGAGCCGACCTGCTCATAGCTCAACATGCGAAAGATCTCACCAAAACCGGACAGGGTCTTCTCAAGGCGTTTTGCCAGCACGTCATAGGTGGTATCGCGCCTGGAGATGCCCGTGCCGCCATTAAAGAACAACAACTGCGCCTCGCCGTCACTCAATTCGTCCAGAACGGCAGCGACCTGGTCAGGCTCATCCTTGATGATGCGGTACGCCACCAGAACGAACTTTCCACCTTCGGCCTGTGCCTGGAAATAATGATAATTGATGTCCGTCTCCGGTGTGCGGCTGTCACTGACCGTAACCAGGGCCAGCTTCACCGGCTGGCCATCATCAGCCAGATGCCTGTGATGTGCGCTGCTTTCGGAATGAGGCTCGCGAGTTGTCATGTCATCCCTCTTTTTCTGTAGCCAATGCCGGCCGTCTGGCAAAGCGGTTGGCCAATGCGCGCCAGATCAGGCTCAACAGATAAGCCACCCCGGCCACCAGGATAATGGTGGCGCCCGATGTCAGATTGAAGAAGTAGGACAAGAACAGGCCCAATGTGGTGAAGACCATCCCCAACAGGCTGGACAAGACCATCATGGCCTTCATCTGCCGGACAAACTGGGCGCTGATCGCCGCTGGCAGGGTCAGCAAGGCAATCACCATGATCAATCCCACCACGCGCATCATCATCACCACCGTCAAGCCGATCATGCCCAGCAGCACCATATACATTGCCCCCACCGGTACGTTTTCCACAGTCGAAAAATCTTCATCAAACGAGATGGCCAGCAATTCCTTGTAAAACAAAACCACCAGCAGGATGATGACCAGATTCAAGGCCACCATCATCAGCAGATCGCTGCGCGGCACAGCCAGAATACTGCCGAACAGATAACTCATCAAGTCTGCCTTGTAGCCGGGGGTCAGGTCCAAGAAGATAATGCCCACTGCCATGCCGATCGCCCACATGGCGCCAATCACCGTGTCGGCCCGCTGTTGGGTCTTGCGCTGCACCGCCCCCATGCCAAACGCTGCCAGCAGGCTAAAGATCACCGCTCCCAGGGTGGGATGAATGCCCAGGTAATATCCCAGGCCAATCCCGCCATAAGCGGCATGGGCGATCCCCCCGCTGATGAACACCACCCGCTTGATGACCACATAGGTGCCGATCACCCCGCAGGCAATGCTCACCAGAATGCCGGCCAGCAGTGCATTTTGCATGAAGCCATATTGCAATGCATTGAGGATGCTCTGGATCATGGCTCGACCTCGTTATGCTCGTGCCTGGCCAGCACGCGGTGCGGCACGCCGTGAGCGATCAGGTCAATCGGGCAGTGATAGGATGCCGACACCATGTCTTCGGTCACTTCCCGTCCACCATGATAGAACAGCCGCCGGTTTAGACAGCCCACCGTCTTGGTGTAAGATGAAATGGCACTCATGTCATGCGAGATGAGCAGGATGGTCACCTTTTGGTTCAGTTCATTGAGCAGCTCGTAAATGCTGCCGCTAATCTGCGGGTCCACGCTCGCTGTCGGCTCGTCCAGCAGCAGGATGTCCGGCTGGGTGGCCAGAGCGCGGGCGATGTACACCCGCTGACGCTGTCCGCCGGAAAGTTCGCCGATGGCACGCTTGCGCTGGTCGAGCATCTCCACCTTGCGCAGCGCCTCGGCCACGATCTCCTGATCCTCTGTGGAATAATAACGGAACAGGCCCCGTTTACCCAGGCGGCCCATCAAGGCCACTTCCCACACGCTGATCGGAAATTCCCGATCAAAGACCACCACTTGCGGCACGTAGCCGATGTGCTGGCGGCCTTCTTCCACCGGCTTGCCCATAATCTGCACTTCCCCGCGCTGTGGCGGCAACAAACCCAGCAGTACCTTGATCAATGTTGTCTTGCCGCCCCCATTCGGGCCAATCAAACCAATAAAATCCGATTCCCACACCGAGAGGTTGATACCCTCCAGCACGGGATCCTCATCATATCCGGCCCACAGATCACGGATGCGGATCACTTCGCGTTTACGCTGCTCTTGCTTCGCTTGCATCTTCCATTATCCTCAATCATTCGTTACTACCGCGCCTACTTGTCTGTTTTTACAAAACAAGTAGCGGGTGAGGGATCATAACGATCTCCTCACCCACAAGTATAAGCGTTTTTCAAGAAACTTTTAGTTTCCCTGCTGGCCCAGCACATCCCTGAAAGCCTCCGCAACAAGACTGAGATTGCTCATCCAGTCATAAGCCAGCGGACTAATGGGCACCACCGAGCCGCCGATCTCAGCTGCAATCGTCTCAGCCGCTTTTGTGCTCATCTCGGGCTGCACAAAAATTACCCTGACTCCCTCATGCCTGGCTTCATCGATCAGGGCGGCCAGCTCTTTGGCGCTTGGTTCCGTTCCACCGGTTTCAATCGGGATCTGTTCCAGACCAAAATCGTTCGCAAAATATCCCCAGGCAGGATGGAAGACAAAGAATTTCTTTCCTTCCAGGCCAGCCAAATTTTGCCTGATCTCCGCCTCAAGGGTATCAATTTCCTGCACGAACTGATCCAGATTCTTCTGATATTCAGCTTGATGGTCCGGGTCCAGCTGCGCCAGGGCAGCATAGATGGATTGGGACATGATCTTCACCAGTTCCGGCGAGGTCCACACATGCGGGTCGAGGCCATCTTCTTCATGCTCCTCATCCTCATCATGATCTTCCTCACCTTCATGGGAATGGGCTGCCATTGGCAGGCGTTCCACATCGGCGATCGTATCCACCATCAGCATGTTGGGATTGGCTGCGGCAATCTTGTCCAGCCAGGCGCCTTCAAAATCCACACCAATGCTGAAATAGGCTGCCGATTGGCTCAAGGCTGTCATTTGTTCCGGTTTGGGTTCGTAATTATGCGGGCTGTCTCCCGGTGCCACCATCACATTCACCTTGACCCGCTCACCGCCAATTCTTTCAACAAAATACTGCTGCGGCAGAATGCTGACCGTAACGATCAACCCATCTGCCGAGGCGCTTTGTGCCGGGGTGCTGGCCGCCTGGGGCGTACAAGCGCTCATAACCAGAACCAGCAGCAGGGTAATACTGGCAAACCAAGAATAATTCTTCATCGTTCTATCTCCTGCCTCTTATTGAAAATGATTATCATTATCATTATGCAGCCAGTATAGCAGTTCGCCCTCAGCCTGTCAAGACACTTTTCTTGTCTGGAATTGTGTTTACAACAGATTCGTTGGTAAGTAACGTAATGAATTGCAGAAATACAGGAAGTGGCAGAGAGGTCTGGCGAAATGAGCGTAACGCAACCCCACGTCACATTCACATCGTTCCTTGACAAGCCGACTTCTACAATGCCTCTGATTTGTCGAAAAAAACAGAGGCTGCCCCTCCAACTCCCGGGACAGCCTCTGGCATTTCTTACAATACCACTTTTGCGATTTTCTGCACGGCATGCAAATGTTCCTTTGCACCCTGCAGACCGCTGTTCATGGTATTGAAGGAGATATGAGTTACCCCAACTTCATGCCAGCCCTCGATCAGCCTGATCCATTGATCAGGATTGCCCTCGCCATATGCGATCCGCGCTTCCAGGCCCAGATCGCTGCGCTCCCGTCCATTGGCTGAAAGATATTCCTCCAATTTGTCCAGCGAGGGTTGCGCCTCTTCAGCCGTACGGTAATTGGGCATCCAGCCATCACCCAGCTTTGCCGCCCGCCGCAGCACGGCATCAGCATGACCGCCCAGCCAGATCGGGATCGGGCGCTGCACCGGCAAGGGATTGATGCCCACATCCTCCAGATGATGCCAGCGGCCATGAAATGTGACCAGCGGCTGAGTCCATAACAGGCGCAGCACTTCCACCTGCTCTTCCAACCGTTTGCCGCGTGTGGAATACTCCTCCCCCAGAGCCTGGTATTCGAGTGCATTCCAGCCAATCGCCGCTCCCAGCCGCAGCCGTCCGCCGCTCAACACGTCCAGGGTGGCGGCCTGTTTGGCGACCAACGCCGTCTGGCGCTGCGGCAGCACCAGGATGCCGGTGGTGAATTCCAGCGTACGGGTCACACCCGCCATGAAACCAAACAACACAAATGGCTCCTGAAACATGGATTCATAGGTATAGGGTCCGTTGAGGCCGCCCGGGCGCTGCGGATTGCCGCCCAGCACGTGTTCATAGCACAGCACGTACCGGAAACCCAACGCCTCTGCCATCTGCGCATACTCCTTGATCGCCTCTGGATCACTGCCAAACTCTACCTGGGGAAAAACAAGTCCCATGTCCACCATCATGCACCTCCATCAACAAAAGATCCAAACACTGTCCGTCCCAGGCGGAACAAACCCGCTCCTAGCAAAGCGGCCCACAAGGGCAGTGCCAGATCAAACCCCGTCTGCCCATAGCGTGCCACAAAAACCACCGCCGTCACCAGTCCCAGAATTTGCCCGGCCTGGACGCAGGCGCCGCGCAGCCGAGAACCGCCCACATCACACACCGCTCTTGGGGTGTGTGATCCGCCAATGACCCAGGTGAACAAAGCGCCGGACACCACCAGGCCGGCAATCATAGCCAACGACAACCCCGTCCCAAGCTCCAACCGTTCGGAGGGCCGCAGCAGGGTCAAGCCCAGGCTCAACAACAGGCTGAGCCAGACCATCACTTTGGCCTGGCGGCTGTGCGAGTTCAAACGATCGTCAACAAAAAATACCACCGCGGTCAGAGCCCCAACTTCCGGATACCCCTGCCATACCATCCAGCCGCCCAGCCCCAACAGCAGCAGACTGTCAAACAACTGCACTGGCAGGCCAACCGAACGGTTGAGCACCCGCACCGCCTCGATCAACCACAGCATAAGCAGCAAGCTGCTATTCAGGCCCCAGATCACAATTCCGGCCAGTGTCAACACAGCAGCTACAAAAGCCGCCAGATCATGATCTGGGTCCAGTTCCCGGGTCAAGGCCCAGGCCAGAAACACCGCCAGACCAGCCGAGAGGCCCCATCCCGCAGATGTCAAAAAAGCAGTCCCCTGGAAAACCTGAAACGCCGTTCCTGAAACAAATACCCCCAGCGCGATCAGGATGATCGCCCGGTTGGTGGGATAATGCCAATCCACCGGCCGCATCAACGCACTCATATTCTTTGAATCCATACCAACCCTCCCTACTTACAATCCACTGGCCCAAAGCCCGGTCCTGGCATTTCGGGAAAACAGTTTTTTCTGGCTACCTGGCAGTTAACCATACACTCATTTCAAAAAACAAATGGCTGTGGCGATCCCCAATACAAAAAAGGAAGATTGCTTCAACGGGGAAAACGCTCTGGAAGGTAACCCAAAAGATATTTTTTTCACCCCGTTTTGCAATGACAAAATGTCAGGTGGATTGAGTTTTTTAATGTTATAATTGGCGCAACAATTTCAAGACTATTATAGTCTTATTTATAGCTTGTGTGGAGAATAATATGACAGTCGAACCCAAAATAGTTGCTGATGATGTTGTGGTCAGCATTGATTACACCCTCACCGTAGATGGCGAGGTGATTGACTCAACCAAAGATTCCTATCCCCTGGATTATATTCAGGGCCGTCACAATATCATCCCCGGCCTGGAAAACGCAATGGCCGGTCTGGGCATTGGCGAGACCAAAGAAGTCTTCGTGCCCTGCAATGAAGCCTATGGCGATATCAACCCCAACGCCTACACCGAAGTCAGCCGCAGCCAATTCCCCGAAGGTTTCGAGCTGATCCCTGGCCGCTCGCTGCGCATCAACACCACTTCCGGCCGCCTGATGACGGCCACCATCTCTGAGTTCAACGACGAAACAGTCAAACTCGATCTCAACCACCCTCTGGCAGGCAAGGACTTGCTTTTTAATGCTTCCGTAGTGGGTTTGCGGGATGCCACAGAAGATGAATTAAGTTCCGGCATTGTGGGCGGCGGTGGCTGCGGCAGTGGCTGTGGAAGTTGCGGCTCTGGCTGCTGTTAAGCAAAACCTTCCTGAATAATCTGATCAGGCAACCGGTCACGGATAAACCCCGTGACCGGTCTTTCTTACCACCTGACACTTTGTGTCTTTGCGATCTCCCTCTCTGTTTTGGGGATCGCCACAGCCCGAGGAAATCACCCAGGCTTCGCGACGACAGATCAATTTGTATTTTGAAATAAGCTCATGTGAAACTGTCAGGTAACCAGGTTTTTTTGTTGGATCTTCTTTTCATCCCCCCCTTTTTCTTGCAATATCAGTGAATTCTCCGTATAGTATATCCATCGTCAATCTCTATAAACGGAGTGCCCATGATCGAGATCCGGCAGGTGCAATCGAAACGCGAACTGGCTGCCTTCATCCAGTTCCCTTACCAACATTACAAGAACGATCCCCTGTGGGTGGCGCCCTTGCGCTCCGAGCAGCGGGCGCAATTTGACCCCCGTCACAATTTGATGTTGACCCACTGTGAAGTTGCCCTTTTCCTGGCCTGTCAGGGCAATACTGTGCTGGGGCGGGTGGCGGCCTTCATCGACCAACTGGCCGTGGATTTCTGGGGACAGCCGGTGGGCCTGTTTGGTTCTTATGAGTGCGTGGATGACCCCGCGGTTTCGCACCTCTTGCTGGAGACGGCCACCGGCTGGCTAAGCCAGCGCGGCATGCAGTTCATGCGCGGCCCGTGGAGCTTCGCCTCCCAGGAGTGGGGCCTGGTAATTGAAGGCTTCTCCCCCAGGCCGGTGATCATGGCCCCTCACAATCCGCCCTATTACCAGCAGCAGCTCACCAGTTTTGGCCTGGCCAAGATCGAAGATCTGCTGGTCTACTATGCAGACGCCCGCGAAGGCTATCAAATTCCCGAACGTTATTTGACCCTGACGGACAAGATACAAAAACGCTACAACGTCCGCGTGCGGCCCGTCAACATGAAGGAACTGGAAAAAGACGTGATCATCATCACCGACATTTCCAACCGTTCCATCTCTGCGAATTGGGGCTATTACCCCGTGCCAGAGGAAGAAGGCCGCACCCTGGCCCGCGACCTGAAAGCTGTCATCAACCCCAGGGCTGCCCTGATTGCCGAAACCGAAGACGGCACTCCCATCGGCTTTGCCATTTCCATCCCGGATGTGAATGTCCTCCTGCGCGGCCTGAACGGCCGCCTGCTGCCCTTTGGCTGGCTAAAACTCCTCACCGGCCTGCCCCGCCTGGCCCAGTACCGCATGTGGGCGCTGGGGGTTGTGCCGGAATACCAGGGCAAGGCCATTGACACCTTGCTCTACCGCGCCACCTACGACGCCATCTTCAGCGACCAACTGCGCCTGGAGATCAACTATGTACTGGAAAGCAATGACCGCATGCGCAATGCTCTTGAAAAACTGAATGTCAAGCCTCTGCGCCGCTACCGTGTGTTTGAGATGCCCCTCACACAAAGCCCGCATTAGCAATATTCCCGCAGGCCGAGCCTGTCGAGGCCAAACCACTCAGACCAAGCCTCCGCAGGCCGAGCCTGTCGAGGCCAAACCACTCAGGCCAAGCCTCCACAGATCAAGTCTGTTGAGACCGGACCACTCAGACCAAGCCTCCGCAGGCCGAGCCTGTCGAGGCCAGACCTTTCACACCATATCATGATTTCCTGATACTGGTTATAATAGAACCACGAACTACTACAAAACCCTCTCGCCTGCTTGCATCACAGCAGGCGGGCGTCTTGCTGAAAAGGATACTCGCCCATGCAAACCTATTCCATTCCCATGGTGCCCGGCCCGGTCAAAGTACCGCAACCCATACTGGACGCTTACAACATTGACTATGGCTCCGGCGATCTGGAACCGGAATTTCTGGAACTGTATAACCGCACCGAAACTGACCTGCAAACCCTGCTCGGCACCGACCAGAAGGTGGTCATCCACACCGGCGAAGGCATGATCGCCCTGTGGGCCGCTTTAAAGAGCTGCCTGAAACCCGGCGACCGGGTGCTGTCCATCGCCACCGGCGTATTCGGTCACGGCATCGCTGACATGGCCAAGTCCATCGGAGCGGTGGTCAAGACCTATGACTTCCCCTATAACCAGACCATCTGCGACTGGGAAAACATCGAAAAGACCATCGCAAATTTCGGCCCCAAAATGATCACCGCCGTGCATTGCGAAACCCCCTCCGGCACACTCAACCCCATCCAGAGACTGGGTGAAATGAAAGCGCGCCATGAAGTGCCCCTGCTGTATGTCGATGCGGTGGCCAGCGTGGGCGGGGCACCCGTCCTGGCCGACGAATGGCACATTGATCTGGCCCTGGGCGGCTCACAAAAATGCCTGTCTGTGCCGCCTGCCCTGGCATTCCTGTCAGTCAGCGAACGCGCCTGGGAGATCGTCAATGAGGTCAACTATGTCGGCTACGACGCCCTCAAACCCTTTCAGACCGCCCAGCAGGATTTCTACTTCCCCTACACACCCTACTGGCACGGCCTGGCCGCCTTGCAAGCCGGCGTCCGTTTGTTGCTGGATGAAGGGCTGGAAAACAGCTTCGCCCGTCACGAAGAAGTGGCTGCTTACTGCCGCCAGCGCATTGAAGCCATGGGTCTCACCCTCTTTGTAGAAAAAGGCGCCATCCCCTCGCCCACCGTCACTGCCGTTAACCTGCCCGGGAACATGACCTGGGAACAACTGGACGCTGCCCTGCGCCAGCGCGGCATGGTAGTCGGCGGCAGTTACGGCCCGCTGCACGGCAAGGTCTTCCGCCTCGGGCATATGGGCTCGCAGGCAGACATGCATTTGATGGATCAGGCTCTGGACATTTTGCAGCAAGTCATTCAATAATCCATCCACCTGAATGATCCCGGATGCATCAGGAAGCGCATGCCCGCCGGGGATTTTCGAACACAAATGGCAAACAGACCGCCGCTTTTTTGGCGGTCTGTTCTTATTCACTGTTGTTTTCCAGCCAAATTTTGTGAGTTCCGGTTAGCGATAGCACTTTGATTTAATGTCGTTGCGAGACCCCGTTAAGGGTTGAAGCAAGCCCCTTTGCTTGGTGCGGTGGACGCCAAAAATGGATAAGCCTCGCTCGTAGCGGCACTTCTGCGTTAATTTCAATGATCCAGAAATCACGTTATTTGGACAACAAACGCTCTGCCCGGCGGCTCAATTGCACCCGGCTGATGGTGGTGTCTGGTGCGGGCGGGGCCGGCAGTTCTTCCTCTGCGCCCATCGTGCGCAGCCGGTCTGTCATCCAGGTCTGGTTCTGTTTCAACTGCGCCAGCTCTTCCAGCGTGGCTTCAAAGTCGATCGCCCTGGTCAGGGCCTCGCCTTTCCACAAAGCACGGGCACTGTCTACTGCATCCTTGGTATTCTGCAGCAAACCAATCAGGGAGTGCATTGGCCCTGAACCCGTGCCGATCAGCAAGCCAGTCACCAGCATGTCCAGCCAGGTCAGCGAATCGGGCACACTGAAGACGCCCAGCAGCGCGAACAAACGCAGCTTCAAACCAAAGGCGATCAGCAAACCAAACACAAAACCCAGCACCAGCGAAACTGCCCGTTTGGTGCTCACATACTGCGCGCTCTTGATGAACCCAGCCAGGCGATTTTCAGCGTCCTTGAGAGCTTGCTCCAACTGCCCGGCTTCTTCAGGCGAAAGCGAGTCAGAGAAAGCCTCTTGCAAGCGGCGCACCTCTTGCCTGGCCCAGCGTACGTACTTCGAAGCCAGACCCGGAACAGTACTGAGCTGCAATACTGCACTTTCATACCAGTTGAAGATCAGCTCGATCAAGCGCTCCACCACCGTGGCCGCTGCAATCAAAGGTAGCAGCAGAGATTGGATTTCTCCACCGGATGAAGTTTCTCCGCTTTCACTCTGTGCATACACCACGCTAGCCGTCATCACCACCAGCAGCAATCCCCAAACCATCGCCCACTTGATCTTTGCCATCATCCCTCTCCCCAGGCCAGGCCTGTTTTTCCAAAAATGGCGGATCTCCGGGATTTGCTGTGGAAAAGTTTATTTTCCCATTTCTTCCCAAAGAACCAAAATGCTTTTCGGCATGCCTTCATTATAGAGAACTTCAGGGCAAAAATCCACAAGCCCATCCATTCCTTTCCAGCCCGCAGCAAAATACGGCTATAATGAAACCAATTCGCTTTTCCAGGATACACACGATATTTATGAAGAAAAAGATCATCATCATTGGCGCCGGTCTCGGCGGATTGGCAGCTGGTTGCCGTTTGGCGGCCAGCGGACACACGGTGGAAATCCTCGAACAGCGTGCCAGCGTGGGCGGGCTGGCTGCGGCCTACCCCATCAGCGGCTTTGAAGTAGACCCAGGCCCAGCAGCCTTTACCGCCTCACAGCAGATCGAAGACATCTATCATGCCGCCGGTAAACCCCTGCCAGACAACCTGCAATGGCTGCCCGTCTCGCCAGCCCATCGCATCTTTGACGCCCGGCAGCGCTCATTTGATCTTCAGTTCGATCCTGGCTCTATCCTGGAAGAAGTGCATTGCTGGGACCCAGCCGCAGTTGATGCCTGCCATCAATACCTTCAGGATACCCGGGCTTTCTTTTCACCCCGTTTCGATCACCTGGACAGCCTGCCCTTCCTCAACCCTTTGAGTCTTTTGCGAACCCTGCCGGATATCATCCGCATGAAGGGCCTGCAAAGCACCTGGGCGTTTGTCTCCCGCTATTTTGAGGATCCTTTCCTGAGCGCCGTTTTTGCCCTCAAGCCATTCCTGATGGGCGGCAACCCGCTGGAAGTCAACATCTACACCGCCCTGCACATGCAAAAGCAGGATACCGTTATGCTGCATCCTGCCGGGGGTATTAAAACCATCGCCAGAAACCTGAGCGGGCTGTTTCAGGAGCTTGGCGGCAAGCTGCATCTCAACGCCGAAGTAACCGGGATCATCACCCGCTTACACCAGGTGAGTGGCGTGCGTATGAAAGATGGCGGTTTGCGCCCAGCGGATATCATCATCGCCAATGCCGATGTAGCCGACGTCCATAATCGCCTGTTGAATGAAAGCAAAGCGGGGCGTTTTTCGCTGAAGAATGCCGCCAAATTGCGCTTCAGCATGTCCATGTTCACCATTTCCCTGGTCACCAGCCGCCGCTATCTGGACACACCCCTTGCCCACCACAATATCTTCCTGCCTGAAGATTTTGCGGGGCTGTTGAATGAAATCTTTTCCCGCCGCACATTGAGCAGCCACCCGGCCATCTTTCTGCACATGCCCACCCGCACCGACCCCAACCTGGCCCCGCCAGAGAACGAACTGATGACCATCCAGGTACCGGTGCCCAACCTGACCGCCGGCATCGACTGGCAGATTGAAGCCAGACCGCTGCGAGAGAAAGTGATCGCCTTTCTGGAACAACACTACCTGCCAGAACTGCGTGCCAGCATTCTGGCAGAAAGCGTCATCACCCCTCAGGATTATCACAAAAACTTCAACGCTGCCTTTGGTGCGCCGTTTTCCTTGCAGCTTTCTCCCTTCCAGGCGGCCTGGTTTCGGCCTCACAACCGCGCTGCCCAATTCCACAATCTGTATCTGGTGGGGGCCGGCACCCATCCCGGCCCCGGTATGGCAGCTGTGCTTTTCTCCGCCCAAATCGTTAATGAATTGATCGGCCCTGCCTGATAACCTACAAAGGAGAATGACATGCGCAAACTGCTTTACCGAATTCTTCCCGAAACCTGGGTGCCCTATGTGCTGCACACCCGGCCGCGCGCCTGGCCCATAGTAACCGCACACATGACGGTTGGTCTCATCCTGGCCCGCGGTCTGCGCTTCGATGCCCTGACCATCGAGCAATGGCTGCTGGCTGCGCTGGCCTGGGGAATCCTGGGGAATGGCGGTACCCTGGCCATCAACAGCGCTTATGACCACGACGAGGGCGATATTGGCTATCTGGACAACCCTCCGCCGGCTCCAGCCCATCTGGTCTGGTTCTCGCTGATCCTGCTGACGCTGGGGCTGATCCCTTCCGCTTTGCTGGGGACGTCTTTTCTCATCGCCTATGTTCTTTCCTTCATCATGTCAGTGTTGTATTCTGTTCCCCCCATGCGCCTGAAAGCCCGCGCCGGCCTGGATGTATTGATCAACAGCATCGGCTTTGGGTCTTTGACTATTTTTGCCGGCTGGGCGGCCACATCGCGCCCCATCCAGGCACCTATCATTAACATCTGTCTGGCTTTCTTTTTCTTTTTCATTGGTTTTTACCCCCTCACTCAAATCTACCAAATGGATGAAGACAGACAGCGCGGCGACCTGACCACTGCCCTGGCACTCGGCAAGAAGCGGGCCTTGTGGCTCGGCCTTGTTAGCGTGCTGCTCGGGTTCGTCTTTTTGGGCATCGAAACCCTGCGCCATTTTCCCGGCTGGCGCGCTGCCAGCCTGCTGGTGGCGATCCTTGCCTGGTGCGCAGTCTTGCTGCCCTGGCTGCGCAAACACGACACCGTGGACACACTTTATGAAAAACGGCGTTTCTACCTGGCACTCTATGCCTGGGCAGCTACCGATCTGGCAGTAGCCATAAGCTTCATAGCAATTTATTGATAATTTTGGTAAAATTCATCCATGAATCATTCTCACACACATTCCCACGCCCCGGCAGGCAGCACAAACAGCATCAAGGTGGCCTTTCTACTCAACCTGGGTTTTACCCTGCTTGAGATCGTCGGCGGTCTGTGGACCAACAGCCTGGCTATCCTCTCGGACGCAGTGCACGACCTGGGAGACAGTCTCTCGCTGGGCCTTTCCTGGTATCTGGCCAAGGTATCTGACCGCGGCAACGACCACAAATTCAGCTATGGCTACCGGCGCTATTCCCTGCTGGGCGCTTTGATCAACACCCTGATCCTCATCTTCGGCGGTGTGTTCGTATTGAGCCAGGCCATACCGCGCTTGCTGCATCCCGAACCCATCCACGCCCCCGGCATGGTGCTTTTCGCGGTGGTCGGCATCCTGATCAACGGAGCGGCAGTTTTGCGCCTGCGCGGCCAGAAAGACCTCAATGCCCGCGTGGCTGCCCTGCACCTGCTGGAGGATGTTCTGGGCTGGGCGGCTGTGCTTGTGGTCAGCATCATCCTGCTCTTTAAGGACATCCCTATCCTCGACCCCGCCCTGTCCATCATGATCACCGTCTATGTGCTGTATAATGTGATCGCCAATCTGAAGAAAACTCTCAGCCTTTTCCTGCAGGGGGTACCGGAGGGCATTGAGATCCAATCGGTCGAAGACCGCCTGCTTGCTTTGGAACAGGTGCAATCCCTCCACCACACCCACGTCTGGTCGCTGGACGGTGCTCATCACGTGCTTACCACCCACGTAGTAGTGGATGACGGCTCATCACGGGAAGACATCCTTCAACTCAAGAAGACCATCAAAGAGTATGCCAGGGAAATCCATATCGAGCATGTGACTGTTGAAGTGGAATATGAAGAAGAAGACTGCCACATGAAGCACCCCAACGGCAGCGGCGGATGCATGTGACACTCCCCCGCTGGTCAACAGAGCGGGCTTAACGGCGAAGGCCGCCCTTGCGGGCGGCCTTCTGTTTTCGCTGCGGCATCGCTCTAAAAAACTAAAGAAGGAGTGATGCCGCAGCTTTACGTTGACTACTTTTCATAATCGACATCACCTCCTCCTTTCATAGAATGGCATGTTAATTGGCTGGTATCCCAACCTCTTTCATAAGTATTCCACAATCCACACCCTATGTCAAGCAAGTGATTCGGGTTTTATGAAGTAAACAACAAGAGGCGTTTCAGCGTTGCTCTGGAGCAGCAAAACCCTTCCGCAGCAATTCCTTGCTGCCACGGTTTTCAGGGCCGGTTGAAGGTAAATTGCCACTGATCCACATTCACCGCAACCGCTGATGAAGCCTCGAGCACCTCGAACCAGGTACGCCCCGGCTTGAACGACACCGCATTGCCGTTCCCATCCACCAGATGCAGCACCTCTGTGACCGTTTCCCGTTGCCAAAAGGCCGGATAGATCATCCCGTCCCGCGCCAGAAAGGCTTCGCCCTTGCCCAGCAGGTCAATATCATACACGCCGGGAGAGCTTGCTGTTTCCTCGATCAGCACGCGGTACGGGGCCAACAGGATGACCACATTCTCCGCCAGGATCGGCGCCTCCGTCAAGCGGTCGGTTTGCAAGGCATACACCGGTTTGTTGCGGTCCACATCATTCTCGGCATCCGCATAGCGCACATACCCTCCGCCAGCCGGATCATACTGCCAGTGGGAATACATGCCGCCTGAGAAGCGCACAAACAGGTCGCTGCCCGTCTGTCCATCCTGCGGCGGCTCAAGAGCAAAGGCCATGCCTTGCAGGTCAGGTCGTTCATTGTCCATCCGGTACAGCTCTACCACCTCTTTGACTGCGCCGGTATCAGCCAGCAGGTAATTCCAGCCGTTAGGGTCATAGCGGCGCAAGGCAGCCGCTGTATTCGGCCCTTCGCGGATCAAACGGTCGCCGAAGTCCGATTCCAGCATTTGCTCATACAGATCTGCATAGGCCCCGCCAAAGATCAACAGTGACTGGTACATTTCCACCAGGTGCATATCCACATGCCGCGCCGAACGGATCGGCCCCACCAGCGAGCTGTCCTGCCCGTAATATACCGCCGCAAAGCGCGTGTCGCCATATTCAATGTAGTATTCATATACAATATCTGCCAATGAAAGCCCCCATTGCGGGCGGCTCTCACGCGGCACATTCTGTACCTTGACAATGATCGGCCGCCTTTCCAGCAATGCCGGGTCAGCTGCTGCCAGACCAGTCAAAGGATTGATCCCCGGCGGCAGTGCGGTGGGCGTTGGACGAGCTTCAGCAGTCGGCGTAGCTGCCGGTGTGCTGCTTGCCAAATGAACAGGGGTGGCCGTCAAGGCCTCCGCATCAGGAACAGGCTGCAAGGCAGCCCGGCTGCACCCGCCCGCCAGGAACAACAAACATCCTAAAAGTACCAGTTTTTTTCTCATCCCGTCATTTTAACATACCCGGCCAGAACTTTAATGCGAAATTCAGCGGGGCTTTGGGAACAACTATAGCTTTCTCAAAGTTAATTTTCCATTTGTTTCTTTTATTGATGGCACAAGGCCGGACGAAAGACGGTCTGTGTATCACCAGGGTTTATTC